>JAFAMB010000103.1 GCA_019233825.1 Verrucomicrobiota bacterium | reverse complement strand
TCTTTGTAGAAGCTGCAATAGGGACAGATCTTCGGACAAAAAGGAATGTGAACGTAGAGGTGGTGCAATCCGGTTGAACCCTCAATTCCGTTTTGGATTTGCATAAAGGTGAATATAATGCAGCCTCGTGCTCCTCCGAGTAGTGGTGACGTTATTGATTTGTGGGATTGTTTCCAATCCAATCTGTTCTCGAGGGCAATCGGCGCAAGCTTCTCCGGCTTCTAACGCTTCACCGGTATCCCCGCAGGCAACTGTCGCGCCCGAGGAGCCTCCAACACCTGCACCCGTCCCGGCGCGGTCAGTCGTGTACCGTGTCGAGCGCGCGCAGGCCATAGCAGACTATGAACCGAACCCCGGAATGGTTCGGCGGATGGTCGATGATCTTGTCATGGCCACGACCGGCGAGCAGACGGTATCGTCCGCCTGGGGGTCGCTGGTCAAGCCGTCTGACATTGTGGGAATCAAAGTTTGCGCAAATGGTGCGCCTCTGTTCAGCACTCATCCTGCCGTCATCAATGCGATCGTTGCCGGCCTGATCGAAGCCGGAGTATCACCGCGCAATATCGTCGTCTGGGACCGGGAAGAGAAGCTGTTAAAGGTCGCTGGTTTCCGCTCAAGGACTGACGGCTACCGTCTGATGTGGAGTGAGGGGAACTATGACCCGAAAGCCGTGATTACTTCTCCGATCAGCGGCAAACTAATTTATGGCGATCTCTCCTTTGTCAGCAAACCGCCTGATACTTTGGGGGAGGCACCGATGCCCGTGCCAAAAGAGCAAGGGAAGGAGAGAAAAAGACCCAGGAACCTGGACAATCTCAGTGACGAGAGCCACCTCAGTAATGTCCTGACCCATGCGGTCACAAAGGTGATTAACGTGCCGGTATTGTCTGATCATGTCTTCTGCGGCCTTTCCGGCGCGCTGTTCAACATGACAATCCAAAACCTTGATAATTGGCGCAGGTTGGTTCAGGAGCCTGTCCATGGTGATCCCTCGATTCCGGAAGCCTACGCGGATCCTCGGGTGAGCGATAAAGTCGTTTTGCATATCATGGACGGTCTGATCGCGCTCTATGCAGGCGCACCGATCGGCGATGCCAACTATGCCGTCCATTACGGGACATTGTACGCCAGTAAGGACCCGGTAGCTTTGGACGCGATTGCGCTGAAGAAGATTGATCAATGGCGAGCCGAGGCCCAGATCGAACCTGCTTCAAAAACCGCCAAATATCTCCAAACTGCATTCACCTACGGACTGGGCAACGCCGATCTCAACAAGATTGAGGTAGTCGATGTCCGGTGAAGCCGAGCTATTCTCCCTCCTTAAGGGGGTGTCTCGTTCCTTCTATATAAGCGTACGATTTCTTCCGAAACGGATTCGCGTGACGATCGCGCTCGGTTATCTGCTAGCCCGCGCGACGGACACGGTCGCGGACACGAATCGCTTGCCGCCGGCCGAACGTATCCAGATTTTGCAACGCCTTCTCGGGTCCGTTGTCGGCTGCGAAATGCGGAACATGGGAGACTTGGCGGTTTGCCTGACTGCGCAGGCGAATGGTCCGGAAAAGGTGCTTTTGCGCAACATTCAGCGAGTGCTGCAGTTCCTGTCGGCGATTCCGCGGGAGCACCGTGAGCTCCTCAACGATGTACTAACGAAGATCGTCCGCGGCCAGACTCTTGATATCGAGAGATTTGAATCCGGCGCGGGAATTCACGGGTTGGCGGATGATTCGGCGCTAGAGGAGTATACGTATCTGGTCGCGGGCTCTGTCGGCGAGTTCTGGACTAAAGTCTGCTTTTTGGAGTGGCCAGGCTATGCGCGATTGCCAGAGGCGGAATTACTCGTCCTGGGAAAAGACTTTGGTAAAGGTCTTCAACTGATCAATATTCTGCGGGACTACCCGGTAGATATCCAGGCAGGGAGGTCCTATCTGCCGGTCTCCAATCTGGAGGAGGTGGCTGCAAATGTTACGCTGGCTCGTCCGGAGTGGGAGCGATGGCGCCGGCGTGCGCTAACTTATCTTGAAGCGGCCTGGAAATATGTGACCGCGGTCCGCCCGCCGCGGGTTCGGTTCGCCTGCGCGGTTCCTCTTTTCATCGGCGTTCGCACATTGCTTCTTCTGGGCGCAGAGCCCGAAATTCGGCCGGGAATCAAAGTTTCACGCAAAGCGGTACGGCGACTGGTGGCCTGGGCTGCGGGTGTCGCGCTGTTTCGCTGCTTGGAACCCTACGCGTCTCGCAAGATCTTCCGGCGCGATTTCGCCCTCATCGCCCATGAATAGATCCACTGTTGAGCGCATCTACTCCTCGTTTTTTGCCGACGGACTCGAAGCCATCATGAAGCAAGCTCTGGAGCGCTCCTTGACGAGTGTTACCGTGCATGAATGTGGCAAGGGGTTGATTGTTTACTCCTCGTCGGAGCCGTTACGGCGAGTAAAGGCGCTGCGTTTTTTTCGTAATACGTTTCTACTTCTACGCCGCCTCAACCTGCCTGAAGGATCATCCGTGGATAGGGCACTGAAGACGCTTGCCGGCGATGGCGAGACGGGTGTGATGGTTCAACGCACTGGAGTCGGGCTCCGCGGGACGTTTCGCATGATTATCGCCGAGGGGAGCCGGCTTATTCCGGCGAAGCCGGCGAGCATCGAAAGCGTGGAACGGATGATTTGTGAAGCGACAGGCCTTAGAGTTAATCGCAGCCTGCCGGATCACGAGTTCTGGCTGCACATGCGCTCGGATGGCCTGATGCTTTTTTCGCTGCGCATCACCCGGCATAAAGCTGCCGAGCAGGCACTGGAAAAGGGGGAACTCCACCCGGAGATCGTCGATATCCTATGCCGTTTGTCCGACCCACAAAAGGGCGAGCTGTTTCTAGACCCTTTTGCCGGATCGGGAGCCATTCCCATCGCGCGAGCGTCGAATTTTCCCTGTTGCACCGTATTGGCAAATGACGGTGACGAGGAAAAAGTGGCGCTGCTAAAAACTAAAATGGCACGGCTAAAACTGCAGAAGCATGTGGTAGTGCGGAGGATGGACGCGCTGAGAATGGAGCGTTACCAGAATGAGTGTTTCGACAAGATCGTAACCGACCCGCCGTGGGGACTCTTCCGAAAACTGCCATTCGCACCCCATAAGTTCTTCGGGAAAATGCTGGCCGAATTCTGTCGGGTCCTGAAGCCGGGCGGGCGGGTGGTGATCCTGATGTCGCGCGAGCATCCGTTGGATGCTATTCGAGCGAACGCCGCCCCGGCACTGCAACTGAGCAGCCGGTACGATATCCTCTTGTCGGGGAAAAAGGCCTCCATCTATGAGTTAACGAAACGAGTCCCCGAGGCGCGTCGGGAGGCGACCGCGACAACCGCAAAAGGTGTTGCACCCAGGGCGACCCTGATTACATAGGCTTCCGTGAATCGCCGCGCCTCCGCGGAGTCCGGGGTGTTGCACCGCTGGTTGGAATCCAGACACCATTTCATGGTCGAGTTGCCCAGCGCCCGAAAAATGACCGTGGCATCCTTGCGAATCATGCATTCCCTCCGGAGAGAGCCATCACCCTGACCCCGTTTGGACGCGGCATGCCGGCGCGCTTTCAGGAATTTTCGAATCGAAACTCTCCTTGCTACGGGCTGGATCACATTCGGGAGCTACTCTCCCAGTGGCCTGCACTCCAGTGGTGCGTGATGGACATTTCGGCTCGCGAAAGAATTCGGCCAAAGCGACTGCGGTCGCTACTCCCGCGTTGAGACTTTCAACTCCTTTTCGCCCACCGGGAATGCGAACCATGAAGTCGCACAAGGCTCGGGTTCGCTCACGAAGTCCCTGACCTTCCGCCCCCACTACGAAGACGGTTTTCGCGTCGAAGTTGCTTTCGGCGAGGGTTTTTTCTCCTCGTTCGTCCAAGCCATAAACCCAAAACCCTAATTGTTTCAGGCTTTCCAAGGTTTGCGCGATATTAGCGACCTTGAAGATCTTAACGTACTCCGCGCCACCAACGGCGACGCGATACGCGGTGGAGGAAAGGTCCACGGAGCGGTCCTTGAGCCACACCACGGCATCCGCGCCGAAAAAAGCGGCGTTGCGAAGGATGGTGCCCAGATTTTTAGGGTTTGAGATCTGATCGAGGACGAGAACGAGATAGGCGTCGGTGAGCATCCCTAGATTTTCCTGGCCGAAGGTCTCCATAGGTTTGGCAAACAGGCAGATTCCCTGGTGTTTGTCTTCCTCCGTTAAACCGGCGAGGCGTACAAACTCTCTCAGCGGCAGGATCTCCGGCTTAAGGCCCGTCCGGCGTGAAAGTTCCAGGAATTCTTCATCGGGCGCCCATTTTTCCGACAGGATCAGAACACGTTGAATGGCACGCGGACGCATGGCGAAAACCGCGCGGGCCGAGTGCTTACCGAAGATTATTTCCAATCCTCTCTTCGATGCATTTCTTTCGGGTCGGCCCGCGTGGAACGGCGCATCTGACCACGGCGGTTTTCGCTTCTGATGACTCATGTCATGAAACTTAGCACGCCCCCCGCTTTCGGCACACGTGATTCCAGACCTTGAGGACCGCCTGAGCCGAGACTTCAATGTCGTCATCCGTTAGATTCGGACCGCACTCCACCTCAAGGATTCGCGGTAGCAAAGAGCCAGCCGCCTCCCTTGCCTTTGTTGACCAGTTCGCGCCCGCGGATTGCATGCCGTTCCGATTTGCAGAGGACCATTCCACCCTGACCGGTGGTAATGTGCTTGCGCGGCGCGAAGCTGAAACAGCCGAAATCTCCGATAGAGCCAGTCATTTGCCGGCCAATGGTACTCCCGTGGGACTGGGCGCAGTCTTCGATAATGATCAGATCGTGGCGCCCGGACCATGCCGGATTGAGAATGCTCAGCGCAAAGCGGGACGCTTCGCCTACTTTATTTCGTCCGGAAAACGCTGATCGTTGTCAGAAAATCGATGGCCCGCTGCAGAACCGCATCTTTCGGGGCGCGTTGTTTAACCGCGCCGCTCGTATACCCGATCTCGTACGCGTCCAGGTCGGGATTCCTGCCAGCGACGAGCGCAGCCTCGTTGGTGTGTGGCCGTTCCTCGTCAAAGATGTAATCTCGTACACCGTTCTCGTCCGCGAGTGCAAGGACTGAATCCTGTTGCTGCTTTGAGAATGATACCTGGATATCGGGCGCGAGCCCTTTTGGAAAGATCGGGGGCAGACCGGGGATCACCAGTTCGCTCACGGCGATCGTCAATACCAGCCCATTACCGACCAGGTAGCGCTCATACTCGACAGCGCGACCGGAAGTTTGCTGGCCAAAAATAAGGGCGTGTACCTCGCTCCGAAGGGTACCTGCGATGGCCTCGGCAGTTCCGGCATTCTCCGAACTCACCAGGACGGCAATTGTCCCTGTAAAGATTGGATCTACTGATGAGGTATAGGGTCGGTCTCGTCCAACCTTCTGCTGCACAAGATCAAATAAAATTTTCCCCTTTGGCACAAAGCGACTAAGGATGTCCGCAGCGAGCTGAAAGTCGTTCCCCGGAGGCATCGTCCGCAAATCCAGAATTAAACCACTGGCACCCCGCCCGACAAGGTCGCGTAAGGTATCATCGAGCTGCGGCAGGTGCTGCTGAGTAAAGCTCCCGAGACGCACGTAGGCGAACTGTTTCTCAATCAGATCTGACCTGAACGGGCGGTTCCGGAACGACCGCTCAGCCTCTGCTCTGGTCTGGATCGTGGCACCGGGACCAAGCCTCGAAAGAAGACCTTCGACTGCAGCCTGGGTAATCTCCTGATTCGTTAGCGCGCTTGGATCGACATAGTTCGACCGCAGTTGTTCAATCACTTGCTGGAGGCCGGCCTGATCCAATTGGTTGACGAGATCCCGAAGCGATTTTGGCGTAGCCGCAGCCGGTGAAGCGGACAGCTGCGGCGTCGAAGACGTCACGGGCGGTTGCTGGGCAAACGTGGATCCGGTAGAGCACAAGGCCACCAGACAACAGATGATGCGCGCGGTCATGCGATAGATCTTTTGAAGTTAGATCGAACCAATGTCGCGGCGGAAATACCTTCCGTCGAATTCGATTTTTTCGACCGCATCGTATGCGCGCCGCTTTGCGGCTGAAAGTGTCTCACCGATGGCGGTGACGCCCAGGACCCGGCCCCCGGAGGTGAGGATCCGGTTTTCCTGCTGCCGCGTACCAGCGTGAAACACGGTTACTCCATCCATCTGGCCGGCCTGTTCCAGACCGACAATCCTCTTTCCGACCTCATAATGGCTCGGATAGCCGCCCGAAGCCATGACAATACACACAGCTGCTCGCGAATCCCACTCTGCGGTGACCGTGTCCAGCCGCTGGTCGATCGTCGCCTCGAGAAGATCCACAATATCCGTCTTGAGTCTTGGCAGTAGAACCTGAGCTTCAGGATCCCCAAATCTGCAGTTGAACTCCAAGACGCGTGGACCCTCCGGAGTCAGCATGAGCCCCGGAAAAAGCAGCCCGCGGAAGGGTATATGATCGTTCCTTATGCCGAGCATGAATGGGTCCAGAATTTTCTCCCGGATTTCCTGCAGGAGCGCTGCAGTCAATTTTTGCGAAGGGCTGAATGTTCCCATACCTCCGGTGTTCGGTCCCTGGTTTCCGTCATAAAGCGGCTTATGGTCCTGCGCCGTCGGAAACAGCAAGTACGATCGGCTGTCGACCAGAGCATGAATCGAACATTCGGTGCCCGACAAAAACTCTTCGATAACGATCTTGCGGCCGGCATTGCCGAATCTTCCTCGGTCGATCATGTCGACAATGGCCGTTTCAGCCTCGCTTCGGTCCTGGGCAATGATGACGCCTTTACCGAGAGCCAAGCCGTCAGCTTTTACTGCTAACGGAAATCCGAATTGGTCCAGTGCCGCTTTGGCCGCCGCCGACGATTCGTATTCGCCGAACTTGGCGGTGGGGATTCCATGCCGGAGCATGAACCGCTTGGCAAAACTCTTTGACGACTCTAATTGGGCCGCTTCTTTGCGGGGGCCAAAGATTCGCAAGCCGGCGTTCTCGAACAGATCGACAATCCCAGCTGCCAGAACGTCATCCGGACCTACTACGGTGAGATCGATCGATTCCTGCTTTGCGAAGTTAAGAAGCCCCTCGAGTTCGTTGACTTTAACCTGGACGTTTTGCCCGACGCTCGCTGTCCCTGCGTTTCCGGGCGCAACGAAGACTTGGTGGACGCGCGTCGATTGATGAATTTTCCACGCCAGCGCGTGTTCACGGCCGCCACTGCCGATGACCAGTACTTTCATACCCTTTTATCTAACCGACGGGACGTAAACGGTCGTTGTAGCCGGGATCTGCGACTTGATCAGCGTGAAACGGTTCCCTCTGATACGAACCACGCTTGGTTGCCGGGAGAGCCATTCGCCGAGCCCGCGAAGTGGTACCTTCGATGAGTAGGCTGTCGAGTACATCATCGGGACGATAATTTTCGGGTGAAGCCGTTCAATGGTGAGGCGACGCTTCTCGTCGGTAAAGTTTGGCGGGCCGCCAACCGGCAGAAAAAGTACGTCGACGTTGCCGATATTCAAAGCTTCTGACAGGCTTACGGCATCTTCGATAGCTCCAAGATCGCAAAACCGGATGCCGTCCATTGCCCAGACATAGGCAACATTCAGGCGAGGGGAGACGGTCAGGCTTTCCGAGCTTGTTTGAATACCACGAATCAGAATGCCGCTCGCCCGGTTCACTCCGCTGGCCATTGAGCTTCGAAAAATTATGGGCGAGCCGGACGCCAAATCCGTGTAGTTTGCCGTGTCATCCTCATGAGTGATAATCACAACATCGGCAGGTACGCTGCCGGCTTTTACAGGATAGTTGAGGACGCTCGGGTTAAACGGGTCAGTAAGAATAGTCAGCCCGATCGAAGAGGTGACCCGAAAACAACCATGGCCGAGCCATTCGATGGTCACCTCGCGCGGACCCATGTAAGCCGGCTCGTTTCGTTTGTGTCGCGACCAACAGCCGGCCAAGAGCAGGACGGCTAACAGGAGGGGAATGCTTCGATGCATGCTAAGGAATCTCTGGAACGAAACGCCAGCCTGACACATCGCGATCGAACGTCAAGCGCTCGAATGCCACAGGTTTTTATCTAGAAATGGCGCAAGGCAGAGACTTCGCCCGCGCTCGTTTTCCAGTGAAAAGAATCGCGGATCGCGCGCGTGACATATTTCTTGGCGACTCCGACGGCTTCTTTGAGGGGTAGACCCAGCGCAACGTTTGCCGCGATCGCCGCGGAGTACGTGCAGCCGGTTCCATGGGTGGGAATCCCATGCTGGTATGGCTCCGAAAATTGATGCGTACCATCGGCATTACTCAATAAATCGACAGCTTCGGCAGATTTGAGATGTCCGCCTTTTAACAGAACCGGGACACGAAACTTTTGGTACAGTTCCCTGGCGGCATCACTCATCTGGCGGAGTGACTCCAGCTTTGTCGCGAGGATCGTCGCCGCCTCATCCAGGTTTGGCGTTATGAGATTCGCCAGCGGAAGCAGCCGGGACGTGTATCGCTCAAAAGCGCCGGATTGCATCAATGGATCACCCGAGGCGGCCGTCATGACAGGGTCGACAACGAGGAAAGGTCTTCGGTCCGACCGAAATGTTTCGAAGACATCGCAAACCAAGTCGACGGCCTCGCGTGAAAACAGCATCCCGATCTTGATTGCCCGCACTGGGAAATGGGTCAGGCTGAGATTGAGCTGATCCCGGATCATACCAGGTTCGACCGCCTGGATAGAGCAGACTTTTCCGGGAACTTCGGCGACGATGCAGGTGATCACGGTCTGGGCGTACACTTCGAAGTGAGTGAAGGTTTTCAGGTCGGCCTGGATTCCCGCGCCGCTGGAGTTGTCAGATCCGGCGATGGTCAAAGCTACAGGTATTTCCATAGAAAGAGACTTTTCATTTAGAATGGCGCATAATAGTCGTGTGAGTTTAGTATTTCGGGAACTGGCCAATCTCCGCGTGATCATCGACAAAGTGGTCTATGTGCCGACGCTCGAGGCGCCACCGGACAGGCCGTTTCCGTTTGTTTACTTTATCACGATAGATAATCAATCGTCCGAAACGGTCACCATTCGCGGCCGGAAATGGGTCATCACCGATCAGTCAGGTCAAAAAATTGTGGTCGAAGGCGACGGTGTCGTGGGCGAGTTCCCGCGTCTGCGTCCGGGTGAACGTTTCTCTTATAACAGCTATCATGTGATCGGTACCGATAGCGTGGCGGAAGGCGCTTTCATCGGAATTTCCGATCAAGGGGTGCCATTCGTTACCCGTATACCGCGATTTCAGATGCAGGCGCCAAAAGCTGTCTAGCCTGCATCGCGCACAAATCTTGAGAGATTTGTAAGCGATGCAGGCTGAGCTAAGCGTAAACCAGAGCATCCATTTTTACGTCATGATCTACGTGCGGAATCTCAGGGAGGAGTTGAAATGCGAAGCAGACGCCAACTTTAACCGTGTACCCAGGGAGCGTCGAAAGAAATCGGTCGTAAAATCCTGCGCCTCGACCGAGGCGGTGTCCATCGGAAGTGAAGGCCAACCCGGGAACAACAATGAGATCCAAAGTTTCCGGGCTCCCTCCCGCGATGGGTTGGCGGATGCCAAACTTCCCGGGAGAAAGATCCGAGAGCGCGGAGACCGTGCGAAACCGTAAGTTTCGACTGTCACAATTTGGATAGGAGACCACATGTTGCTCGAGCCAGCCGAGTCCCCAGAGAAGATCCAGATCCGGTTCGACCTCGATAGGCGCAAACAGCGCGATACTGTTCTTGCCGGACAACATTGTGCTGAGATTTTCACAAATCTGGAGAGATCGCTCGCGGCGCTCGCTCTGACTCAAAGTGCGCAGACGTTTGCGCATAGCGTCACGCAAGAGAGATTTATCAGAAAAATGCGATCTGGGATTTGCCATGGTAAAACAATTCAACAATGACTTGGTTGTCGTGTCGAAACCATCCGGGAATCAAGGGCATCGCGTGGGTTTAAAGCCTGGCAAAGGATGGCTGCGGCGAAACTTTATTACGCAAGTCTATCTGCCCTCGCTCTTTACGCGGCGAAAGGGGACTGCGCATCGGCCGAATTTTCCTGCGCTCGGACCCGAAGACGTCTGTTTGACCTGGATTGGTCACGCCTCCTTTTTGATCGGTTGGCGCGGATTAAACATTCTGGTCGATCCGATCTGGTCGCTCTGGCTGAAGGTTATAAAGCGCATTCGGCGTCCCGGATTCCCGTTGCACCACCTGCCGGCGATCGACTTGGTGCTCGTGACGCACGCCCATTTTGATCATCTGGATAAACGGACTCTGCGAAAAGTTGCGGCCTTTCAACCGATCGTCGTGCCCAACGGCGTCGGGAATTTAGTGCACGGTCTAGGATTTGATCGCATCCACGAACTTAGTTCGTGGGAGACGCTGAGCATCGGAGAGGTCAGGGTCACATTAACACCTTGTCATCATTGGGGGGCCCGTGTTCTCCACGATTTTCATCGCGGCTTTGGCGGGTATCACTTGAAGCTTGGCACGCGAACGATTTTTCACTGCGGAGATAGCGCTTATTTTTCCGGGTTCTCTGAGATCGGCGAGCGTTTGCCGACAGAGATAGCTTTGTTGCCGATTGGAGCCTACGATCCGCCGACCCGACGGGAGGTGCACATGAATCCGGAACAGGCCATCCGGGCCTTTAAAGAACTGAATGCACAGATCATGGTTCCGATGCATTACGGATCGTTTCGCTTGAGTTACGAACCTCTTGAGGAGCCCTTAAAGCGTTTGCGGGCGGGGATCAAGCGTCACCGGATCGAAGAAAAAGTCGTAGTCATGGAAGAAGGGATTCCGAACGTCTTCTGACGCGCTCTCTTTTCCGAGCGATGCAGGCTGATAACGTCAACCCCAATTTCCCACGCCAGTGAAGCGCGCTATGTACTCAGCAGATGTCGAAGCGGGCTCAAAATTCATCCTCTTGCGACCTCGCCGGTAGTATTCTATAGGGAACTCTTCCCGCATGGGCTCCATTTATCTGCGATATCCTGACGGTCAGATGACGCAACGAACCGAAGAAGAGGTGCGTCGACTCTGGAGCGAGAGATTGATGCCGAATGATACAATCTACTGGCGAGAAGGAATGCCAGATTGGCAACCGGTCTCCCTGTGGCTCGGGGAGCGTCCGGTCCTGCCCGATATTAAGCGGGCACCCGACCGATCGAGGACTGAAATTAGAGCATACCATTTCCTGGTCGATCCTGCCGGTCTGACAAAGCTTCTGCAACGGCTGCTTTGGATAGGGGTGGCGGTCGCGTGTGTCGCACTCGTGGATGATGTTGCGGAATTTGTACAGGTGCAGATTGGCCAGGTTGCACCTGACCAGTTAACGGAGAACGATCCACTCCAGGCCATCATTGGGCTGTTGCAATCCGGGCTCGGCGTTGTCACCGCGATTACCTTCCTGAAATGGGTCTATCGCGCATATAAAAACATCCAGGGATTCGGTGCGAAAGGTTTGCGATTCTCGCCGGGTTGGGCAGTTGGTTACTATTTTATTCCCATTCTGAGCTTGATTCGCCCTATGCAGGTCATGAGCGAAATCTGGCGGGCCAGTTACGATCCCAGAAACTGGTTTCGAAGCCGTAGTTCATGGCTGATTGCGACCTGGTGGACCTTGTTCCTGTTGTACTCGGTCGTAACCCAGGTCTCACTGCAGCTCGGCCTCCAGGCCTCGACAAACGATCAATGGACACTTGCTGCCGTATTTGCAATTCTCGGCGACCTTTTCTCTGTCCCCCTGTCAATCGTCGTGCTGCGGCTGGTGACTGAGATTTATCAACGGCAGAAGCAGCTGGTGGAAGGTGCCAATCCGGATCTCCCGTGCTCCTGAGCGCTTAGAATTCGTGCTCTTCGTTTCTTTTGCTGCCTTCTGTTCAAATTTTCCCATTTGCATACTTCTGTCACCGTACGAAGCCGCTGACGATGGCGAAGACGGATTCCCCGCCGCGGCTACGCCGAATTCAAATGTTGCCTGGCATGCAACGTGCGAAAACGCCGAGGTTGCATATCAAAGAAACGCCGGAAAACCTTTCGAAAATAATCGGAGTCCTCGTAGCCGCAGGCAACCGCGATTTCGTTAACGTTCATCGACGTGAGGAGTAACAGGTTCTTCGCATGCTTCATCCTGGCGCGATGGATCCCTTCCGTGGGATTGCACCCGTAGGTCTGGCGATAGACCCGGCCGAGATAATCCGGGTTGCAATGCAGTTTCCGTGCTATCAGGGAAGTGGAGAGCGCTTCACGAAAGTTGCGCGTAATGAGTGTCTGAGCCTGTGTGGCAAGGTTTGGCGACTGACTGGCTGCAGAAAAGTGCGGGCTGTTTTGCAGAGCGATCTCTAACAACATCAGCTTAACTAAGGTTGCGGCGTAATCCTTTTCAAGCCGGTTACGCTCCTGGTCATCGAGGAATCGAAGGAACAATTCTGTCAAGCGGAGTGGTTCCGGCAGGCGACAATGCTGCGGGATCACCGTCCCGTCGATGTCCGGAGGTGGGCCGTCGGTCCGGAGGAAAAAATGCACCCAGTAAAACGAAGTGTTCCGGGCGTATGGCGCGACGCCGCGATGAAAACGTCCCGGCCAGAGGATGAGCGTGTCACCCTGTTCGAGCGCAAAAACCTTGGCCTCCTCGCTTAGGACGAGCGTACCAGTCCGGGCCAGGATGAGCTCATAGGAGTCGATTACACGTCCATGATGAATGCCTTGAGCGGGCGAAATAAAGAGCCCGGCATTGCACGCTTCAACTTTCCACCCATCCGAAAGATGCAGGCAGCCGAAACTGTGGAGCCCGTTGTTCATGGGGGTGATGAAAAACTCGGAATCCTCCACATATTTATTTCACAGATCCGGCCGACACGAGCCTGAATTTTCCGGTGCACCGCAAAAATCGGCCCCGTGTCCACGGGATCTGTGAAATAAATAACCCATGCCAAGGAAACTTGAAGCTATCCTGGTCGGTTGCGGCGCCATGAGCGCCGAGTGGATTCGAAGTGCAAGGGAACTTGGGGTAGAGATCTCCGCATTGGTCGATTTAAATCCCGAACTTGCGCGAGGACGCGCTGCGGAATTCCATTTGGATGCTCCGTTGTTTGCCAATCTGGATGAGGCGATTGAAAAAGTCCGCGCACAAATGCTTTTCGATTGTACCATTCCGGCGGCGCATGCCGAAATTGATCTAAAGGCGTTCGCGCATGGGTTGCATGTGCTCGAGGAAAAACCGCTTGCGACAAATCTCAGTGACGCCCATCGCCTGGTCGACGCCGCGAAGAAGAACAATCTCGTCCACGTGGTTATACAGAACCGTCGATTCAGTCCCGGCTTACGCAAGGTTCGGCGCCTGTTGAGCGAGGGCCTCATTGGCGACATTACAACCGTGAATATCGACTTTTTTGTTCCCGCTCATTTCGGAGGGTTTCGGGAGAAAATGGACCATGTTCTGCTGATCGATATGGCCATCCATCCATTTGACGCTGTCCGATGTTTGACCGGCGCCAATGCGAAATCTGTCTATTGCGAAGAGTGGAACCCGAAAGGGTCCTGGTGGCAGCACGGCGCGTCGGCTCACGCCATCTTTCAAATGGATGACGGAATCCGATTCACGTTCAGGGGAAGTTGGTGCTCCGAGGGGCTGCGGACTTCCTGGGACGCAGCCTGGCGGATAATAGGCACAAAAGGAACGATACTTTGGGATGGTCTGGACGACATCCGAGGCGAATACGCAACCAAACCGAACGGATTGTTCTACGAAAATGAGCCTTTTGCTCCTACGGAAGAGCCAGATCGCAGGGAAACGCGAGGGCACCTAAGCGTTATGACGGAATTTCTCCGGGAAATCACCGAAGGGTTTCCGGCGGAGACCCGCAGTGCTGATAATATCCATAGCCTGGCCATGGTGCTGGGCGCGATCGAAAGCGCGAACAAGGGCCAGCGGGTGCCGGTTCCGCAATGAGCTCTTCGTTTCGATTTTTGCATGATTTTTGCGGCTTAGTCCGAGCTTCATGACGACGAACCAAGGCGCTCCCCGTTTGACCTACCAGCGTAGACTCGTTTCTATTGCGCTCACTTTTGGAATTGTTATTTCCTCGTTCTATGTGCTCAGCATTGGGGAACACTTTTTCGTTCCTTTGGTGATGGCTGTGCTCGCGGTCTACCTCGTCGACATTGTCAGCCGCCTGATCCGAAGGATTCAGATTGCTGACCGTCCTGTGCCCTCCGTGCTTTCTGTCATCATGGCTTTTGGCATCATCTTCGGGCTCGGATTTGCATTAATTGAAATCGTTGCGCAAAACGCGGTCCACGTGGCGGCTGCTGCCCCGAAGTACCAGGCTCGTTTGCAGCAATTGCAGGGAGAGCTATTCGCCAGAGTCGGCATTGAGGAGCCGCCGGAACTTCGACAACTATTGAAGACGGTTGATCTTCGGTCGGTATTCACCGCCGTCGCCAAAGCGGTTGCAGGCGTTCTGGAGGATGTGACGCTCGTCTTGATCTATGGTTTGTTCATTATGCTCGAGAGACGCTTCATTCCGATCAAGGTTCAGGCATTGTTTCCTGATCCCGAACGCCGGAAAAACGCTATTCGAATCATGCGTCGAATTGATCGCGATATTCATACCTACCTCGGGGTGAAGACGGCCGTGAGTTTCACGAGCGCACTGCTGGCCTACATTCTGATGCGGATTGTCGGGCTTGATTTTGCCGAGTTCTGGGCTCTGCTCATCTTCGTATTACATTTTATACCGACAATCGGCGTTATCGTGGCAACGCTTCTTCCCACTCTGCTCGCAGCTGTGCAGTTCGAGAATCTTGGGCCATTTCTGGTGATCGGCATTGGCATCACCGCGATCGCACAGCTGATGGGAAACGTCGTCGAGCCGAATGTCATGGGCGAATCGCTTAACCTGAGTCCGTTAACGGTTATCATTGCTTTGATTGTCTGGGGCTCGCTCTGGGGCATTGTCGGGGCATTTCTGTGCGTCCCGCTCACAATGATCCTGGTGATTGTTTTGTCGAACTTCCACTCAACGCGCTGGGTCTCGATATTGCTTTCGAAGACTGGCGAAATTCGTTCTTCGGAGTGAGGGCCAGTCTCGAGGATTGTTGGTAAAGTTCCGCTGAGCTTTCCCTCACTTTGCGATTATCTTTTTTCTATGAGTCTGCCAACCAGATTTGATCACTGCGTGGTCCACACCGGCGGCGAAGTGCGATCTGAGGTAAAGGAGTGATGCCATGAAAACGCTATTAATTGCTTTCGGCTCTTGGGCCATCTTCGCCACCTCAGCGTTCGCGGAGAACGGAGGATTCCGTCTTACAAGCGCTACGTGGCACGAAGGTGGAAGTGTACCGCAAGAAAGTGTGTTCAATGGTGCCGGATGCGGCGGGGTGAATGTTTCTCCGGAGCTTCATTGGTCCGGCGCGCCAGGTGGCACAAAGAGCTTTGCGGTGACTATTTTTGATCCGGATGCTCCGACTGGGAGCGGATGGTGGCATTGGGTCATTTTCAATATACCCGGGACAACGTCTGGGTTACCTGCAGGCGCGGGCAGCAAGGGATCAAGAGGTGTACCGCCTGGCAGCGTTCAATGCCGGAATGATTACGGCGGCCCGGGTTATGGAGGACCTTGTCCTCCGCCTGGGACAACTCATCGATATTTGGTCAGGGCTTATGCGCTCAACGTTGAGCGATTCTCTGCAGGTTCGGAAGTGTCGCCTGCAAAAATCGCAGAGCAGATTGAGCAGCATTCGATTGGGGTAGCCAAACTGACAGTCAAGTTTGGGCGCTAGCGTGCATCGCTGACGCAGGCGGAGAATCAGGCGATTCCGGAGGACGAGTGTCACTCATCCTTTTTTCGTCCTGATGACAATTTCGACGCGGCGATTCAGCTGCTGCTCTTCCACGGAGCGGTCGCCCGGTACAATCAGACGAGTTTTACCGTAACCCTGGGTTTGGACTCGGTCCGGGTCTATGCTCATATTTTCCACCAGCCAGGCTTTGACGGTCTCGGCTCGGCGCTGACTCAGCTCCATATTATACTCGTCGCTGCCAAAGGAGTCGGTGTGACCTTCGACTTTGAAGATGGCCTGGGGATTGCGCTGGATCAGGCGTCCCAATTTTTGCAGGCTGGCGGTTGCTCCCGGGCGAAGATTTGCGGAATCGTAGTCGAACAGGAGATCGGTCGGCATCAAGATCGGTGCGGTCGCACTCCCGAGCTGCCCTGTACCGGAAAGGAGTTCATCGAGATTACTGAAGCCGGCAGGGATGCCTGCGTTGCCGGGGATGTTTGAGTCGCCGACATCATGATTGTCAGTTTTGCCCGGGTTTCTTTTGTTTCCCGACGCGATTTTCGGGCGAGTCGGCATATCAGGCTTATCGGAGAGCAGTTGCTGGCGCACTTCGCTTAACTCTTTCTCCATGGCCACAGCGCTCTCGGCCTTCGCCTTGGCCGCCGCGGTTTGAGCGGATTGAGTGTCGACGCTTGGCTTTTCTTTGAGCTGAGGCACTTCGGGCGAACTGACTTCGGGCGTCGCCCTTAATTCCTGCATATCCTTTTCGAAGGAGCCATCAAACTGCGTAAGATTTGTGATGGTGCCGAAGTCTCCGGCCGGCTTACCGGCGGTAGGGGCCGGTTTCGAATCACTTTCCAGCAATTTCTGGTCAATTTGCAGGCGGTTAACGCTGAAAGCCCGCGGAACGAGCCGCGGAACGTCGCTCTGCACGAATCGATCGAGCGTTTTCTTGCTGAAATAGTAAAACAGTCCGCAATGAAAGAGAAACGAGAGCGCAATTGCGGGTAGGATCCAATGCTTGAGTGACACCGCACTGTCCGCGATCCCGTCCTCAAAGTAATAAGCCATATACAGTTGCGCAGTATACAACGAACGCCTGCAAACGCCAAACGAACGGTAGGGCGCAGGAGTGCGTCCCTACCGCGCGACTTTTTGATTGACGTTCGCTAGCGTTCGCAGACGTTCGCTACCTGCTATGTCCACGTCCGAACGAATGGAGAAAATTGTCAGCCTGTGTAAACGGCGCGGGTTTATTTTTCAATCGAGTGAAATCTATGGCGGATTAAACGGATGCTGGGACTACGGACCGCTTGGAACGGAATTGAAACGGAATCTGAAAGATTTTTGGTGGCGCCGGATGGTGCTCGAGCGCGACGATGTGGTGGGCATGGATGGTTCGATTCTGATGAATCGCCAGGTCTGGGTGGCGAGCGGTCACGAGGGAACTTTCACCGACCCGATGGTCGACTGTCGCAACTGTCGGTCCCGGTTCCGAGCGGACCAGTTGCCGGAAAAGAATGGGCGAAAACGGTGCACGGTTTGCGGGAGCTACGATTTGACCGAGCCTCGCGCCTTTAACCTCATGTTTAAGACGTATGTCGGGGCGACGGAGGATGAGTCGACTGTGACCTACCTCCGCCCCGAGACCGCGCAGGCCATTTTTGTTCAGTTTAAGAATATTCTGGAAGTGTCTCGAAAGAAGCTCCCGTTCGGGATAGCGCAAGTGGGGAAAGCTTTCCGAAACGAAATAAATCCGCGTAATTTTACATTCCGCTCCAGGGAATTCGAACAGATGGAGTTGGAGTATTTTTGCCGGCCGGAGCAAGGTCTCGAACTGCTTGAATACTGGCTGAAAGAGCGATTGAAATTCTATTCAGATATCGGGATTGCGAGCGATCTTTTGCATCTTCATAAGATCCCGACCGAAGAGTGCGCGCATTATTCCAAGGGGACATACGACATCGAGTTTCGGTTCCCGTTCGGAGTACAGGAGCTGGAAGGCGTCGCGTATCGAACGGACTATGATCTGACGCAACACCAAAGGGCCAGCGGCAAATCTCTGGAGTATTTTGATGAAGAGACGAAGCAACATTTCATTCCACACGTTGTGGAGCCCAGCGCGGGCGTGGATCGGACCGTGCTGGCATTGATCTGCGCAGCGTTTGACGAGGAACAAGTCACGGATGAAAAAGGCAAAGCGGAGACCCGCACGTTGCTACGGTTCCACCCACGGATAGCGCCGATCAAGTGCGGGATTTTCCCTTTGCTCAAGAACAACGAACGGTTAGTCCGCCAGGCTCGCGAAATAGTGGATCTCCTGCGGTCGCATATGATGGTTTTCTATGATGAATCAGGCGCCATCGGGAGGCGCTATCGCCGCCAGGATGAGGCCGGTACACCCTTCGGAGTCACGGTCGATTTCGATACGATTGGTGAGAATGGACCGGCAGGCGAAGGTACCGTGACGATCCGGGAACGAGACTCAATGAAGCAGCAAAGGGTGGCGCTTGCCGAGATCAAACCCTTCCTGCTCGAGAGGATACAGTGAGAGGCAAGAGTCACACAAAGGTCACAGAGGTCAGAGAAGGTCGCGAAGGTTTTTGGAGATCAGTCTAGATAAATACCAACGTTGGCATCGGGTTTCGCTCGATTCAGAACACCCTCTAAATAACCTTTGTGACCTCCTCTGACCTTCGTGACCTCTGTGTGACTCTTGTACGCCGTCGCATCGTGACACCCGCAAACGTTGAAGGTTGAATGTCGAACGCCACAACCCGAACTATTTGCAATCTTGGTCCAGATTAGTTGAAATATGTGGCTGATGGCGAAGCCCTTGCCAAAAGCTTCTCGTTCAACGGGTTCATCGCGCCGGAAAGGCCGCACGCGCAAGACCCCGGCAGGGGTTTGGGTGATCGTGGTCATCGCGGCTTTTTTGGTTTCCGCCGGGTTGAGCATCAGCGCATTTATCGCCTGGAAAGCGCTTGCCGACCTGAAGCTGGTGCCGATTGAGGCCGGTGGCCAGAAAAGTAGCGCAGCGCCGAACCTGCCGAAGCCGACGAACTCCCAGGCAGGTAAAGAACGTCCGAAATCAACGACCGAAAACGCCGGGCCACCCCCGGCAGCGGCCCCTGAGCGACTCGAGCAAGATCGCGTCCGCCAAGAAGTGTTAAAACGAATTGATCTCATGAGGGGGCTCTCCGATCTGGACAAGGACAAACTGTATGTGCAGGTGGAACGGGCTCGCGGCTTCACGAAAATCGGAATTGTCCCATTCACCCAAGGCGGCACGACGCCTGCCGCGGCACAGATCGACGGGTTGGTCAAAAGCCTGAACGAACCAAGCCTGCGAACTCTGCTCGCGGATCCGACCGTTATTCTGATCATGGTGGGATACGCCGACAAGCAGGGCGAGGAGGCAAAAAATGTGGAGGTCTCTCGAACGCGAGCGGAGAATGTTGTGAAATTATTCAAAGAGAAAACAGATCTGGCAAACGTCATGCATGCGGTGGGGATGGGCGGTCAGGATCTGTTTGATCAATCCGATCTCGAGAAGAACCGATTGGTAGAAGTTTGGGCCGCGCAGCCATAGCCTGCATCGCTCGCAAATCTCTAAAGATTTGCGAGCGATGCAGGCTCAGGAGAATTTTCGATTGACCGCTTCGCGTTGGCTTGCGGCCAAAGAACGGGCCATGAGGTTTACTCGAGCGATGTTGGCGCGGATTCGTTCGATATAACGATTGTTGCCTCGCCGATCGTCGAGCACCCGGTACACTGCCTTCCACTCCTTGCCAAGCATATGCATGACGTATCCGTAGAAAAA
>JAFAMB010000037.1 GCA_019233825.1 Verrucomicrobiota bacterium | reverse complement strand
CAAACAGGCACTGCTGAAACACTTCGGTTCGCTCGACCGGCTTCGCAAGGCATCCGTGGCCGAAATCGCGCTGGTGGAGGGAATCAGCGAGAGACTTGCGGAGGTGATTTCTCAGTTTCTGCAGCGGTAGGCGGGGGGGAGAAAGGTATCGGCGTATCAGGCGTATCGGCGTATCGGAGCAAGGGCAGGAGAAAGACCCGTGGTTTGCGACGATTTTCATGCAGGATCCCTCTCGAGGACGAGGAGGAGTTGGTTGCGGCTACTCCGCGTTGTGGGCGATCCAGGCTGCAGAAACTCCTTGCGCGAAACAGTGTGGGGTGATGTTTTACCCACTCAGATGAGACAGACAAAGGTCCCGGCGCGGGAACACTCCGCCAGCCGAAACGCCGAAACGCCGAAACGCCGGTACGCCGATACGACTCTAATTGCGGCCTGGCTGATTGGATTCGTGCTCATTCCAGCGGCTCGGTCTCAGGAGGCGGATTCAGGCAACGCAGCGAGCCTGAAGCCGAGTTGGGAGACGCAACGTCAGGCTGCGACTTACGCGCTCGCCATTCCAGCGCCGAGAGGCCAGATCACGGATCGGAACGGTGTGCCCCTGGCCCAAACTCGAGTCAGCAATAATTTGAGCGTCGTTTTTCCGACCCCATTCGATTTTACAGACAAGCAAATTGTCGAATTTGTGAATCGTGCAGTCGCTTCCGCCCGCGGGCTGACCAGCCGGCCCATTGGGTTTTCCGAAGAAGCCGCAGTCCAACACTACCGGAATCGGGGCGTCACTCCTTTCGATATTGCAACCGATCTTCCGGAGGACGAAGTGGCGAAGCTACAAAACAAGCTGCCGTCGGGGCTAAAGCTTCGGGCGACCTACGTGCGCATTTATCCTCAGGGTTCGGTTGCCGGGCAGATCGTTGGGTATACGGGTCGAACCAGCCGGGAAAGCACGCGGATTCTTCAGAACAACGAACCACTGTGGCCGGAAAGCGAGGGGCGCGAGGGATTGGAGCAAACATTTGACGACCAGCTCCGCGGCAAACCCGGTCAGCTGGAGCTTACCTTCGACAAAGACGGCAACAAGACCGGGGAACGAATTGCTACTCCGCCGGAGCCGGGGTATAACCTCGTCACGACGATCGACGTCGATATCCAGAGGCTGGCGGAAAAAATTCTCCAGAAAAGAGCAAAGCGCGGCGCCATGGTGGTGCTCGACCCAGGCACAGGCGAAGTGCTGGCCCTCGCTTCGTGGCCAACCATCAATCCGAATGACTTTGTCCCTACAATTTCTGAGGAAAAGTTCATGAAGATAGAGAGCGACCCCAACATTCCGATGTTGCCTCGCGCCTATCGCTCCGCGTATCCTCCGGGATCGACCTTTAAGGTCTTCGTTGGAATTGCCGCTTTTGAAAGTCACGCAATCGACCCGACGGATGAATTTGATTGTCCGGCAGCGATGCAGATTGGCAACATGGTCTTCCGAAATTGGAAGAAGACAGATTCGGGCGACCTGAATTTTCGGCAAGCGCTGACGCAATCGTGCAATACCTGGTTCTTCCAGGCTGGGCAGAAGATCGGAGCGCATGCGCTCGTGAGTTGGGCGAAGCGCCTCGGACTGGGGGAACGCACCGGGATTCTCCTGAATGGAGAAGCCGAAGGCAGAATTCCGACGGATGATTACATGGAACAGACGTATCATCGCCATATCATGGGGGGCGACCTGGCGAACCTATCTATTGGTCAGGGGGATTTGCTGATCTCGCCGCTCCAAATGGCGCAGGCTATGGGTGCAATCGCTAACGGCGGGCTTCTCTATCAGGCGAGAATTGTGCGGCAGGTCCAGACCCTGAACAATGAGGTGGTCTACATGTACAGCCCGCGGGCCAAAGATGTGATAAAGCTCGGAGCTGTAACGCTGGAAGAAGTTCGGAAAGGAATGATTGGGGTGGTGTCCAACGGTACCGGTAACGCAGCAGAACTGAAGAACGTCAAAGTGGCCGGCAAAACGGGCACGGCCCAGTGGGGACCGAAGAAGAAGGAGCGTACGGCCGCGTGGTTCGTCGGATTTGCGCCGGCTGACGCCCCGAAGTATGCCTTTGCAGCGTTATATGAAGGTGCGCCCGGCGAAGTGGCTCATGGCGGTACCGTGGCAGCTCCAATGATCGGCGAGCTGTTGCGCGAGCTTCTCAAGGGGGAGGCTCCCCCCAAAAAGGGTTCGCAGGAAGACGAGTCTGACGAGATGGATGAGAATGCACAGCCGATGCAGGATCAGAGCAATTAGCGGACGAGGCGTGGTCAAAAATGGGTTGCAGCCCGCTGGCTTTGCGTTGAGGCTGCGTTTCATAACCATGAAACGGACTCGAATTACCCTCTTAACTATCTTGTTGTCTTCTGCATTGTTTTCGTACGGGGAGGAACCCAAACCGAGTGTTTCCCCCTCACCTGCTTCCTCCGCTAGTGCGACTGTCAGAGATGACAAGGACAAGATCAGTTACAGCTTAGGGGTTGATATAGGGCGGACGCTACAACGCCTACAGCTGGATCTGAACCAGGACGCGCTCTCCAAGGGGATCACCGACGTCCTGGGCGGTAAACCGATGGCCATGACCGACCAGGAGCTGCAGCAGACGCTCCAAGCCTTTCAGCAGAAAATGATGCAGAAACAGCAGGAGGCGATGTCTAAGAAGCAGGAAGAAATGAAGGCCGTCGCGGAGAAAAACAAGGCCGACGGAAAAAAGTTTCTTGATGATAACGCAAAGAAGGCCGACGTGAAAACGACATCCAGCGGGCTCCAGTACAAAGTGATTAAAGAGGGCAAAGGGGAGAAGCCAAAGGATACAGACATAGTTGAAACCAATTATCGAGGTACCACGATTGACGGTAAGGAATTTGACAGTTCTGCAAAGCACGGCAGCTCGTTTAGCTTCCCTGTCAACGGTGTGATCAAAGGTTGGTCAGAAGCATTGAAGATGATGCCGGTCGGTTCAAAATGGGAACTCTATGTCCCTTCCGACTTGGCTTATGGCGACGAGGGCTACGGCGAAGACATTGCACCTGGCTCGACTCTTGTTTTCGAGGTGGAGCTGCTCGGCATTAAGAAAAATGCCGGCAATACCCCTCCCGGCGCCGAACAGCAGCCTGAGAGCAGCGCGGGAAAAAAGCCGGCAGGCTCCTAGGTAAAGCCTCGTGCTGCTGCACGTGCATGAGACTTATAGGTCGCATAGGTCATATAGGATCGCGGCCCCTCGTAGAAGCTGAGGCTGCATGGCTCACAATCCTTATAGATTTAGGAGCGACGCAGGAGGCGAATATGCAGATCCTGGAGTTGCTTTTCGGCGACCTCGCTGGGTGAGTCCATCATCAGGTCCTGGCCCCGACTATTCTTGGGGAACGCGATGACTTCTCTGATGTTCGATGTTCCAGTGATGAGCATCACCAGCCGATCGACTCCCAGCGCGATTCCGCCATGGGGCGGGGCACCGAACGTAAAAGCTCGTAAAAGGTGGCTAAACAGTTTCTGCTGCCTCTCGGCGTTAATACCGAGCACCTCAAACATTTTGGCCTGCAGTTCCTGCTCGTGTATTCGGATACTGCCGCCGCCGATCTCGACGCCGTTGAGCACCACATCATACGCCTCGGCCCGCACCTTTCCGAATTCGCCCGCCGCCAATAAATCGAGGTCCTCCCGCTTTGGGCGCGTAAACGGATGATGCGTCGCGCTCCACTTGTTCTCCGCCGGATCAAAAGCCAGCAATGGAAAGTCCAATACCCAAAGGAACTTCAAATCGGTTGGATCCTGAATCAGCTGCAAATAATCCGCAACTTTTAACCGGATCCGCCCAAGTGTCGTGCAAACGAGTTCCCAGCGATCAGCCCCGAAAAGAACCAGGTCGCCCTCCTCGATCTTCAGCGTTTGGTTGAGAGCCGCCTTTTCCGTCTCGGTGAGGAATTTGACGATCGGCGATTTCCACTCACCCTGCTCGATTTTAATGAACGCAAGACCTTTTGCTCCGGATTGTTTCGCGAGGTTCGTTAGATCTTCGATTTGACCTGCCGTAATCTTAGCGAAGCCTTTCGCGTTGATAGCCTTTACGACGCCCCCGGCGTCTATGGCGCCGCGGAAAACCTTAAACTGGGAACCACGAAACAAATCGGTCAATTCCACGAGCTCCATGCCAAAGCGCATGTCAGGCTTATCAGTGCCAAGGCGGTCCATTGCCTCATGATAGCTCAGGCGCACGAACGGGGTTTGGATATCCAGGCCTCGGGTCGCACGGAAAACTTCCCGCAGCAGACCTTCGATAAGCCGGATAATATCGTCTGGCTCGATAAAGGAGGCTTCCAGGTCGATCTGCGTCAGTTCGGTGATTCGATCCGCCCGTGGATCCTCGTCCCGAAAACATTTTGCGATTTGAAAATACCGTTCGATTCCGCCGACCATCAACAATTGTTTATATTGCTGGGGCGATTGGGAAAGAGCATAGAAATGATTGGGGATCAACCGGCTTGGAACAAGGAACTCCCGAGCTCCCTCCGGCGTGCTTTTTGAGAGAACCGGTGTCTCGATTTCGATGTAGCCTTCCCGGTCGAGATATTCCCGCGTAGCTTTTGTTACCAGGTGGCGAACCTTCAGGTTTCGGAGAAGCGAGGGTCTGCGGAGATCGAGATAGCGATGTGTGAGCCTCAGATCTTCGTTTCCGACCTCCGAATCGAGCGGAAAGGGCAGGATTTCGGATCGATTCAGGATATTCAATGACGAGGCGACCACTTCAATTTCGCCTGTTCCAAGTTTCGGGTTTTGAGTTCCCTCAGGCCTTGGGGCTACTTTTCCAAATACTTGCACCACATCTTCGCTTCGAAGCGTGTGCGCCGACGCGGCGACCTCGGGAAACTCTTCAGGGCGAAACACCACCTGCGTCAAGCCCTCTCGGTCTCTGAGGTCGATAAAAATTACACCGCCGTGGTCGCGTCTGGAATCAACCCAGCCGGCAAGTGCCACTTCCTGAGCAACATGGGTGGCTCTGAGTTCGTTGCAATGATGCGTGCGGTACATGGCTCGGACCAAACTAAGGCAAAGTTTTGCGTTTCCCCAGCAGAGCAGGAAGTTCATCTACCGGAATCAATTCTTCTCTGCGTTCGGCCAGGAGCTTAACGCGTACCTGCGGCCACTCCTGACCGACCACGACCGCGTATATAGCGCGAAGGGCCTCTGCTTGTTGGAATTGTCTCCCGACCTTGGCCGGTTGGAGCCAATAGTCGACGGCGATACCGGATTGACGCAGCGAAATCGCCAGTTGGATCGCATCCGGCCGGCGACTTTCATCCGCGACCACGATGAAGGCGCTCAAGCCGGTCCCGAGAGCGTGCTCGATGCGTATCCTGGTGTGATCGAGTTCGCGTAGCAGGTCGGCAAAAGTCACGTCACCGATCGCAAAACCGGCTGCTGGCAGATCTACTGCACCATCGCTGATCACCGAGACGAGGTTGTCATACCGGCCGCCCCCAGCGAGGGCCCGGTTTTCTTTCTTGCGGTCAAAAATCTCGAAGACCAGCCCTGTATAATAATCGAGTCCTCGAACGATCGTCAGATCGAGTTCGATAAATTTTTCCAGGCTACGCCAGCGCAGTTCCTGGAACAAGGTGCCGAAACCGGGCAGCGATTCTGGCGGCGTCGCCAGAAACTCTCGAATTTCGTCAAGCTCAAGGCCGAAAGCCCTAAGCTTTTCCGCGGTGACCTCTGCGTTATCGCGTTCAAGTTTGTCGATGATCGAAAGGAACTCAGGTAACCGCTCGATTGGCTTTTCATGCTTGGTGAGGAACTCGGCCCAGAGGCTGCGGTTGTTGACGCGCACAAAAAAGTCGTCCTCGGTGAGCCCGAAGACCTGGTGCAGCGCGACCGCGAGCGCGACCAGTTCTGCGTCGGCTGCCGGAGAATCGTCCCCGATGATGTCACAGTTGATTTGATAAAATTCCCGGAGACGCCCTTTTTGCGGTTTTTCAAACCTGAAGAACGGAGAAATGCTGAACCATTTGATCGGCTTACGATAGTCCCTTTCCCGTGCGGCCACCAGGCGAGCCAGCGTTGGGGTCATCTCTGGCTTCATGCAAACGTCCCGACCTCCCTGGTCGGTGAAACGGAACAGTTGCTTTTTCAATTCCTCTCCGCTTTTCTTTTTATAAAGTTCCGTCGGTTCAAGGGTCGGGCCGTCATACTCCTGAAATCCGAATGCGCGCGCGACGCGACGCCAATTCTCAAAGAGGTGATTTCGAAAAGCGCAATCCTCTGGGTAATAATCACGGAACCCCGGTAGCCGTTGCATAGACAGAGGCCGAAAGGATGCATCCACCCCGAAGAAATGCAAACCGGTTTTGGAAATCCCTTTGCATTGAAACTGTCGTTGGCGCTAAGGCTGTTTTTGTGCCATGTTGCCGGTCCCATGAATCCTCCTTTGTTAAAGCTGGTCATTCTGCCGGAGCGGCTTGCGGTGTGTCGGCTTGATGCCAAGGCCCCTATTCCAGATTGGGCCATGGGTGAATCCTTTCTCTCAATTAGCCGCACCCGCGACGAACTTTGTGTGATTTGCGAAGATCGCTTCGTCCCTGGTGGAACGCACGCAAGTCGAGGCTGGCGAGGGTTCAAAATAGAGGGTCTGCTGGATTTAGATCTTGTTGGGATTCTGGTTTCTGTGGCGGTTCCGCTTGCGCAGTCCAACATAGGCATTCTCCCCATCGCCACTTACGAAACAGACTACGTGCTGGTTAGAGATCAGCAGTTGGCCGATGCAGTTAAGGCCTTGCGTTTCGCCGGATTTGACGTCGTTGAGTAAGGCACATAAACGTTTCTGGTTTGTCGTTTCTGGTTTCTCGTAGTTCGGCTGTTCAGATGGCAGGGACGTGATCCGGCTGTTTCATTGGTAGGGACGCGCTCCCGGCGCTCCGGCGTCGCGCGTCCGATGAAGGCCACGAGCAACGACAAACCAGAAACCAGAAACCAGAAACGTTTATGGCGAAACCCGACTCCACCGCAGTTCCGTTCCGGCTCGTGGTCCACGGCGGAGCCGGAACGATTGATCGCGAGAGCATGTCTGCGCAGAGCGAGCGAGAATATCGGGACGCGCTGACCGCAGCGCTGGTGGCTGGTCGTGACGTTCTGGCCGGCCATGGATCAGCGTTGGATGCCGTCGTGGCGTCTGTTCAGATTCTGGAAGATTGCCCATTGTTTAACGCCGGGCGCGGCGCCGTCTTCAATGCTGATGGACAAAACGAGCTCGACGCCGCGATTATGGATGGTCGCACACTGGCAGCCGGGGCCGTCGCCGGCGTGACGAATATAAAAAATCCAATCGCGGTTGCGCGGCTGGTCTTAGCCGAATCAAAACACGTCCTGCTCGCCGGTGAAGGCGCCGAGCGTTTCGCAGCCTCAAGAGGAGCAGTAACGGTGTTACCGGACTACTTTTTTACTGATCAGCGATGGGCCGATCTCCTCCGGGCAAAACGTCTGGAGGAAAATTTGCCGGACTTGGTCAGGGACCACAAGCTGGAGGTTGATCTTGATCGAATAGGTGGCACGGTCGGAGCAGTTGCACTCGACATGCATGGTGATCTTGCCGCCGGAACGTCGACCGGAGGAATAACCAACAAACGCTTCGGGCGAATCGGCGATTCGCCAATAATCGGTGCAGGCACTTATGCGGACAACGAAGGATGCGCCGTCTCCGCAACAGGAAAAGGCGAAGTCTTTATTCGCATTGTGGCGGCGCACGAACTGTCCGCGTTGATGAAATACCGGCACGCCTCCATCACGGAGGGAGCTGAACTGGTCATGCAGAAGATTGCTGATCTAGGCGGGCAAGGTGGTCTCATTGCCGTCGACCGGACCGGCCGGTTTGCAATGACCTTTAATACCAGCGGAATGTACCGTGGTACCGTTGGCGCCAGTGGTGATCGGGAGACAGCGATATTTCGCCGGTAGGGACGCGCTCCCGGCGCGATCCGGGGTATGACAGACAAGGGGCGCGCTCCGGGGGGCCACGGCTAAGAAACGTGAACACGAGCTCTTTGGCTGGACCGCCGAAGCCGAACTCCCAGAAACCAGAAACGAGAAGCGGTTCCATTGCGGGAGCGCGCCGTTGAGCTACTCTACCTTCCGTGAAACGCGGATGGCTGGTCGCAGTCGCCTCTGCTTGTATCGGATGGGCTACCCTGGCAGCCGCTCAAACCGAAAGGGTAATTCAGCGCTACGAACAGGCTGCCCGGGCTAATCCGGTCGACGGACTGCCTGTAGAAAAAATCTGGGAATGGTATCGGGAGCGCGATCAACTGGATGCTGTTATCGGACGCTATCGAGCCTCTGCGCCGGATGATTTCGCCGCGGCTCTTATTGCCGGTCACCTACTGAAGCGCTCCGGCCGCTTCGACGAGGCGGCGACCGCCTATGAATACGCTTCGAGACTTCATCCGGAGAACCCCCTTCCGTGGCGGAGCCGGGCCGATCTCGAGCTGGCCAGAGATCACAAACCTGAAGCCGCCGGAGCACTGGAGAGGGCGATCGAAAATGTATCGGATAACGACCCCCAAAAAATCGATTGGCTGATCGAATTGGGGGATCTCTGGCAGAAACAATCCGAATTCGAGAAAGGCAAACGGGCCTGGATGACCGCGGCGCAGCTCGCACCTGGAAACCTTGAGCTGCGTCTTCAGTTGGCTCGAATCAGCGAAAAGAATCATCAGCTGGATGAGGCGGTCGGCTATTATCAGGTGGTGGCCGCGAGCGGTTCACCCTACCAGAGAGCGGTGGCGTTTCGGGAAATTGCGCGAATAGAGAGAGGCCGACACCAGTTCGAAGCGGCGGTCTCCGCGTTGGAACAGGCAATCCAGCTGACCGCCCCCGGAAACTGGGTGCGGGCCGATCTCCAAACGCAACTAATTCAGATGTATCAGGAGGCCAATCGCGGGGACGAACTGGAGGAGAAGTGGCAAAACATGGCGCGAGCTAATCCTCGCGATCTAGGAGCTCTGCAACAGCTGGAGCTATTCTACGCACGAACCGGCAGGAGTAAGGAGGAGTGTGCAACGCTTCGGCGCATGGTGGAGTTGATGCCCAATACATCGGCCTTTAAATCGAGGCTGGCGGATCTCACCGCGCTTGATGGAGACGTACGAGAAGCCGCCGGGCTGTATGATGAGTTAGTTTCCCAGCAACCTGCAAACGTCGATTTTCAGCTCGCGCGTGCGCGACTTGACGTTCAGCTTGGACGGTTAGTCGACGCGGAGCGCCGCGTCAGAGCGCTGCTGGAAGGCGAGCCGCAGGATGAAGCGATGCGTAACCGGGTGATCGCTTTTCTGACCCGGTATCGACTCGAAAAGGCGGCAGAGGAAGTCCTCGAACAGGCTGCCGCTGCCAATCCTGAGGACGACGCGCCTGCCCTAGTCCAGTTCCTGCTTCACAGGCATCGGTTCCTTCCTGCGCGGATTGCTCTCGAAGGTTGGCTGAGTCCGGATACGGTTCACTATGCAAAAGGGGCCGAGCTCTTCAAAGAGGCGGGTTACCCCCTTGAAGCAGAGGCGCTGTTCCGGATGGCGTTGAGGTTCGACCCGCAGAATCGACCAGCTCTGGAGGCCCTGCTGGAGCTTTTGATCAGCCGGAATGATCTTGGCCAGGCGCGAAAGTGGATCGAAGCCTCTTATGCATCCACCACGGATGTCGAATGGAGGAGAGATTTGGACCAGAGACTGTTCAACCTCCTGACAGCAGCCGACGGAACGGCTTTGATTAACCCCACGGCGTCCCTCAGTGCGGCCAGGAATCCCAGGATCGACGCCTTCTTAAGCGCTCTGGAACGAAATGCGCGTCAGACGAACCAATCGGAGGATTACCTCAGGCTCGCCGTCTGGCAAGACTGGTCCCGTGACACCGAAGCGGCGGTCGAAACCGCGCAGCGGGCGGTAGAACTCGACCCGAAGAATAATGCTGCTCGAGAGTACCTTGTAGATCTTGCCCTCAAGGCAAAGAGCTGGAACGTTGCGCAAGCCCAGTTGCGGGAGCTTGAGGAGAGAAATCCGGCCGCGTCGGCGAGGTACATTCGAAAGTCGGCAGATCTCTACCTCGATCTGGGACATGTTCAAGAGGCGGTTGGATGCCTGCAAAGGCTGAAATCTATGATCGGCTCGAGCGCCCAGGAGCTCGCTGATCTTGCGGCGGCCTTGCAGCGGGCTAATCTCCGGGATGAAGCCCTTGAAATCTGGGAGCGTGCCTATCGTCAGTCAACCGGGCCGCAAAGAAAAGAGGTACTCGAGCCGTTCGTGCGCGCTCTTACCGAAAAGGGTCAACCGAATAAGGCTGCCCAGGTATTGCTCGATTTTTTAGATGAGCAGGCAAACCCGGATTCACAGAGAACGGCTTTCGATTCTTTACTGGATCATTGCGAACGGACTACGTTGTTGCCCTGGCTTGAACGCGAAATGTCGCGGCGCCGAGACCAGCATCCAACTGATTATTTCATTCAGGGCTGTCTGGTGAAAGTTCTGCAGAGGCAGGGCCGAGACGTTGAAGCATTCGACTTACTGCAAAAGGCCTATTTCTGTGCGCCCGACCCAGCGACTTCATTGCGGACTTTGGTCGCGGAAGCGGAGAGAATCGGGAACCTTGCCGCCGCGTTTGAGTACCAGAAAAAGCTGACCTATTTCGTTCCTGCAGACGATCCGCAACCATTGATCAAGCTTGCAGCTCTCGAGGCGGCCGATTTCCGCGACGCCTCTGGAACCTGGGACCAGCTAATAGTTCGATTCCCGAGAGACGTTGATGTCCTCACGCAGGCCGCGCGCTATTTCGATCGAAAACTTTCCACCGGTCGCGTACTTGAGCTGCTGCTGAGAGTGATTGATTTGGATTCCGCAAACGTCGAAGCGCTTTATAAGGTTGGCTGTATCCGGCAGGAGCGACATCAACCGGAGATCGCTCGTTCTTACTTTGAGCGGGTAATCGCGGTCACGAAGAGAGAGGAAAGAGAGGGCGAAATCCTCCGGTATCCGCTCCCCGAGATCACCGTGGGGTCAGCCGGCTACGAGGCGGCGCTGCGGCTGCGCGATTGGTACACCAGGGGTGGAGTCGAAGATTCAGTGCGCGAGTTCTGGCGTGCGAATCACCAGAACCGCCCTGCGACTACCGATCTCGACCGCCGATTGGATAGCGTCGTTCGATGGGTCGCCTGCATAGAAGACGGCTTCGGAGGACGGGATAAGGTTCACGTGGTCTGGTGCAGCCGAGAGAGTGGAGAACCAACTGCCGCGCTCTGGGCCTATTTTGCTGCGGGCGACTTTGACAGGATGGTGGCTTTGACGGCCTCGCAACTGGCGGTGACTCCGAGGAACCGGGACTTGCAACAGGCATATCTATGGTATGCGATGGAGGCTCGACAGTACGCCGGACTAAAGCGCTGGATCGACCCAGCGGACCAGAGTCCCGATGAGCAACGAACACTTTTGCTGGCGGTTTTAGCTGATTTTCTCGAGACTCATCCGCGCGACGATCTGAATGGTCTGATCGAATCATTGTTTCCCCGGGGAGAAGGTCCAGTGCCGGCTTTGTGGGACAGCGCACGCATTTTTGCGGCCCGTGGGAGGTATCCGCAGGCGATTGGACTAGGTAACCAGGCGTTCGGACGTGCAGTGCTCAGGAGATGTGAGATGGCCAACGAGATCGCGCGCTGGCTGATCGACGCAGGCGAAACAGAACAGGCACGCGAGATTCTTGCCAGGGCAATCGAAGGCGGGGCGGAGAAACTAAGTGAGGATTTCTTGTCCAGTTTGCATGCGCTGTATGAACTCTCCACAGGCGACCAGCGCGCCAAACTGCTCGATGGATTCCTGTCGAAAAAGGGCCGCCGGAGCGTTTCGAATCGAGATTTGCTGGCCGCAGCCTGTCTGCTCGAATGGAGCGGTCAGTGCGCGCGTGCCGATGGATGCCTCACGCAGGTGTTCGCGCAACCCGCCTGGACCGCTGACGAGACGTGGGGAGCGATCGATGATGCGGGCCGCCGAGCTTGCCAGTTCGCCGACCAGACCGCCCGCCTTTTCCTGGCGCATCAGCTTCAACCGCTCGCACGGTTTGTCTGGGAGAAAATGATTGCCGATCGCGCGTTTGCGCATATGCAGAGTGACGAGACCCGCGAAGCCCTCGACGGGTTCAGAATCAAATTGGCCGAGCTCGACCTCAGCGCGGCGAAACCGAGTCAAGCGGCCGAAGTCCTGGATGGGATCCGCGCCAGAGATACTGATTCCCTGGACTCATTACGCGCCCTTGCTTCGCAGTTGGAGACGAAGCGATGGTTTCGGCTTGCTGCGCTGGCGGACGCGAGGCTCTATGCGGAAGCGCCCTCGAATGCAAGCCAGTTCCGGGCCGTGCAAGAGATGATCCAGGCAACAGGAGACCCGACTCTGATGCCGACGCTCCTGGAGCCGATTGTTGATGGAACTGTTCTTCCACCGGTTGGAATTGAACGATCCGAGGTCGTTCTTCGTTTGGCAGATGTATATGCTCAAACGGGCCGGCCCGCGCACGCCAGGGCACTCCTGGAACAGGCCTTGCGAGAAGAACCCGGGAACGAAGATTATCTCAAAGCGTTTGCGACGTTGCCGGATCTGCCAGCTCCAGAAGCGGAGAAGGTTTGGCGCCAGCTTCTTGCGCTCCAACCCGGCAAGGCAGAGTACATTCATGGACTGGCAATTTTGTATCTGCGGACCGGCCGATCCGACGAGGCGAATCAACTGATTCGCGAAGGGAACCAAACCCCGCCGGCCATGACTGCCCGGACCGAGGCGATCGCGGGCGCCTCTCCACCCGCCCGAAGCCAGAGCAACATTAACGATCTGGTTCAAAAGGCCCACGATGCAATCCGGGAGGGTATGCCCGCTAACGTGTCCGGTATTGCTACAGATCTAAAAAGGATCGGTAGACCGAACGAAGCCATCGAGTTGATGCGCACCGCGGTGGAAAGCGCGCAAGAGCAGAACATCAGGTTTTTCCTTCAACAGCAACTCATCACCGACTTTCTGGCGACAGAGGAGCTGGAGACCGGTCGGGACCTCGAAATTCTTAAGGGTCTTGCTTCGGCCCAGCCTAACTTGCTCTTAGCCTTCTATCAGACTCTCGAGAAGGTTTCGGGGAACGGCCTTCGTCACGCGCGGGAGATACTTGAGACCGATTGGGCCGTCGACGTACCGCTCGCTGGTGAAATGATGGTTCATACCTATCTGACGAACAAGGATGAGGTCCATGCTGAGGAGACACTGCTGAAGCTTATCGGTTTCCCCCTTTTGAATGAGGGCACACTCGCAAGGCTGCAGTCAGAGTTGGTTAGTCTGAACGAGCCTCGCTTGGCCGTTCCGGTGATCGAGGAGCAGATTCGTCGCAACAAAGACGATTTGCGGCTTCGATTTGCGCTCTGTTCGCAGTTCTGGGCTATGGGTGAGCGTGATATGGTCAGGCGCGAGCTAAATCGGCTTATCTACCGAGGCGCAGTGCAGCCAGATGCCCTGGTTCAGATTGCCAATTTTTGCATTTCGTTGAAAGATCCCGGACTGGCTCGCGAATGGCTCGAGACAGCCTTACGGGTCGATCCAGACCAACGTCACCCTGAACTCCGTCTGGCATTAGCCAGGCTGCTGCTAGACGATGGTGATTCTATGAAGGCGCGCGATGTCCTCCGGGCCGTGCAGATCTATCGCGCGGATAGGCTCTTTCATCCCTTTATCGGACTGGTCGTGGAGGCGGGTCTGGCCGACGAGTGGTTCGGCCAGATTGATAATCTTCCGCCGGATGTCGGTGCTGATATCTGGACGGCTGCTGTAGACCGCTGGATTGACCACAAAGGTTATGCGCGAGTACTCCGAGCGCTCGAGGCCCGGCCAGAATGGGTCTATCGAATCATCGATCGGCTTCCGATTCTTTTCGAAGATCCGGCGCTCGCGCCCGCGCTTTCCAGCGTTCTGGAGAAGTGCTTTGACAAGATCATCCTGGAGCAAACGGACGCCCTCCAAGCGCTCAGATTTGCAGATACCCTGATGCCGACTCCGCAACGGCCCGTGGGAGTTAGAATTCTCGAAGCCGTTGCCCGCAGTGAAACCGGCGATCCTGCTGAACAGGCGAGGTTACAACTCGACGAAATCAATCGTTGAGCCTGCAGCGGTCACAGATCCTTACAGATTTGTGAGCGATGCAGGCTAGGCTAAATTCGTTTTTCAAAGCAAACTGCAGAAGAATCGTTTTCGAATGGCGGGAAATTGGGGATCCGATAGAAGCCGGCTTTTCCGTAAAGGGCAATGGATTCGGGCTGCCTGACGCCGGTCTCGAGACGCATGGCATCATAGTCAAACTCGCGAGCGAAACGCTCAAGTTCGTCCAGAATCCTGGTGGCGATTCCGAGGCCGCGTTGTTGTGGAGCGACAAACATTCGTTTGACTTCGACGCAGTGCTCGTCCATCGGAACCAGCGCTCCGCATGCGACCGGGTTTCCGTCGTTGCGGGCGACCAGGAAAACGCTTCTGGGGACGGCCACCAGCGCCGGATCGAAGATGCCAACATCGGCGGGAGGGGAATCGTAACGTTTTTTGACTTCGTCGCCGAACGCGGAAAGCAGTCGCTGGACATCTGGAGAGCGGGGATCTTCTTGCGCTATGGTAATCATCTGAGGAATTGACTTACTTTTGCGCAAACCGCGGAGTCAAAGCGAAGCCAAAATTTGGTGGTGAAAACAAATTCGGGCCTGATTCAATTGAATAAAGTATTTGCCTCATTCATTCGATTGAATTAATCTGAATTGTGACTAATCCCTTGTCGAATCAGCCGGAGTTAGACGCTAAACAACGGTTAATCGAAGCCGGCCTGGAGATTTTCGGAGCCTATAACCTGGAGGGCGCGACCACTCGGCAACTCGCCCAGCGAGCCGGGGTGAACCAGGCGGCCATTCCTTACTACTTCGGAGGCAAAGAGGGTCTTTATCTCGCGGTCATTCGATACATGCTGCAACACAAAGGCGCTCAGGTCCTGCCCGTGGCCGAACGGATCCGGCGCAAGATAACCGGTCGTCAGCTTGCTCCAGAAGAAGCTCTCGCTCTGATCCGAACCTTGTTCTCAACCATCGTGAGCGTCCTTTTGCAAGATCAGGCGACGACTACCTGGGCCCGCATCATTGTCCGGGAGCAGATGCAGCCAACCAAGGCATTTGACATCGTCTACGAACAGTTGATCCGGCATGTGCACGAGGCACTCTCGGTTTTGCTCGCAATCGTCCTCAAGCGAAAAGCAACCGATCCTGTGGTGATTCTTCGAGCCCATACTCTCGTTGGCCAAATCATAATCTTTTTATCGGGCCGGGAAACAATTCGTCGTCGGATGAACTGGGAGAAATACACGGCGACGGAGATCAAGCAGATTCAACAAGCCATTGATGAACAGCTGGACCTCTTGATTCCAGGATCGGAGTCGGAGGGAAGAGCTTTATGAAAAAGCGGATTATTCTCCTGGCGTTGATCCTCCTGGTAGCGGGCGGTTGCTGGATCGCCTACCAGCAATGGGCGAGCCGGAAACGTGAGCCTTTGGAGATTCAAGGGAACGTCGATATCCGCCAGGTTAATCTCGGATTCCGGGTCAGTGGACGAATCCGGGAAATGAGATGCGAGGAGGGCGATGCGGTTCGGGCGGGAGACCTGATCGCAGTGTTGGACCAAGAGCCTTATCGGGATCAGGTGAATCTCGCCAAAGCGCAATTAGCCCAGGCCACGGCAAATCTGACGAAGCTGATTAATGGCTCTCGACCTCAGGAAATCGATCAGGCCCGCGCGCAGGTTGCACAGGCTCAGGCCAATGTCGAAAACGCAGATTTGACCTTCCAACGTGAAAATGAGTTGCGGAAAACCAACGCGATTTCCAAGCAGGAGTTTGACAACGCAATAGCCACAAGAGACGCGAATCGCGCTCAGCTCCGGTCTGCACAGGCCAATCTCGCTTTGCTGGAAGCTGGTTCACGCCAGGAGGACATTGATGCGGCCAGGGCACAAGTCCAACACGATAAATCGAATCTCGAGACTGCGGAGCTGAATCTGTTCGACTGCCAATTACTGGCTCCCACCGATGGTGTGATTATCACCCGAGCGCTGGAGCCTGGGGCAATCGTCGCAGCCGGTACGACTGTTTATTCACTCTGTTTGTACGCGCCAGTTTGGATTCGAACCTATGTCGACGAAAAAGATCTTGGCCGGATTTATCCCGGGATGAAAGCCTTGGTCTATACCGACACAAATCCTGAAAAACCGTATGAGGGCCAGATCGGCTTTGTATCACCGGTTGCCGAATTTACACCAAAGACGGTGGAGACGCGTGAGCTGCGAACAGATTTGGTTTTCCGCCTTAGAGTAGTGGTTCAGCAGCCCGACAAATATTTGCGTCAGGGTCTGCCGGTAACCGTGAGGCTGGTGGACGATGCTAGAAGTCACCGAGAAAGAAACTAGGCATGCACCTCTGATCAGGATCCGGGGTCTGACCAAGAAGTTCGCATCCAAAGGACATGCAGCCTTGGACCGAATAGAGGCAGATTTCTGGGGCGGGCAGGTAACCGGGCTGGTTGGACCTGACGGCGCAGGGAAGACCACGTTGATGCGGATTCTTGCGGGCCTGCTGGAACCGACACACGGTGAGGTCCACGTTCTTGGTTACGACCCGGTGACGGAAGCTGCCGAGATTCATCAGCGGATTGGATACATGCCACAGCGGTTCGGTCTGTATGAGGACTTAACTGTGCTCCAGAACCTTCAGCTTTACGCTGATCTCCGCGGAGTGCCCGAGAGCGACTGTCCGGCGACGTTCGATCACCTGCTCACCTTTACCGATCTGAAGCGGTTTGTTGATCGGAAGGCGGGAAACCTGTCGGGAGGAATGAAACAGAAACTCGGCCTGGCTTGCGCCCTGATCAGCAAGCCGCAGCTATTACTTCTCGACGAACCGAGCGTTGGTGTCGACCCGATATCACGGAGGGAGCTTTGGCAGATGGTACAAGATCTGATTCGGGAAAATATCGGCGTGGTCTGGAGTACCTCGTATCTGGACGAGGCGGAGTTGTGTGAGTCAGTGATCTTGTTAAACGAGGGAAAAACGCTTTTCGCAGGCCCGCCGAAAGATCTGACTCGGCGCGTCCAATCGCGCACGTTCCTGCTTGCCGTGAAAGAAGGCCGCCGCCGGGTCCTGGCAAAAGCGCTGCAACTTGAGCCGGTGGTCGACGGCGTTGTCCAGGGGGAGAATATCAGGATCGTGCTGCGATCCGAATCGCCGGAGCTATTCTTGAACGATCTGGGACTGAGGGGAACCGGTTCGCTGAGGCCGGCTCGTTCGCGGTTCGAAGATGCTTTTGTAGATATCCTTGGGGGCGTTCCGAAGGGTGAATCAATTGTGGCAAAGAATATGCGTGTTATTGAAAGGAACGCCGACGCAGTGATCCGGGCGGAAGCTCTGACCAAACGTTTCGGAACATTTGTTGCGGCGGACCAAGTGACCTTCTCGGTGCGGAGGGGTGAAATTTTCGGTTTGCTCGGTCCGAATGGAGCGGGCAAGTCCACGACCTTCAAGATGCTTTGCGGACTACTGAAGCCAAGCGCAGGCCGGGCGAGCGTCGCCGGCTTTGATTTGCAGCGAGCGATGGGTAAGGCGCGGAACCGGATCGGTTACATGGCGCAAAAGTTTTCGCTCTACGGGGATTTAACCGTGAGGCATAACCTCGAGTTTTTCTCCGGGATTTATGGTTTACACGGCTCGCGCAAACAGGCGGCGGAGGAGAGTATGATCAAGATATTTTCTCTGCAGCCTTATGTAGATGTTCCGGCCGGCCAATTGCCGCTCGGGTTCAAGCAGCGACTCGCCATGGCCTGTTCCCTAATGCACCAGCCCGACGTGCTTTTTCTCGATGAGCCCACTTCAGGGGTCGATCCGATCACGCGACGAGAATTTTGGGGCCACATCGATGGACTCGTCGAGAAGGGCGTTACCGTTCTAGTGACGACGCATTTCATGGAGGAAGCGGAATATTGCGACAGAATCGGCCTAGTCTACAGAGGTCAACTCATTGCCATGGGTCCTCCAGATGATCTGAAGCGCAAAGTCCGCACCCCGGCGCTTTCGGCACCGACGATGGAGGATGCTTTCATCGCGCTGATCCATGAATTCGACGAGCAAAGTCGCCCGCGAAAAGCGCTAAATGACGCGAAAGGAAAATGACAAAAGTTGCGTCAGCAAATGGGGCCGAAGGAAAGTGTGCAATGAAGCAACCGTCTATTAGCTTAAGGCGGCTTCGATCGCTTATTTGGAAGGAGGCACTGCAGATAGTCAATGACCCCAGTAGTATCCTCATCGCTTTTGTGCTTCCTGTCGTGCTGCTGTTTCTTTTTGGTTATGCCGTGTCGCTCGACATCAGCCGACTGAGGATCGGCGTAGCGCTGGAAGAGCGGACTACAGAAAGTGAAGGCCTGGTCGCGGCCTTGCGTGACTCGAAGTTTTTTGACGTCAAAGAAAGTTTCGACAGACGCGGCCTGGAAAGAGATCTCGTCGCCGGGCGGATCAGAGGAATAGTCGTGATTCCGATAGACTTTTCTCGAACCATGGTTTGGGACACCGAGCAGGCTCCGATTCAGGTGATTGCTGACGGCAGCGAACCCAATACGGCTAACTTTGTGCAGAATTATGTGCGGGCCGCGATTAGCGCCTGGAGTCAGCGGCGCAGCATGGAGACCGCAACCGAAATGCCCAGCGCTATCAATGAGCAAAGCAGGATGTGGTTTAATCCGTCTCTGGAAAGCAAGAACTACCTGGTTCCCGGGTCAATCGCGATTGTTTTGACATTGATCGGAACCCTTCTGACCGCGCTGGTAGTGGCCCGGGAGTGGGAGCGGGGCACAATGGAGGCGCTGATGGCCACGCCGGTCCGGATACAGGAACTGGTGCTGGGCAAACTGATACCTTATTTTTGTCTGGGCATCGGTTCGATGGCATTCTGCACAATTGTTGCCGTCGGAATCTTCAGGGTGCCCCTGCGGGGTTCATTCCTGAGTCTGATGCTCATTACTTCTGCATTTCTGGTTGGGGGTCTGGGGATTGGTCTGCTTGTTTCAACGCTTTCAAAGAGCCAGTTCGTGGCGAGCCAGATTGCGCTGGTACTCGGTTTTCTGCCGGCCATTCAGTTGTCCGGATTTCTCTTCGAAATCTCGAGCACTCCGCTGCCCATCCAATGGCTGACCTATCTCTTTCCTGCGAGGTATTTGGTGCAAGCGCTTCAAACGATCTTCCTGGCGGGCGACATCCCCGTGCTGCTCTGGACAAACGGGATTGTCCTGGCTGGATTTGCCGTGCTCTTCTTCTTTCTAACTGCGCGCGTAACACGCAAACGGCTGTGAGGGGAGGGAGGAACGTTGAGAACGCCGGGAACGCTGAACGGTGAACGCCATGTTTAACAGAATTAAAGCACTCATCGCGAAAGAAACCCTGGCGGTGCTCAGAGATCCGCGGAATCGGGCCGCTCTCATCGTGCCGCCTCTGCTTCAATTGATGCTGTTTGCCTTCACAGCGACTTTAGAGGTCAAAAACATCAACCTGGCTGTCCTGAACGATGATACCGGGCAGATCTCTTCGGAGCTGATTCAGCGTTTTGAAGCTTCAAAGAACTTTCGCAATATTTGGTTTGTGCGTTCTCCGGCGCTGCTCCGAGATTTGATTGACCGGCAGACCGCAGTCGTGGGGGTCCACTTTCAAGCTGATTTCTCGCGGTTGTTTTATGCGGGACAAAGTCCCTCGATCGAAATTTTGCTGGACGGGAGAAAGTCGAACGCGTCTCAAATCGTGGAGGGCTACATAACGTCGATCGTGGACCAATACAATAGCGAGACGATGACGCCGCCCCAAGCGAACGAGCGGAAAGCGGTGTCGATTACGGCTCGGAACTGGTTCAATCCAAACCTCGATTATATCTGGTTTACGGTCCCGAGTCTCGTAGTGATAATCACGCTTCAGGTGTCGGTGAACGTCACCTCCATGTCCATTGCTCGTGAGCGAGAGATGGGCACATTCGACCAGCTGCTCGTTTCTCCGTTAGGGCCATTAGAAATCATGGCCGGTAAAACGGTGCCGGCGTTCATCCTTGCGCTTGCTGAGGCCACAATTTTTGTTCTGGTTGCGGTCTTTATTTTTCGGATCCCGTTCCGGGGTTCGATTCCCCTGCTTTACGCGAGTTTAATCGTGTTTGTGGCCTCGGTGGTTGGCATCGGTCTGGCCATATCTTCAGTCGTCGCAACCCAGCAGCAGGCACTCCTGGGCATTTTCACTTTCTTGATGCCGGCTCTTTTGATGTGCGGGTACACGACTCCGATCGAGAATATGCCACATTGGCTGCAGCCGTTTACCTACGCCAATCCGTTGCGATACATGATGGT
>JAFAMB010000067.1 GCA_019233825.1 Verrucomicrobiota bacterium | reverse complement strand
CCTTGAAAGGCAAAAGATGTTGCAGACAGGTCAAGTTTTATTCCGGCGTCTCTCCGTTGACTTCGCGTTGGTCTTGCCTTTCAAGGATTCTAGCGAGGCGGCTGAACCCCGCTGTTCTACACCCATCGCGATCAAACTGCCGGATACGCCTCCCCGGTCTGAGCGCCGCCTCGCTAGCGCTTTATGATTGTCACCAGATTCAGCGATTCAGGTAGAGGCAGGATCACTTGTACGCCAAGTAACGGAACCGATCTTAGTTTCCAGCGGGCGAAGTTATGTCCGGATACCTTGAACGTGCGCCATCCGGGATCCAGGTGAATCTGGCCGACCGATTGTTCGTTCAACACGCAAAGCGCCGGACCTGGTTGATTCAGGAAATCCGTCACCTGAGCAGAGTCCAAGCGCAGATGGAATCGTCGCGTCTTTTCGCGTAGATACCAAATGAGACTCTGCTCGTCGTAATTGACCGAAGCCGTCCGGGTTTCCGACGTGATGAACGGGAGCGCCATCTGAGCGATTCTTTTTGATAGAAAGTCCGGTTCGATCACTCGGAATCCAACCAGGGCGATCAGGAGGTAAGCAATCAGGGTTGCTGCGAGGATGAGCCGGGCCCACCTGCTCCGTTCGGCCTGCCGGGCCACGAGCATTGCGAGCATCGGATACGCCGGAAGGACATAGTGGGGCAACTTGGTCTGGATCAGTGTGAACACCAATAGCACGATCAGCACTGGTCCCAGAAGGTAGTTTTCATCTGGTTCCCGCTGTGCCCACAGCCGCTTTGCGCAGCCGGGGAGAAACAGGCACCATGGGAAAAAACTGAAGAAGCTAACGGCCAGGTAATAGGGCAGGAATAACACGTAGCCTCCAACGCCTGGCCCGCCGTGGCTCTCCATTGGCTGAAAAGAGCGCTGTAACACATGCTTGCCGATGCCAGTTTGCAGATACTCGCCATGCGTCGCGATCAACGCGGGGACACCCCATAGGCCGACCACGATGAGTACTACGAGAACACCGTGAAGCGCTGATCGAAGCCGAAATCGGTAAGGAGAATGATTCAGAAGCGCCTGGGCGGGTGCAAAGAAAACAGGAAGCAGAGCGACCGGACCCTTTGCCAGGAAACCCAGACCCAGTGAAAAGTAAAATGTCCACCGCCAAAATTCAGCTTCAGGGTCCCGCAGTCGTTCCCATTCGGCCCAGGTCGCGATCAGAAAGAAGAAAACCAACGGCATATCGGCCACCGCGGCCCGTGCGTGGATGAATACCTGAAGACTCGTGGCAAATAGGATCCCTGACCAGAGGCCGATGCGGGGTCCGAAAATTCGGCTTGAATACATCGCCGTAGTGACCGCGGTCAGAGCGCCGAAAATCACCGAAGGCAATCGAGCTGCAAAATCATTCTCGCCTAGAAAATCGTACGCGAGCACCTGACACCAGTAGATGAGCGGCGGTTTATCGAATCGGTATTCATGGTTGAGCGTTGGTAGCAGGAAATCCCCGCTTTGGCGCATTTCGCGGGAAGCTTCCGCAAAGCGGGGTTCATCGCGATCAATCAATGGCAAGGACCAGTTTCCCATTGAATACAGCACCGCTGCACCGAAAAAGAGGAGCACCAGGTAGAGCGGCTTAATCATTCCTAGCGATTCGACAAAAGTCTCGGTCAGTGTACTTAATCTCCGGCATGGGAAATGACCAGCGTAGCCAGAGCCGACGGAAATCCCTTGTTGCTTCGACTGCGCTGCTTGTTGGTCTGCTGATTGCCGGGATCATCCTGTGCGGGTTTAGTTTCTTCTGGGATCAAGCCGTTATCCACTGGGTGCAAACGCACGATCTGAAAGCATTAAAAAATCTGGCAGGACTTCTCAGCACGTGGGGCGATTGGCCTGAGCTGATGCTTGTCGCCTTGATGGGCATCGCCGCGGCTTGGTGGGCACGAAACCGGGTTCTTTGCAAGCTTCTGCTCTGCATGATGATGGCGGCAACAGCTGCAGGGGCCGTCGTTAATTCGGTCCGCGTTGTCTCCGGACGAGCGCGGCCCAACAATACCGAAGCGACCCGGGAATGGAACGGCCTATGGCGCGATCGCGAATTTTTGTTGTTTAAGAACAAGTATCATGCGTTCCCGTCTGGGCATGCTGGAGCAGCCTTCGCATTCTTCGGCGTCCCGGCATTCGCCCGCCGATCGTACGGTTGGTGGATGCTGCTGATCGCCGGGGCGATCGGTTGGTCTCGCATCTACCTCAACGTCCACCATCTTTCAGATGTGACCGTTGGTGCGTTGGTCGGACTAATCACTGCCTATTTCGTGTACAAGCGAGCCGCGCCTTGGTTACAACGGCAGGGACGCGTTCCCGCGCGTCCGGGATGACACCCAACGCCTCAAGGTAGCATAGGCTTCCAGCCTGTTTCGCGCGCGTTGCGCAATACGGCTGCAACTTATGCTACATTGCACATGCTACCCAGCAGGCGCACACCTGTCGGCCGTTAAATCTCTTCTGCTGCTCCGCTCTTCTTGTTGGTTAATCCTCTGAGTTTGCCTTCGATAAAGGCATCAATCGCTCCGTCCATCACCGATTGAATATTGCTGGTCTCGACCCCCGTGCGATGATCTTTTACCATCTGATAGGGCTGGAACACGTAGGAACGGATTTGGTTTCCCCAGGCGATCTCCCCTTTTTCCCCGTATTGACGATCTAACTCCTCCCGTTTTCGATCCTGTTCGATCTGGTAGAGTTTCGCCTTCAACATGTTTAAAGCCATCTGACGGTTTCTGCCTTGGCTCCGCTCCGCTTGGCAGGCGACCACAATACCTGTGGGAAGATGGGTAATTCTAACCGCCGTCTCGACCTTGTTCACATTTTGACCGCCTTTGCCGCCGCTTCGGAAAGTGTCAATTGCGAGATCCTTCTCGCTGATCTCCATGGCCACGTCCTCCTTCAGCTCGGGTACAACATCGACGCTGGCAAACGATGTGTGGCGTCTCTTGTTCGCATCAAAGGGAGAAATCCGGACAAGACGATGCACACCCCGTTCAGTCTGAAGATACCCGTATGCATGCTCGCCGCCGACGAGGGTCGTGACGGATTTGATGCCGGCTTCGTCACCTTCTTGAATGTCAATGATCTGGCTGCTGAAGCCGCTTCGCTCGATCCAGCGTTGGTACATGCGAAACAGCATATCCGCCCAGTCACAGGATTCCGTTCCTCCCGCTCCGGCGTGGATCGTCAGGAAAGCATTGTTCCTGTCAAATTCGCCGGAAAGAAGCATCTTCAGTTCGAAATCTTCCAGCTCTTTCCGGACGGCGGAATACTCGCGTTCGACCTCGCGGAACGTAGTGAGCTGGGCTGCAGAATCTTTTTCCTCCTCTGCGAGCGATTTCAGGACTTCGAGATCATCTGTCTTTAAGACGAGGGCGGCGAGGGGCTGCACCTTCGCGCGGAGAGCCGTGGCTTCCTCGATGCTGGCCTGGGCACGATCCTTGTTGGTCCAAAAATCGGCAGCCGTCATCTGCTGTTCAAGTTCACTCAAGCGTGCCTGAAGCCTCGGGTAGTCAAAGATACCTCCGAAGTTCCCCAATACGAGATTTCAGTTCATCGGTTTGAATGGCCTGAAAATCAAATTCCATGGACAGAACCTACAATCTAGTCTGCAAAAATCCAGGTCGGTAGATCTGGCTATGGGTCCTCAGCGGATTGTTCCAGCTCGGTTCGGATCGGTTCAAGATCGGGATCAGTTTTTGCCAGAGTCGCAAATGCTTTATCCAGCTGAATAGCTTGGCAAAGGCGCTGACGGGCCTCGTCCAGATACATAAGTTGGGCGGCATAACAGGCGAGATTGAATTGAATCGCCGCACAGTCCGGAAACTTCTGACTAGCCTCAAGCAGAACTTCGCGGGCGAAAACCAAGCCTCGGCTCCGTCGCGTCGCATAGGCAAGAGCTACCGGCCAGTTGGACTCATCGGGCTCCATCTCTGCTAAGCGCATTGCGACGGACGAGGCTTCTGACCATTTTTGCCAAAGTTGATACACCTCCAGCCAGGTAGCGAGGACGACCGGAATTTCTTTCAGGTTATCCGGCAGCTCCTCGAGTTCTTGCACAGCCTCCTGGAAAAGGGAGAGTTCCGCAAACCCGCCTGCTGCTGTCAGTCGCCTGTAAATCTGCGGGTCTAAGTTCAAAAACAGGCCTCAAATCCAGGTTCCGTTTGGAATGGTGGCATTCTTCGGGATCACGACCACACCGTCACGAATGTAATAGTTGGTGCTATCCACATTGGGCGCCTTCCCGTCTGGGGTGATCACGACGCTCTCACCGATTCGGGCGTTCTTGTCGATAATTGCGCGGTCGATGACGGAATTTCTCCCAATCCCGATTGGTGGGAGTGATCGCCATTTTTCAGAGGTTTCGGCTGCCTCATCTTGATAATAGTCTGCCCCCATGATGACGGAATTCCGAATGGTCGCGCCACTCTCAATGATGCTGCGGATACCGATAACCGCTCTCTCGATATGTGCATCCGAAATGATACAGCCGTCGCCAACGATCGCGTGCCGGATTGTTGCTGCGTTGATCTTGCTGGCCGGAAGAAACCGGGGATGGGTGTAAATTGGGGACAACCGGTCGAAGAAGTTATAGGGAGGCAAGGTCTCGGTCAGCGCCAGGTTAGCCTCGAAAAACGCGCGGACGGTACCGATATCCTCCCAATACCCCTGGAATATGTAGGTCATCACCTTGTACTCCTGGAGCGAAGCCGGGATAATATGTTTGCCGAAATCGTCATGGTCATTGTTCAAACACTCAATCAAGATATCCCGATTAAATACGTAGATTCCCATTGAGCCCTGGAAAAGCTCGGAATCCTCCGCTAGGCCGAGGTCCTTGAGCAGGGCTGGGGGGATCCGTAGCTCATCCAGGAGAGCCGGTTCCTTAGGCTTTTCTTCGAATCGAAAGATTCTTCGATTCGAGTCGCTATGCATGATCCCGAACGCTGAGGCTGCCGCGCGGTCGACTGGCGTCGTCGCAAGCGTGATATCGGCTTGCGTCTCGACGTGCTGCTGAAGCAGCAACCGGTAGTCCATTCGGTAAAGCTGGTCGCCACTCAGAATGAGATACAATTCATATGGCCCCTCCAGAAAATAGCGAAGATTCTGCCGGACGGCATCGGCCGTTCCCTGATACCAGCGGGCGCCCTCCGGCGTCTGCTGCGCAGCCAGGACGTCGACGAAGTTCTTGGAAAAATTGTCGAATTTGTAGCTGGCGTTGATATGCCGGTGCAGCGAGGTGCTGTTGAATTGGGTCAGCACATAGACCCGGTGGAGACCGGAATTCAGGCAATTGCTGATTGGTATATCAACCAATCGATACTTGCCTGCCAAAGGCACGGCCGGTTTCGCGCGATCTTTGGTTAAGGGAAACAGGCGCGTTCCCGCTCCGCCGCCCATAACGATGGAGAGCGTTTTGCTCTGGAGGGCAGTTGTATCCATAGTTCATTGATAGATCAACACACCGCAGTTTGGCTTTGCCCCATCTTGCAAGCACGCAAAATCTTTGTCACGACGGTTTTTACTTATATGCGGGTTTGTCAGGTACAGCGGTGGGTTTGCGACGCGTGAGCTGGGCGTCGCGGCTCTGACAGGCCGAGGTTCTTCCGAGCCATGACCGTGGCGCCCTCCGCTATGGCGAGGCGGCCACGGCTCGGACGGAGCCGCGCCCTATCGGAGCCTCGTCCTATCGGAGCCGCGTCCTACCGGATCCGCGACGCCATTCAGAACTCAAACCCTGGCGGGATCCGAAAGGCGATGTTCAACCGGTTCCAACCGTTGATAGCGACGATCGCGAGTGTGAGATCGATCAATTCTTTTTCGGTAAAATGCTTCTGAACTGCCGCGTAAAGCGACTCATCCTTGTCCATCTCGGAAATCCGGGTTACTGCTTCCGCCCAGGCAAACGCGGCTTTCTCACGTTCGCTGTAGCAACTTGCATCGCGCCAGACATTGAGCAGATGAAGACGTTCGCGCGATTCTCCGCTCGCGAGTAATTTCTTCGTATGATTGTCAATGCAGTAAGCGCAATCGTTTAGCTGTGAGATGCGAAGCTTGACTAACTCAATCAAGGATGGTTCGATCCCACAACTCCGCAGATAAGACTCCAGGCCGACCATCGCTTTGAATGCGCCTGGCGCGGCATTGAGGTAGTTCGTCGGAGGCGCTGCTCTTCCTCGCTCGATCTCCATAACTACCAACAAGAAAGAACAAGGTTGCTCATAAGTCAAAAAGCGACAAGGCGAGCCGCTGTGACCAAATTATTCAAAAATTATGTCGTAAAACGATCCGTCTCTTGCCCGCTTTTCGTGCCTCCAACATCGCTTCCTGAGATCCGCTTTCGGCGGCGTCCGCAACGCGCCTACAAGCAGGATGCACCTGATTCTTAAATTTTCCCTCAAACCGGCCGGTGACCGCGTCGAAGGCAAGTATCTCGCCGTCCCCAAATTGCCCAACGATAACCTTATGACTAAATGTACCGAAATCGCTTGGAGCAAGTGTCAACCCCCCAGGGTGCGTTGAACCAATCACGGTGTTCCAGGCGCGTTAGGAAGCGTCCTCCACGGCCGCCCAAAGTAGCATAGGCTTCCAGCCTGTATTCACAGGGCGGCCACGAGCAGGATGCTGATGCTCCTTTGCCTGCTACCAGCCCAGGATCCAGGCAAAAATCAGCGGGACGACGATCGTTGCATCCGACTCGATGATGTACTTCGGAGTCTCGAGTGAAAGCTTGCCCCAGGTGATCTTTTCATTCGGAACAGCTCCCGAATAAGAGCCGTAGCTCGTCGTCGAATCACTGATCTGGCAGAAGTAACCCCAGCGCGGGACCTTATCCCGCCGCAGATCCTGGTGAAGCATCGGCACGACGCAAATCGGAAAATCGCCCGCGATGCCGCCGGCAATCTGAAAAAAGCCAATCGAGGACTGTTCCGAGGTCTTGGTGTACCAGTCGGCTAGCGCGATCATGTACTCGATCCCAGTCCGAACGGTATGCACGTTCTTGACGTGGCGCGAGATGCAATGGCCTGCATACATGTTTCCCAGGGTCGAATCCTCCCATCCCGGGACGAATATCGGGAGACCTTTTTGCATGGCTGCATACAACCAGCTGTCTTTCGGATCGATCTGGTAATGCTTACTCAGCCGATCATCGCGCAGGATGGCATAGAAGAATTCATGGGGAAACATCTTGCGTCCTTCCTGATCGGCATTCATCCATTCCTGCAGAACTGCTTTCTCGATGCGCCGCATCGCTTCGCCTTCCGGAATGCAGGTGTCCGTGACCCGATTCAGGTGCTGATCGAGCAGCGCTTGCTCATCAGCACCCTTTAATTCGCGCCAGTTCGGAATGCGCCTGTAATGATGATGCGCAACCAGGTTGAACACGTCCTCTTCAAGGTTTGCTCCCGTGCAGGAGATGGCGTGAACTTTGTCTTGACGAATCATCTCGGCGAGCGAGAGCCCGAGTTCGGCGGTGCTCATGGCACCGGCCACCGTAATCAACATCTTGCCACCCTTCTCCAGGTGAGCCGTATAACCTTGTGCGGCCTCTTTTAGCGCCGCCGCATTAAAGTGCCGGTAGTGATGCGAAATGAACTCGGAAACGGTTTTCATTTTGCCAAAAGAGGCCACCGATTAGTTCCACGGTCCAAAGGGAAATCAATCCGCGTATGAAAAAATCGATCAGCGGAAGGAGGGAAGAACTTTTCTAAGCGAGACGGAGCGCCCGGCGTCTGAAAGGGGCGCGCAATGATGGAAATGGTTGCATGGTCTAAGAGGCGATTGTAGACAAAAGCAGATGGACGCGAAAAGGATTACCCGGATAGTCCTCGTGACGTTGCTACCCTTCTCGACCGCACTGGCCCAGGATAGGGGAGCGGAGTCAGCGAAGAGCGAGGCTTTGACGCTGAAGGCTCAAATGGTTGAATTCGAGAATTTGAAAGCCGAGATCAAGGCGCAGGGGGAGAAGATCGACCGGCTCACTCAAGAGGTGGCAAAACTCAGCGAGGCGTTGAAACAGAAGTCGGCTCCGCCGGTTGCCAGAGCCGAACCGGTACCGACACCGGCGCCGGCGAATCCGAATGCTGCGACCGCGACGGCGGGTGTCGATAATCCCGCTCCCGCCGATGCGGCCAACGCAAAGACTCACGTCGTCGCAAAGGGCGAGACGTTGACCCAGATTTCAAAACAATACGGCGTATCGGTTGAGGAGATCGAACAGCTCAATAAGATTGGAGACGCTAAAAAGCTGCAGGCGGGGCAGACGATCAAGATTCCGGTTTCGCAGTCACCCTCACCGTCTCCTTCGCCGTAGGTAACGAGCGTCAGCGATGTCGCGTGTATTCGCCACATGCTTTGCGACGCCATAGAAGTAAGATGCTTATGCTACATTGCTGGGGCGCGGATCGCACGTTGCTTGCAGCCTAACGGTAGCATAGGCTTCCAGCCTTGCGGTGTAGCATAGGCTTCCTGCCTGTATTCATGGCGCCTCGGCGTATCGGCGTGTCGGCGTCAGCTGGTAGGGAAAGCCTTTTGAACCGGCGATCATGATTTGCTTTCGCGCGCGAAAATCAGTACTGTTCTCTATGCCCGAAAGGACGCAAAAACCACCAACGCCGGCTCCCTGGGAGCCAAAACAAGGGGACGGAGACGGACCTCGATCACCAGACGTTTCCAAGCCGGATACCAAGGATCTACTGAAGCGTATGCGCAAAGTCGATCCGAATCAGTCGAAGCGCTACCGCCAGCGCACCGGCGAGTAGCATGGACGGACCGAATCAGTCGAGCCCACTAGCTGGTGATTTCCTTGCTGTTTTGAAGCAGCGGAAACTCGTCAACGATGTCCCTCACAACGCAGGCCATCGTTCAGAGCTAAAGGAGACGACAGCCACTACCATCTTGGGCTTCAAGTTCGCCGGAGGTGTTCTGGTGGCCGGCGACCGGCGGGCGACCTCCGGTAATGTCGTCATGTACGATCGCGCCGACAAGGTCCTGGAGATCGATCGCCATTCGGTGATGGCGATCGCGGGTTCTCCGGCAACCGCTTGGGAGATGGCTCGGATTCTGGAGCATTCCTTTCAATTTTATCGGCGTAGCCAGTTGCAGGAAATGAGCGTGGAAGGCAAGGTACGCGCCCTCTCAAAATTGTTGCGGGACAACCTTGGGATGGTGATACAGGGGGTCGGAGTGGTTGTGCCCCTGTTTGCAACATATGATAAGAAGAGTTCGGACCCGGCCAAGGTTTTCTTTTATGACGCCATGGGCGCCCAATTTGAAGCGACCGATTTTGCTTCCAGCGGCTCAGGTGCGCCGGCGGTCAGGAGCGTCCTCTACTACGAGAATAACTGGGGTGCAAAACCGTTGCGAGAACGGGGCCAGGAGGAGTCAATACTCCTGGCGCTCAAGGCTCTTGACACGGCCGCTGAAGCCGACACGGCAACCGGTGGAGTCGATCGTCATGCGAGAATTTTTCCAATCATAAAAATCGTGACTGAGGCAGGGGTCCGGACGGTGGGAGACGACACGCTTTCCGAGTTGTTCCAATCTCAAGTAGCATGATTGACGAACCTTACCGTTGGGTCGAAGCGATCTCCAATCGCCGCGAATATATTGAGAATGAGCTTGCTCCGGGAAGTCCAACGATCGGTCTCAGTTTCTCTGATGGCATACTGCTGCTGACCTTCGGGCGTGACCGCCGAAAGATCTTCGAGATTTATGATCGGATTGCGATGGGCGGGATCGGACATCCGGGCGACATCGAACGGCTGCGTATGATGGCCATTGAGTTGGCGAGTACGGAAGGATTCACTCGTTCGGCTGCGGATGTTTCCCTGCGTCGTATGGCGACTTATTCTTTCAGCCCGGTGTTGAAACAAGCGTTTGAGCAGATCTACGGCGCACCCTACCTGGCGCGACTTTTGTTCGCTGAAGTTGGCGAGTCGCAAGAGGAAGATCTTTTTGTTCGCCTTGACTACGACGGGGCGATGCACGCAAATGCCATGAGCGCCGGAAAGCGTCGCGAGAGTTTCGGGGCCATCGCAGGAACCCGGCGCGGACTGGAGCAGGTGGAATCCGTTCTAAGTCGGGCGAAGATATCGAATCTGCGAAACGCTTTGGAAACAGCTATTCGCGCCTGGGGCGCCGGTCTGTACGCCTCGGACGAAGATCACGCTGAGGCTCCGGAAGAACCCGCGCTGAAGCAATTCTTAAAGTCGCGATTAGAACAGTACACGATTGAGGCCGCCGTACTGGAGCGGGGGACTGCCGGTTCGCACGCCGGATTTGTCGAAGTGCCCGAGGCCGATCTGGAACCCGTATTGTCCAAATTCCGCTAGCGCTGGGATCTCCCGATGAAGAATGCCCTGCTACTTCTTTTAGGCGTTATGACCGCCGGCTCGCTGTGGGCTGACGATCTGACCCGCGCTATTCAACAGCGATTAAAGGATCAAGGTTTTTATTACGGTGAAGTAGATGGCCAGCCAGGCGAGGAGACTTCTGCGGCGATTCGCCGTTACCAGATTCGCTACGG
>JAFAMB010000112.1 GCA_019233825.1 Verrucomicrobiota bacterium | reverse complement strand
GCTCCACAGCACCAACCGCTTCCAAGAAGTTTACGAATAAACAGGCACTGTGACAGAAATACCTCCGATTGCCGCTTGGGTACCGCAAGGACTTGCATTCCTGCAGTTGGCTGCAAAGTCGATTGAGCGCGCCTCGATCTAAATCGCCGACCGCCAGGCCTTCCGCCTCGGCCCAGTCCGTGAAATGCACCACTCCACGAACGTGGCGACGAATCATAAATCGCCGGTAACCTTGGCTCTCCAGCCAGGTGATGAAATCCTCCAAATAAATATTGGCGAGTCCGGAGCGGTATCGCGCCAAAGTACGGGGGTCTTTAAAATAAGTAATCAACATGCCGATTACTCAGCATGCTGATCTCCCTCAAGAGAAGCTTTGAAGGAGTCCCAATATTATGCAAAGAAAATCAGTGTACTTTTCAGCCAAACTACCTGACGATCAGGGTCTTACAAATCCTTTAGGCACGAGACTTTCCATATTCGTGAACTTTCCATAAGAGCAATTATGGAACGCGTTCCAGAACTGCTCCGTTGCTCCCCCACACCAGTTTTTTGAGGGCTAGATGGCCCGGGTCCGAGTTGCAATCGAAGTTGGCGCCGATTCCCGCCATAACAGCGCATAAAACGGTTGGCGACTTCATAGAGTTCACCGGTCACCTCAAGGGGCAGGAAGAGCGTGCGACGGATCCGCGCCTCATCCAGGGCGACCAGCGTACCATTTAGAGCGTTGTTGACCGCCGTACGTACCTTCGGCATCGCATGCTGATACGCGCGCAAAATCAGCGTCAACAGGCGTGCCGTAGGTGTGGGCGAGTAGCCGACATGCAGTTCGGTGCCGCCATCGGCTGCGACTGCCCGCGCCTTCTTCACCGCGTCGTCTACTTCGGCGGGATTTCTTCAACCAGATAGCGCCCCTTAATCCCACCGATCCGCTAGCCTGTCGGACCTTCTTTAGTCACCACTTTCAGATGCAGATGAACCACGTCGTTAACGAGATGCTGTCCTAATCTGCCGAAGAACTTCGCCGAACCGTAGACAGACCCCCATGACGTGCGATCGATGTCTAGCCGGGCCTGGGCCACAAAAGCGCCCTGTGGTTTACGAGCAACCACAGCGGAAAGATCGAGCGGTTTGGTTACCCCCCTCAAGGTGAGGTTTCCGCTGATCTGGTAGTTTGGTTCGTCGGGTTTGACGCCGGATCGAATGGTCGCCGCTAAGATATGGAATTCCGCCTTCGGATATTTTTCCGTCGAAAAAAAGTCGTCGCTTTTTAGGTGTGCAACTAGATGAGCGTTCAGTACTGGATCGGCAATATCCACGCAGCGCAGGGTCGTCATATCGACAGTCAAATGCCCTCCGGCCAATAATCCGTCTTTTACGTCCATACTCCCGGGACCCAGTTGAACGGTTCCAATGTGACGGTTGAAAAGGTTCCTACCCATCCATTCGGCCACACTCGCAGCTTCATCGATCTCATAGCGAGCCGTGACCAATTCGCCAACCGTGTTCGCGCCTTTCTCGATCGCTTCCCCGCGCGCCTTCCAGCCTTCCAGACCGCCCGGCAAAACTTGCACCCTGCGGTATCCGGCAGCGTGAAGTTTCTTGACCGCAACGCTCGCTTCTAGTGTCGAATCATTTAAGCCGTAGATGGTGAGCAGGATGGTTGTGTCGGGAAAGGCTGCGCGAATCTTGTCAATGAAAGCAGTCTCATAGACACAGATGTTGACGGCGCCCGGCAAGTGTTCGGCAGCGAACGATTCTGAAGAAAGAATGTCGATTAGAGCGGAGGAAATGTCGGTCATGGGTGGTGGTAGTTTTAGATCGCCGTTCCTAGGCTAGGGCGATTTGTACTGTTCTGCAAAGCGTTGGTGCAGGGGCGGAGTCGGGAGCCTCGCCATGACTGCGACCACGAGCCACGCAACCAAAACCCAACAACCCAATCGCCGCTATCCAGGGAAAGAGAAGGTCCAGAAACCTGAATTCTGGTCGATTCAACTGCACTGTGAGCAGGCGCCCCGGTGGTCCACAAACCTGCAGCTAACGCCGCCGCATCGGGACGCAGAGGTATGCAACTAAAAGCCGAGATCGCTTAACCCTGGATGGTTATCTGGGCGCCGGCCCAAGGGCCAATGATATTTGCGCTCTGATTCTTGAATCGGAAGATCATTGATACAAGCCAGGCGCAAACGCATAAGACCATCGTCGTCGAATTCCCAATTTTCATTGCCATACGAGCGAAACCAGTTTCCGGAATCATCGTGCCACTCGTAAGCAAAGCGCACGGCGATGCGATTGCCAGTGAAAGCCCATAGCTCTTTGATCAGTCGGTAGTCCAGTTCTTTTGTCCATTTGCGTGTAAGGAAGGCGACGATTTCTTGCCTGCCATTCACGAATTCCGAACGGTTCCTCCACCGGGAGCTTGGCGTGTAGGCCAAAGCTACTTTTTCAGGATCGCGAGAATTCCAGCCATCTTCCGCCAAGCGAACCTTCAGCACGGCAGTTTCATGAGTGAATGGTGGCAACGGAGGACGTGTCGACATAGTTATCTCCTTAGGCTAAAAGTAGTTGCAGCCAATCTCAATGCCCAGCGTGGCTGGTTTTGTTTCGCTTTGCTTCGGGCGCTGGTAACCAGCTTGCCTCGCTATCTTCAGCTCTTCATGTGTCATGGTAGTCTGCATTGAATTGGCGCGAGCCGGGCCTGCGATCAAGTAATTTTTCTAGAATGGCGGCAATGTCCTCACTCTCTCCGACAGCGAGAGTCCAGCGGACTAGGCTTTTCATCCGTCTTATAGGTCTTATATGTCTTATATGTCTTATATGTCTTATATGCAGATAGATGGGCTTTTTGGTTTACTTTTCCCGAAATTTTCCTCCTTTTTCCTATTCCTATGCAACCAGCACCCGATCTGATTCACATCGGCCCCTTAAAAAGTTGGATGTCGCCCGAGTGCGTATCGATCAATCGCGTTCCGATGCGTTCGACCCTCTATCCGTTCCCTTCGGAGCAGACCGCGCGAAGCGTCGACAGAGGCAAGACTCCCTGGTTCCAATTGCTCAATGGCCAATGGCAATTCAAGGCCGTTGACCGGCCCGAAAACGTCTCCCTGATGGACATCGCGGTAGAGTGCGACCGCTCGAGCTGGGATAGCATTGAAGTCCCCGGGAACTGGACACTACAAGGGTATGGCGCTCCGCAATACACAAACGTACAAATGCCATTTCCCGACGAACCGCCTTTCGTTCCGGAACACAATCTGACCGGTATCTATGCGAAGGAATTTTCACTCCCGGCAGACTGGGAAGGACGCCGCGTTATCATCCACCTGGGCGGAGCGGAAAGCGTACTATATGTATATGTGAACGGCCGTGCGATCGGCTTGAGCAAAGACTCCCGGCTTCCATCGGAATTCGACATTTCGGGATCTGTGATGTTCGCACAGAAAAATCTCTTGATCGCCATCGTAGTGAAATGGTCGGATGCCTCTTTTATCGAAGACCAGGATCAATGGTGGATGGGGGGACTGCATCGCGAGGTTTATGTTTATTCCACCGCCCAGGTGTATATTGCGGACCTGTTTGCAGTCGGAAGTCTCGAAAAGAACTACACCGATGGGCGCCTCCAGCTTAAGACCAAAATAGGTTTTCCACGCCAGCCCGAGGAAGGTTGGCTGGTGGAAGCGCAATTGTTCGATCCAAAGGGAAAAGCTGTTTTCAAAAGGCCGCTTCGATCGACTGTTCCTGCCGGGAACCCGTTCAACTGGCCACGCCTGCAGGCGGAGTTTGACGAACCGATAAAAAAGCCGCTGCTCTGGTCTGCTGAGTTGCCGCATCTTTACACCGTTGTAGTGTCGCTCAAAAATCCGGAGGGCAGGGATATCGAGTTTACCGCTACGCGAGTTGGGTTTAGATCCGTCGAAGTCACGGACCGCCTGCTTCTTGTCAATGGCAAGCGGGTGCTGATTAAGGGCGTCAACAGGCACGATCACCACGAAACGAAAGGTAAGGCTCTGGATCGCGAAACCATGCGGCTCGATGCGGTGACAATGAAGCGCTTTAACTTCAACGCGGTCCGCACTTCCCACTACCCGAACGACCCCCACTGGCTCGACCTGTGCGACGAGCTCGGTTTATATGTGATCGACGAAGCTAACCTGGAATCGCACGCCTACTATCACCAAATCGGGCGCGAACGCCGGTATGCCACTGCCTTTCTTGAGCGAGCGCTGCGCATGATTGAGCGCGACAAGAACCATCCTTCTGTTATCCTCTGGTCGCTTGGGAATGAGACCGGCTACGGTCCGAGCCACGATGCCATGGCCGGCTGGATTCGCGGTTATGATCCGAGCCGTCCGCTTCACTTTGAGCCGGGTATCTGGGTTAAGGGCATGGAAAGACAGCCAACTGGAAAGATCTACGATTTGGGTTACCGGGTGACGGATATTGTTTGCCCGATGTATCCGCCCATCGCCAGTCTCATTGAATGGGCCACCGACAAGCTACATCCGGACCGAAACCGTCCGCTCATCATGTGCGAATACTCACACGCCATGGGCAACAGCAATGGCTCGTTGGCCGATTACTGGGATGCGTTCGAGAAGTACCCCGAGCTGCAAGGCGGGTTCATCTGGGAATGGATCGACCACGGGCTAAAGCAAAAGACAAAAGAGGGCCAGGAGTATTGGGCGTATGGCGGCGACTTCGGTGACCAGCCGAATGATCTGAATTTCGTCTGTGACGGTCTGGTCTGGCCCGACCGCACGCCGCACCCCGGCATTTACGAATTCAAATACCTGGCCCAACCAATCAAAGTGATCGGCTTCAATGCCAAGACCGCAGTCCTGGAAGTTAAGAATAACCAGGACTTCGCCACATTGGCGTGGATTCGCTCCGAGTGGGAGCTCAAGGTGAGCGGCAAAAGGGTGGCGAATGGTAGCCTCCCCATTTTGAAGACGGCGCCGCAAAAAGTGGAGAACATTCGTCTGAAGTTGCCCACCGTTACGGTGAAAGCCGGCCAGGAAGCATTCTTGAATCTCAGGTTCTACGCGGCCACTGCCACCGCTTGGTGCAAATCCGGCCATGAGGTTGGTTGGGCTCAGGTCTCAATCCCGGCTAAGGCCGCTACACCTACGAGGCCCAAGGCGCCCAGGCGCGGCCCCCAGCCGCTTACACTCGATCAGAGCAACGGCGTTCTTACTGTAGGAAACGATGCTTTTCACATAGTCGCTTCGCGTGAAAGGGGCCTCATCGAAGCTTTGCGCTGGCAAGAGAACGACTTTTTGACTTCCGGCCCGCGGTTGCAGATTTGGCGCGGCCCGACTGACAACGATGGCATCAAAGGCCGGACTGACGAGAGCTGGCGTCCGCTGAGTAAGTGGCGCGCACAGGGCTTGGATAAGCTCGCCCTGAAAACTGTATCGGCCAATGCGAGACGCAATAGAGACGGGAGCATTACGCTCTTGTTTGAGCACCTGGGAGTCTGCGCTGCTTCCGACAGGGCCGTACGGCACCAGCACAGCTACACGATCTCACCAGACGGCCGCATTCAGGCCAACAACACTTTCACCATAGACAAATCCATCCCTGACCTTCCGCGTCTCGGCGTTGTTCTTACCCTCAAACCTGGGTTCGAGAAATTAAGATGGTTCGGACGCGGTCCATTCGAGAATTACAGCGATCGGAAACGCGCCGCTCTTGTCGATCTGTATGAAAGCACCGTCACGGATCAGTATGTCCCCTACATCATGCCGCAGGAACATGGCAATCACACGGACGTGCGCTGGCTCTCGCTGCGCTGCGAGAGCGCAAGGCTTCTGGTGGAAGCTGCCGGCCCAATGGAGTTTTCGGCCAGTCACTACACCGCGCAAGACATCGACTCCGCCTACCATACTTATGACCTTCACCCGCGAGCGGAAGTCGTTCTTAATCTCGATTACCGCCAGCGCGGACTGGGAACGGAAAGTTGCGGTCCCGGGCCGCTTGAGCAATACAAGATTAAATCGGGCCGGTATTCGTGGAGTTATACGTTGCAACCGCTCGCAGCATGATCCTTTTGCAAAGCAGCTAGCCTGCATCGCTCATAAATCCTTATAGATTTGTGAGCGATGCAGGCGCTGGATTCTTTCGTGTCGCTTTTCCTCCGCAAGACGCTCGGATTATCAACTCGAGCGGGAGGACATCTTGTTGGCTCCCGATCTCTTGTCCATCCACCAGCGCAATCGCAGCCTCTCCAAGCAATTTCCCTTGTTCAAAAGCATGAGAACGGATCGTAGTGAGCGGGGGGCATGTAAATGCCGCCGTCGGAATATCATCGTAACCAACAACGGCAAAGTCTTTGGGAATGGAAAGTCCGGCTTCGCCAAGTGCCTTCATCGCTCCCATGGCAAGGGTGTCGTTACCGGCGAACAGCGCTGTTGGATAACAGTTTAACGCTAGTATCTGCCTCATCGCGCGGTAGCCGCTTTCACAGCTAAAATCTCCTTCGGCGAAAAGCTTTCGGTGGAACGGAAGATTTGCCCTCTTGAGGGCGGCGCGATATCCTTCGAGGCGTTTACGCGCCGGGAGGTACACCAGGGGAGCATAACTGATATGCGCAATCCGCTCATGGCCCAGCGAAATCAGGTGCGTGGTTGCTCGACAACTCGCCTCACCGTCTTGCGTAGCGATGGAATTTTCTTGCGGATGCCCGGCGGATCCGAAAATCAAAACGGGGAACTTTGATTCGATCACTTTGCGCAAGGCAGCATCTCCCTTGCGCGGATTGATGACGATCAAACCATCAATGCGCTTGCTTTTAGCCAAGTCTAAGTAGGCGTCAGCATCTGCTGGATCTTGGATAGCTTCCATTAATAAACGGTAGCCTCTCGCCCGACACGCTTCGTTAATGCCAACCATCATCATGGGCACAAAGACATCCACGGAAATCAGGTCCGGACGTGGCAGGATCAGGCCTATAGTTCGGCTACGTCCGGTGACTAACATCTGCGCAGCCGAATTTGGGACGTAGCCGAGTTTTCGAGCGGCTGCCAGAACCCGTTTTCGCGTTTTAAGACTAAGCATGATACCCGGATGATTATTTAAGATGTGCGACACCGTCGTTCGCGATACACCCGCTTCCCGAGCAATATCATGAGTAGTAACCCGTCGCATCATTATCTCCTCGGACCGGCGTTTGACTAGTTAGGCGATACGAGTTTGTAAGTCGTGTTTGTGCAGTTACTTGTACCTTACAAATCAAAAAACGCCAGAAAAGTGTTTGACAGGCAACTAGCACGTGTTGCATACTTAAATTGCGTTTATCCGGCTCCAGCAATTTCAACCCTCCCCCCTATGATCACGCGCGCTGTCATATCATCTCTAATTCTCGCGCTGGCACTCACGCCGTTTGCCGCCAGAGCAGAAAAGCTGGTCATCAATTCCAATGAATCCGACCCGGCCCCGAAAGAAACCTTTACGAAGGTGGTCGACGAATTCAAGAAACAGAATCCAGACCTTCAAGTCGAATTTAACACCATGGATCACGAAGGTTACAAGACCGCGATCCGAAACTGGCTCACTACGGAACCTCCGGATGTAGTTTTTTGGTTTGCCGGTAATCGGATGAAAGCTTTTGTCGACAGAGGACTTTTGGACGACGTCAGCGACCTCTGGCAAAAAAACAATTACGGCCAAGTGTTCAAAAGCACCCTTCCCGCCATGACAGTAGCTGGCAAGCAGTGGGGTATCCCTACTTCTTATTACCAGTGGGGTGTCTACTACCGCAAGGACATATTCGACAAGTACGGGATCTCGGTGCCGAAGACGTGGGAAGAATTTCTGGCGGCGGGCAAAAAGCTGAAACAGAATGGGGTCACCCCGATAACCATCGGAACGAAGTTTCCGTGGACAGCTGCCGGCTGGTTTGACTACCTGGATCTGCGGACCAATGGATTTGATTTTCACATCCAACTGATGGACGGGAAAGTTCCTTACACCGATCCCAGAGTGAAGGACGTCTTCGCAAACTGGAAGCAGTTAATCGACGCCGGTTTCTTTCTGGCAAACAACAGTAATTATTCCTGGCAGGAAAGCGCTCCCTTCATCATGAACGGCAAAGCGGCGATGATCCTCATAGGGAACTTCTTCACTCAGACCATCTCGGATGACATGAAGGATAAGTTTGGGTTTTTTCCCTTTCCAACGATTAAGCCCGACCTGGCCGATGGCGAAGATGCGCCAGTAGACACAATTCATATCCCGGCGAAAGCTAAGAATAAAGCAGGCGCGCGCAAATTCCTTGAGTTCGTGGCCAAGCCTGAGACTCAGGAGATGATTGCAGCGGGAACCAAGGTTCTGCCCGCCAACACAGAGGCAAAAGCGCCTGCCGATCCTTTCTTGGAAGCGGGTGCGAAACTTCTGGCTAACGCCAAAGCGGCGCAGTTCTATGATCGGGACACCAATCCGGAAATGGCGACTGAAGGTATGAAAGGTTTCCAGGAGTTTATGGCTTATCCAGGGCGCCTGGATAGCATCCTGCAACGGCTCGATAAAATTGAGGAGCGTGTCTTCAAGGAGCAGGCGAAAGAGGCGAACGCGAGAGCTCAGGACCGACTGCAGGGGAAAATACTGACTCGGAGACTTGTTGAGCAAAGTAACGATATAACTTTGTCGCAGGGGAGATGAATTCGCCGCCGCAAAGCGTGTCTCTTCAGCCAGGAATCGCTCTTCCGGCTAAACGCAGGAGGTTGACCGGGATTAATCTTGTCCCGTGGATTTTCCTGGCGCCGGCGGTGATCGTATTCGCAACCTATGTTGTCATCCCGATATTCCAGTCGTTTTGGTTGAGTCTTTATGACTGGGACGGACTCAGCCCGAGCAAGAAATTTATTGGGCTCAGCAATTATGCTGCCCTTTTCCAGGACGACCAATTCTGGACGTCACTAAAGAATAATGTTTACTGGTTGGTTCTGTTCTTGCTCGGGCCGGTGATCGGGCTGGCGATTGCTATCTTCCTGAATCAGAAGGTTTACGCGATGAGGATAGTGAAGTCCCTCTTCTTTTTCCCCTTCGTACTGTCCGGGGTGGTGATCGGGCTGGTCTTTTCCTGGTTTTACGAGCCTGCCCATGGCCTCTTGAATACAATCCTGGGGGCATTCGGGCTCCCTTCGATTTCTCCGCTCTCGGATGAGAACCTTGTGACCCCTGCGATCATTGCCGCCGGGCTGTGGCCGCAGATCGCGTACTGCATGATTCTCTATTTGACCGGTCTTACGGCCGTCGATCCGGAACAGATCGAGGCTGCGCGAATCGATGGAGCCCGCGGGATGAAAATGCTCTGGCACGTAATCATCCCGCAGCTAAGGCCGGCAACTTTCATCGCGGTTGTCGTCACCACTATCGGCGCCCTGCGTTCGTTTGACCTGGTGCAGGTCATGACAGATGGCGGTCCCTTCGGTAGCTCGTCCATCTTGGCTTACTTCATGTTCCAGCAATCGATCACGAACTTCCGCATGGGTTATGGCGCTGCGATTGCTGTTGTGCTGTTTCTGATCATGTCTGTTTTTATTGCGTTCTTCCTGAGGCACATGATTCGTAGCGAAAGAAGCTGATGTTTCCTGCACCTATCCAAGAGGCGAGTGCGCCAAAGCGCTACGCATACTATGCGGCGATTGCCATCGTGCTGACCTTTTGGCTTTTGCCGTTGTTAGCCGTGTTGTTGACTTCGGTCCGGTCGCTCGAGGATTTGAATGCGGGCAACTACTGGGGATTGCCCAAAGAGTGGAAATTCTCGAACTACGCTGAGGTGTTCCAGAGCACGCCTATGCTCCGCTACATGCTTAATACGGTCATCATTACATTGCCGGCGGTCGTCGGGGCGATTGCCCTCGCGACCCTCGCCGGTTACGCCCTCGCAAAATTTCGGTTTCGAGGCAATCTTTTGATGTTCTGCATGTTTGTTGGCGGCAACTTTGTACCTTTCCAAATACTGATGGTGCCGGTCCGAAATATGGCCGTGCGGACCGGCCTTTACGACACCTACTGGGCGTTGATTCTGTTCCATCTCGCCTTCCAGACGGGTTTTTGTGCCCTGTTTATGCGAAATTTCATTTCCACGCTACCCGACGCTTTGCTGGAATCGGCGCGGGTCGAAGGAGCGAATGAATTTAGAATTTTTTGGAGCATCATTTTGCCCCTGATGCGGCCGGCGCTGGCAGCTTTGGCGGTCCTGATATTTACGTTTATCTGGAACGACTATTTTTGGGCGCTAGTCATGGTCCAGAGCGACGCGGTGAAACCTGTAACCACGGGACTGTCAGCCTTACGGGGAGAATGGGTCGCATCCTGGCAGTTGATTTCGGCCGGTTCTATCATCGCCGCGGTACCGCCCGTGGCAATGTTCTTTATACTTCAACGCCAATTTATTTCCGGACTAACATTAGGCGCCGTTAAGTAGACACCATTCGAATTCGCGCGAGCGAAGTCTTGCGTTCGTAATGCGTACGAGACTAGAATCCTTGAAAGGCAAAAGATGTTGCAGACAGGTCAAGTTTTATTCCGGCGTCTCTCCGTTGACTTCGCGTTGGTCTTGCCTTTCAAGGATTCTAGCGAGGTGGCTGAACCCCGCTGTTCTACACCCATCGCGATCAAACTGCCGGATACGCCTCGCCGGTCTGAGGCGCCGCCTCGCTAGTTCCTTGGAAAAAACTTTACTCCTGGCAGGCCTTCGAAGTGCTCATCCTGCGTCCAGAGGACCGCGCGGTAACGCTGGGCGGTTGCGTAGATGATGCTGTCGGCCAACGGAAGCGGCAAACGGGCTGCGTCCGTGGCGAGTCCGGCATCGACATCAACTACGGTACCTTGAGCAAGAAGGCCGTAAACTTCGAGGGCCGTTTGTTCGCCCCGCTCGCGCAGCACCTTCTTAAACAGTTCGTAAATGACGAGAACGGGAACGATCAGCTGCCGGGTCCGCCTGATCGGTTCAGCGAACAGATGCGCCCGCTCCGAATCGACCAGATACTCCAGCCAGGCAGATGAATCTACCACATTCACAACCGATCATTCTCCCTCTTGATAACCGGCTCCAATCCTTTGAGAAGACCGCGAAGCTCAACGGCTTTGCGCACCGGCAAAAACTCGACCCGCCCGTTGTACTCGACCACTTGCAGCTTCATCCCAGGCCGCAACCCGAGCCGGGTCCGGACCGATCGAGGAATAACGACCTGATACTTTGAGGAGAGTGTCACGGTTTCCATTGACGACCAATGTAAAACAAATACATGATCGATTCAAATCACGCTTTACCTCAGCGGGAGGAGGCTGATTATTTGGGGAGCTGTACGCTAAGGAACGCAGCCGGAGGCTCTATTGTTAGATTAATGGACGAAGCGCAGCTTGGGACTGAAGGCGACTGTTGGTTCGCAGCAGATATTTGGAGCCTCGAGAAAATGCGTTCGCTACGGCCGTCTTTGAACAGCGCAATTCGGATGAAGCCAGCAATACCGGCGCTTGGTGATCGATCTGTTTTGGAAACCCTCAAATCATCGAACGGAGAGGAGGTATTGCGAAACTATTTTGCCAAAGTGATCGGACGATTTTGACGCTGTTGTTTCGGCCCCAGAGAGTGAAACGTATTTGATCCAGAGACTCAGCAATGGTGGGACGTGACGACACCTGACCAGTGGAGTAAATACGTCGATAAGTACTGGTTATTTGGCGAGGGGACACCACTGTATTGCACGACTTTCGGCTGCGAATTTCTGACGGGCGACGACTTG
>JAFAMB010000092.1 GCA_019233825.1 Verrucomicrobiota bacterium | reverse complement strand
CCCGGTGACCTGATTCGATTCGAAGTCGACATTCGTTTTGACTGTTTCTGACCGATATTTCTCCTCCTGAAAAAAATGGATTGGCCTGAGGGTCAGTTTGTTCTCCATGGCCTGATGATAGATGTCCAGTTTGAACAGTGCCCGTGGGAATCCGGAGGTCCCGCCGGTCACATCGATCTCAAATGTGGTCCGGGTCGGCGAAAAAAAGTGGATGTCGGCCTTGGCGGCCTGTAGACCGCACCAGCCGAATCGATACGCCAGGCGCATCGGAGGAGGTGGGGTAAAGTTGCCCGGACCCTTGGCCGTTGTGAGCGAGCCCGACCAGTCCGGGCTGTCCTCTGCGCAGGTCACGCACCTTGTCGCCAAAAGGATAGTCGTAACAAGACAGCGCACTACGGAATGACGCGCTCGGCTTTTCGGGTAGGTATCCATCCTAAACTATCAGTGCTGGCTCGGCAAAACGTCCAAGCTCCCCTTTCGGAAATTAGTTGGACTTGTTGCCCGATCTGCAGACTTTCGACCGGCCGTGCAGTCACAGCCGGCCCGTATTTCAGGTCGGTTGCGGATTCGACGACCAAGGCTCGATTTGGGTCCTTTGACCCTGAGCCAACCCAAAAAGACAGGCCGGCGCTACCGACAAAAACGAAAATGGCCGCTATAAAAGCGGTGCGCCAGAACGTGATGAAGCTTCCCTGCTTTCGCGATGCCGGGATGAAAAAAACCGCGGCGGTCCAGAAGGCGATCGAGGCGACCAGTGGGAAGTAGTCCGCGTAATCGCCGATCCGCTCGCGCAACGTGGGCTGATCGTCGTTACCGACAATTTTCAGCGCCGTTCGCAAGTTGGATCTGGCTTCTTCCAGCCTCGGATTCAGGACAAGCGCACGCTCGTAATTAAGAATAGCCCTTCCCGGATCACCCAATTTAAACCAGGCGTTCCCCAGATTGTAAAAAAGGTCAGCGCTGTACTCACGCCGTTCCACCAACTGGATATAGTCTACCTTGGCCTCTTCGTACTTCCCGTGCTGATAGGCCTCATTCGCGGCTTCCCAGGTGACTGTCGCAAAAGCGGGTGACATACCGAATGACAGACACCAGGCTGCAATCAAAAAACATCTGGTTATCATGCCGCTGCTTTCCAGCGATTGAGGACGCTCTTGATTCGAGTTCTTTCCTCCTCGGTTAGAAACTCCGAGCCAAGATGTCCATACACAGTTGCGCCTCTGGCTGCGACGAGTTCGCGTACGTCGCTGCGCAGGTCTGCCGGCAGACCCTCCTCGCCGATCAGATCTTCAAGAGACTTACGATACCCCGCCTTGGAGCGGGTTTGAGCAACGATATCCAACTCTAGAATTCGCACCGCGGCCTGCAAAACCTCTGGGCGATTGTCTGATGCGTCGATTTTCTTCCAGAGCGCCCGCTTTTCCCGGTTTAAGGTTCTGTGCGGCAAACTTGCAATTCTTGCGTTCTTGAACCAGAGCCCGAAGCTAAGCAATAGAAAACCGCCGGCAGGAATGGCTTGTCCTATCCAAAAGACCGGTTGCGCCGTCAAAGGAAGAAACGAGGCAGGAGCGGGCGGGCGCGTCTGAATGTCCAGCACGTCCGGTATCGGTTGAGGTTTGGGCTGCGGCGCACCCTGAGCTCCGAGCGAAACAGGAGGAACCGACAAGTCGGGGAGTCGTTCTCCGTCGACTTGGATGTTGAGCGGCGAGGATTTTAGCGTGACATACTTCTCCGCATTCGGATCGAAGTAGGAAAATTCGACGATCGGCAGATTGCTGACCGGTTTTTCGGCTACCAAAGGATAACTAAAGGTTTTAACTGCGCTCAAGCCAAGGTCATCCAGTGCCTCGGTTTCTTCGGAAGGTTGGTAGGTCCGCCATCCTTCAATGTTGGTCAGCTTCGGCTGCTCCATCCGATCGAAGTTGCCGAGCCCTTTGATCTCAACCTTCATGCTGACGGGGTCGCCGGTTCTTGTCTTGGAGGGCTGCGCCGAAGTGGCCAGAGTAAAATCACCCACTGCTCCGGAGAAGCTCGCGGGTCGATCAGCCGCGGGAAGGGCCTTGATATCGATCGAAGCGCCGTTGGTCTTCACGTCAACTACCTGTTGCTGATAGTCTTCGAAAGGGTCGAGGAATCCAGGCGAGCTCCTGGATCCGAACGGGGTCGAAATCAGAAAGCTCTGAGTGGCGGACTGCAATTCCAGCTTTCCGGGCTTAACGCCTGTCAACGCGGTCTTATAGACGACCACGTGGTATGGCCGCCCGTTCAATTCAAACTGCTTTTCGCTTGGATCCGGGTACTTCTTTGTCACGAAACCTTCTCCGTCAAAAATCGGGTACTGGCCTTGCGGGTAGGGTTGGTACTGAATCCTCTGATTGAAATAAAAACGTAGTTCGATCGGGATCTGTTCGCCGACGTAGGCCGAATCCTTCGGGACGACTAGTTCCCCAAAGTAGGGCTTGTCAGAAGTACCCGGATGACCGGCATTGTTGCTATCGTTGTGAATGACCTTGAGAGTCAGGCTCGATGTCCGATAGGTCTTTCCGCCCGCCGATACCTCGACTGGCGGGATATCATAGGTTCCTTCCTTGGTGGGTGTTACAATATAAGTGAAGGTGGTGATCGTCGAAGCGCGAAAGTTGAGAATCTGAGTGCGACTCGACGTTCCAGCAAAGTTAATCGACAACCCGTTCGCGAAAATAGTCGGCGGCCGTGTAACTCTCGCATTTTCAATCTTGATTTCCAACTGCACGGGATGATCTAAATCGGTGACGGTCTCGGAGAGCGATGCGGAGATCGACGGTTCGGCAACCGCGATGGTCACGATGCCGAGCACCAGGATTAAAACGCCCAATAAGCTTTTCATTTCACCAGTCGCGAAGAACGCCGCGGTCGGTCTTACGGCGCATGAGATCGATTCTGTCACCCTCATCTTTCAATGAATCGAGCAGACCGAGGGCTTCATCTTCAGACATCTCGCCCGGTTTTGAGCCCAGCGGTTGCTGCATTTGCGGTTGTTGGTCGGATGGTGTGATCTCTCGGAGTTGTCCATTCTTTTTAGGAGCGGGGGTGGGTTCGTCTTGCAAGTCGTCTTCGTCGGCGCCCTCGGTCGGATCGGAGGGTTGTTGCTGTTGGCCTCCAGGGGTTTGATCGGCATCAGGCTGACCTCCTCCAGAGCCCGATTGAGATCGTTGATCCGATTTCTGGCCCGTTTGGTCCTGCTGCTGTTTGTTCCGGTTTCGCTGTTTACGGTGCCTCTGGCTTTGTCGCTGTTGTGTCCGTTGCCTTTGCTGCTGTTCTTCTTTCTGCTTCTCCGCCTGCTTGATACGCTCTTCCAGAAGGCTGAGGTTTTTTTTCGCTTGTTCGTCTCGCGGATTCAGATCGAGCGCCTGATGGTACTGGTAGCGGGCATCGTAGTAGCTGGATAATTGTTGTTCGATATCCTGGGAATTATTTCCCTGCATGAAAAGAGCGTTACCGCCATTGTAATAGGCCTTTTGTCTAAGAGCCGGGTCACTGCTCACCATGGCTTTCGCGTAAGCCTCAAAGGCTTCGTCATATCTCTGCAGACGGTACGCCGCGTCTGCGAAATTGAAATTGGTCGTCGGTGAGGCGGGGTCGCGCTTTAATTCTTCCCGAAACTTCTCCAGGGCGCCATCGAAATCTCCCCGGTTATAGTGGTCGAGCGCTGAGTCGGCGCGTGCGTTGACGACTAATGCCAACATGGCTGCAGCGACCGCACTTTCAACGGGAGCGTGAATCACACCGCGCTCTCTCCGCCGATCGCCCAACGCGGCCGAGAGGAGTAGAAGGAGGAGCCCGAATGCCACCGGCCAGCGGTACCTTTCGATCGGTATCCGCAATGAACGCTCGTCGATATTTCCCTTGCCCAGCTTGAGCAGACCGTCACTAATCAAGCGCGAGATCGCTCCATTTTCCAGATGAACGTAAAAGCCCCCGGTTTGTTGGGCGATCTTCCGCAGCCGGTTTTCGTCCAACCGGGAACGGACCAGTTCTCCGTTACGATCCCGCAGATACTCTTGATGATCAGGATCAATCGGAATAGCTGAACCTTCCGGCGTCCCGATCCCGACCGTGAAAATGCGAATTCCGTAAGAGGCGGCCTGCTTGGCGGCTGCAACCGCATCCTCTTCGAGATCCTCTCCGTCGGTCAGGAGCACCAAGGCATGATAGGGTCCTTCAGATTTGCCTAACGCCAGTTCTGCGGATTCGATTGCGGAGGTGATATCGGTGCCGCCGCGTTCGACAGTTTTAGTATCGAGTTGGTTGATCGCATCCAGAACCGTCTGGTAGTCGACAGTCAGCGGAGCCTCCACCTGTGCCGCTCCCGCGAAAGCGACCAGGCCAAACCGATCGCCTTTCATGGCGTCGAGGATATCTTGCGCAGCGAGTTTCGCACGCATCAAACGGTTCGGGGTTAGGTCGGTCGACAACATGCTCTTTGAAGTGTCGATCGCCAGGACAATGTCGCGGCCGCGTTGGGTGACGTTTTGTTCGACTGAACCCAATTCGGGCCGGGCGAGAGCGACTAAGAACATAGACAGCGCCCCTAGAAAGAGAATGCGTTTGGCTAACATACACAATGGCCCGACCGCATCGGTGAGTTCAGGCAGCAGGCGAGCCGCGACAAGCTGCCCGAGCCGCATTTGGCGTCGCCGATCATTGTAAATGATGAGTGCAGCCAGCAATGGCAGCACGAGCAAACCCCATAGCCAGGCTGGTTCACCGAAAGTCATGGCACCTTACTCCAGATTGTCTCGCTCAAGATGAAAGTAGCGCCGAGGCAGCAAACCCCTGCTCCCAGCAGCCAGCCAAAAACATCACGGTAGTTCTGGTATCTCTGCACCTCCAGGTCCGTCTTTTCAAACTGATCGATCTGGCTGAAAATCTCTTTCAATGTCTTGGTGTCGGTAGCCCGGAAAAAAACTCCGCCGCCGATGCGTGCGATTTCCCGGCAGGTATCCTCTTTGAACGGCATATATTCTTGCGAATAATAGGTGTTGCCAAAACCGTCCGAGTGCGGGAAGGGGACTAATCCGTTGGTGCCCGCACCAATGGTATAAATCTTAATGCCGATCGCCGCGGCGGCTTCTGCGGCCGTCAAGGGTGGAATCTTGCCTGCGTTGTTATCCCCGTCTGTCAATAGGACGATGACCCGGCTTTTTGCTCGTTTGTCGCGAAGTCGATTCGCTCCGGTAGCTAAGGCTGAGCCGATGGCCGTGCCATCTTCGACGAGACTGGGTCCGAGGGCAGTTTGGTCGCCGACCCGGCGAATATTGAGCCGGGCAAGGTTTTCGATCAACCATTTATGGTCGAGCGTGAGGGGGCTGACCAGGTAAGCACGGCCTGAAAAAGCGATAATGCCGATCCGATCATCGGGCCGGCCGCTGATAAATTTCTCGGTGACCTGCTTGACTACCTCGAGTCGACTGGCGCGCTGGGATCCGATGGAAAAATCTTCCGACAGCATTGAGAGGGAGACGTCCAGCAAAATCATGATATCGATACCGCTTGCCTTAATCCGGCTTGAGGCCACGCCAAACTGTGGCCGGGCAAGACTGACGATCAGGCAAGCACAGCCAAAGTAATAGAGCCCATTTTGGATTGGCTGCGCCCAGGAATGGCGAAAGGTCGTTGCCTTTGCGAAGATCCGCGCGGCGGCGAATCGAATGACTGGTGGTTTCTGTAAGCGCTTGCCCATAAACCAAAGCAACGGAGGCAGAGCCAGCAACAGCAGAAACCAGGGTTGTTCGAATCGGAAGAGAGTATTCACTTGGCTTCCTCCACGAAGGATGAGGCCTGTTCAAACAAGGCCTCACTGTCCGCTGTCCCAGCGGGCGCTCGCGCGAATTTGATCGCATCGCAAGCCACCAAAAAGTGACGCAACCTTTCTTTCTGGGCTAGATCAAAATGGGGGTTGCTTGAAGCCTCGCCCAGAAACTCGATGGTGGTCTGTCGCACTGCTCTTATACCAAACTGTTGTTCAATAAAGCTTCTCAGGATGTCAGACACTTCAATGCTGAAGTCGTAACTATTATCGGTGGAAATTCTTGATTTCACTCCTTGCAGGCGCCGCTTAGCCACCTCTTTTGGAAGAGGGGGCAGGATAGTTTTAGGTTTCGGATTAGGCCAAAGAAAGTATGCAGCAACTGCGACCAGGAGCAAGATCGCTAGAGTCAGCACGAGCCAGAGGGAGGGGGGGCCGTTAATCGGCGGACGAATATCCTCAATTTCGTCTGGAGCTTTCGACGCGGCTTGTGCTAGAAAAAACCAAATCATTGACGTCTTAGCCGGTTTTCTCTTCGGAGGAAGAATGACCGGAGCACAGGAAAATAATCCAGGTCAGTGCGAAGCGAGACTGAATCAATGTTTTTTCTGCGGAACAAGGCTTCACGTTCGAGGCGTTCCTGCTCAGCGAGTTTGCTGAACTCGGACCGTACGCGCCGATCAGAAAACTCGATCTCGTAAACCGAGTTGCTTTCAGGATCCTCAACTCGGACCACCCCGATATCCGGTACTGCATATTCGCCACGGTCTTCGATTGGGATCGCGATGAGGTCATGTCGGCGACCGCAGATGGTCAAAGGCCTTTCATAATTTTCGGCGTGGAAGTCCGATAAGAGAAAAACGACGGCGCGTCTGGTGGTCACCCGATTCAGAAAATTTAGAGGCTGCGTCAGATCCGTTTTCCTGCCAGCCGGCTCGTAGTAAAGAATCTCGCGGATCAACCGGAGGATGTGAATGCGCCCTTTCCTGGGCGCGATGTAAAGTTCGACGCGGTCGGTGAACAGGATAAGCCCAACCTTATCGCTGTTTCGGATTGCGCAAAACGCCAGCAGACAAGCGACTTCGGCGGCCAGTTCCCTCTTGCTGGTGTTTACGCTGCCGTAACCGCCCGACGCACTCACATCGATCAAGAGCATGACGGTCAGTTCACGTTCCTCTATGTATTTGCGGACGTACGGCTCACCCATCCGGGCCGTCACGTTCCAATCGATGGAACGGACTTCGTCGCCGAAGTCGTATTGACGGAACTCATCGAAATTCATGCCGCGCCCTTTAAAAACGCTATGATACTGGCCGGCAAAGGCCGTTTCGACGAAACGCCGGGTTCGGAGTTCCAGCCTGCGGATTTTTTTCAGGATCTCAGGAACAGACTGCATCGATTCATTTCATGGAACCGCAAGACCGGAAAAGATTCTCTGAATAATTGTCTCGCTGGTGACTTCTTCGGCCTCGGCCTCATAACTGACGATCACTCGGTGCCGCAAGACATCCGGACCAACCGATTTGATGTCATGCGGGGTGACGTAGCCCCTTCCGTTAAGGAAAGCATGTGCCCTGGCCGCCAGGGTAAGATTAATGGTCGCGCGTGGAGAGGCTCCGTACCTGATCAATCCGTCCATGCCCAGGTTGTAATCCTTGGGGTAACGAGTCGCCCAGACAATATCGACGATGTAGTCTTTCACGCGCTCGTCAATAAATATGCGATTTACTATATCGCGCGAGCGGATGATTTCTTCCGGCGAGGCCACATTTTGAACCGAGAGGTCCGGTGCTGAGGTGCCCATCAGGTCCAGGATCTTGCGCTCCTCGACCTTGCTTGGATAACCGATGTTGAGCTTTAACATGAACCGGTCCAACTGTGCTTCCGGAAGTTGATAGGTGCCCTCCTGCTCGAGTGGGTTCTGTGTCGCCAGCACTAGAAACGGATCCGAAAGGGGATAAGACTGTTCGCTGATGGTGATGCGGCGTTCCTGCATCGCCTCGAGCAAGGCGCTCTGCACCTTCGCCGGAGCGCGGTTGATTTCGTCTGCCAAGATCAGGTTCGAAAAGATCGGGCCGAGTTTGGGCCGGAATTCACCGTCGCGCGGGTTGTAGATCATGGTCCCGATGATATCTGCCGGCAAGAGGTCCGGCGTGAATTGAAGACGGCGAAAGTTCGTGCGGATACAGGAGGCCAGCGTCTTGACGGCGAGTGTTTTCGCCAATCCGGGAACACCCTCGAGGAGAACGTGCCCGTTTGCGAGCAGCCCGATGAGCAGCCGGTCGATCAAGTATTTCTGACCTACGATCACGCGAGCTATTTCATTCTGAACCGTGTGAACCCACTGGCCATGGCTATTTACCTCCTCCGTTATCGCCTCAGTCGAAATGGTCATATTCAATTTTGCAATTCAGGCATTCTAGCCTGCATCGGTCACAAGTCCTTAGAGAATTTTGAGCGCGGGTAGGGCGAGGACTTCGGCGAGCTCAGTCGAGCCGCTCCGCCCGAGCTGCGGTTCGCCGCGGCCGGTAGGGCGAG
>JAFAMB010000042.1 GCA_019233825.1 Verrucomicrobiota bacterium | reverse complement strand
ACGATATAGCTTGACCTGGGCGACCCTAGCTCATAAGCTGCAGGGCAAACGTTTGCGCCGAAGTAAGCGCATTTACAAACTAACTCTCACTGCAAATCCCTCCGGAACGAACCGGCCCCGCACCGGCGTTGCCGTCGCGGCGTCGTTCTTCCTCCAAAGTATTACCAGATCATCGTCCTGAATTTAACAATCCGAGGAGATAAACATGAAAAGAATGCCTAGAACGCTTGCGATCATCTTCCTGGGGTTCCCCCTGGCGCTTCCTTTGACCGGCGTCGGGAAAGCCGAGGACACCAAGAAACCAGTCATCGGTCTCGTGATGAAATCGCTCGCGAATGAGTTCTTCAAGGACATGCAGGAAGGTGCGGTGAAACATGTCGAAGAGCGCGGCGATCTTACCCTGATTCCGGTGGGGATGCATTCCGAGACGGACATCGATACTCAGATCAACGCCGTCGAGAATTTTATCACTAAAAAGGTCGACGCAATCGTCGTCGCACCGGCAGACTCACGCGCGCTCGTGCCACCGCTTGCGCGCGCCATCAAGGCCGGCATCGTCGTTATCAACATTGATGTAGAGCTCGACGAAGCGGCAAAGAAGCAGGCGGGCATTTCGCTCGCATTTGTCGGTCCCGATAACCGGGCGGGAGCCAAGATGTCGGGAGATGTGCTTGCCAAGGCCCTCGGTCCGGGTGGCAAAGTCGTTATTCTCGAGGGCAATCCGGGGGCCGACAACGCCCGGCAGCGAAAACTCGGGTTTGATGATTCAGTCAAGGAGGGCCAACTTGACTTGCTCGACTCTCGGACAGCGCACTGGGAAACAGAGGAGGCTAACACGGTCTTCTCGAATATGTTGACGGCGCATCCCGATATCCAGGGCGTCATGGCGGCCAACGACTCGATGGCGCTGGGGGTCGTGAAAGCGATAGATGCCGCCGGCAAATCTGGACAAATCAAGGTCGTAGGTTTCGATAATATCCCCGCGGTTCAACCGCTTCTGAAGGAAGGCAAGCTGCTGGCTACTATAGATCAGTTCGGCAGCCAGATGGCCGCAAATGGAATTGACTATGCGATGAAGGCGCTTAAGGGCGAGAAGCTTGAGGGCTGGATCAAGACGCCCATCAAGCTGGTGACAGCGCCGGGGTCCTGATGCGATGGAAGAGCCGGTCGGGCCCGAGGCCGGCCATCCCCAAATGGAGCCCATTCTCGAACTGCGCGGTGTCGTCAAGCGGTTTCCCGGCGTCACCGCGCTCGATGCTGTCGACCTTGAGATTGCACCAGGTGAGATCCATGCGCTTGTCGGCCAGAATGGTGCAGGCAAATCGGCGCTGATCAAGGTGTTAAGCGGCGCCTATACAGCGGAGGGCGGCGTGATGCGTTTTCTGGGGTCTCCGTACCATCCGCGGACGCCGCTCGACGCTCTGGTGGCCGGCATTCGGGTCGTGTACCAGGAGTTCAACCAGCTGCCCTATCTCTCAGTAGCGGAGAACCTGCTGTTCGAACGGCTCCCGAGGCGATTTGGCTTTCTGCTGGACCGAGAAACTTTAGAGCGGCGCGCAACTGAGTTGTTGAACAGAGTGGGGCTTAATATCGCTCCGGGAGCAAGGGTTGAACATCTTGGAATTGCGCAACGCCAACTTCTTGAAATTGCCAGGGCTCTTTCAACGACCGGCCGGTTGCTTGTGCTCGACGAGCCGACGGCAACACTTACTCCGCGCGAGGTGGCGCGACTATTCGAGATCATTCGCGGCGTGCGTGCTTCCGGGATGACCGTCATTTTCGTTTCCCATCATCTGCAGGAAATATTCGAGCTGTGTGATCGTGTGACCGTGCTCCGGAACGGGCGGCGGATCGAGACGGTCGGCGTCGCCGAGACGAGCGCACCTGAACTGGTCCGGTTAATGGTTGGGCGCAGGCTAGAAGCTGCGGCCCATGCGATCGAGGTCGCGGCGAGTGAGGCGGGCAGCGCCGCGCCGCCCGCACCGGAGCCAGCATTGGGTGTTAAGGGACTACGCGTACGCGGTAGTTCTCACGGCGTCTCGTTCGAGCTTAACTATGGCGAAATTGCGGGCCTTGCCGGCCTCGTCGGCGCCGGCCGGACCGAAACCCTTCGAGCAATTTTCGGCGCCGATCGGCGTGACGGCGGAGAGATCTATCTGGCCGGCCGGCGCGTCAGGTTCAATCACCCTATAGATGCCGTCCGGCATGGCGTCTGCCTTTTGACTGAAAACCGAAAAGATGAGGGGCTTGTCCTGCCGATGCCGGTGCGCGTCAACCTCACGCTGACCAATCTCGCTCGCGTCGCCCGGGCGGGGATATTGCGCGTGCGCACTGAACGAGCCACGGCGCGCCATTGGGTCGAGCAGCTTGACGTGCGTTTCAGATCCCTCGAGCAGACCGCCCGCGAACTATCGGGCGGAAACCAGCAGAAGCTGATCATCGCAAAGTGGCTGTTTCGCAACGCCTCGGTACTCATGCTCGATGAGCCGACCCGGGGTATCGATGTTGGCGCGAAGGCCGAGATCTACACGTTGCTTCGGCGCTTGGCGGCCGATGGCAAGGCGTTGTTGGTAGTCTCGTCAGAGCTCCCCGAGCTGATGGTGCTCTGTGACCGCATCCTCGTGCTCTCGCGTGGGCGGCTGGTTGGGGAACTTCGCCGCAACGAGTTTGACGAGGAGCGTATCCTGTCGCTAGCCTACAGCGAGTATATGGCAGGGAAAAAGGACCCGGATCGTCGAATCAGCTGAGGTCGGCATGTTGAACGAAAACCGCGGAATTCCCGACCAGGTCACTTTACTAGAATCGCAAAGACCGGCGCGTGCAGTCGTGCAACGGGTGTTGCGTGAGGCCGGTATCGGGATTGCGCTATTATTGCTGATTGCTGTTTTCTCTGCCACCGCACCGCATTTCACGGACGAGTCGAACATTACCAATATACTGACGCAGATCACGATTAATCTGATAATGGCCACCGGCATGACTTTCGTCATTCTAATTGGCGGAATCGATCTTTCGGTCGGGTCAGTGATGGCGCTTTCGGCAATGGTGGCCGGGCTCGTCCTGAAGGCCGAAACACTTCCTGTGCCCGTTGCAATCGCCGCAGCCGCGCTCACGAGCGTCGCTGTCGGCATGATCTGCGGTTTTGTTAATGGCTTTGTTGCCAGCTTCTGGAATGTGCCCTCTTTCATCGTGACCCTGGGTATGCTTAATATCGCCCGCGGCGGGGCTTTAGAGGTGACGAACGCCCGTACCCTGTTCGAGTTTCCAAATGCTTTCAACGATTTCGGAACGGCGACACTACTGCGCATCCCGGCAATCTTCCTGGTTGCGCTAGGGCTCGTATTGCTGGGATGGGCGGTATTGACTCGGACGGTGTTTGGCCGACTTATCTATGCCATCGGCAACAATGAAGAGGCTGTGCGCCTGTCGGGTCATGACACCTTTATCTATAAGGTGGCCGCTTTTGTTATTTCGGGTCTGACTGTCGGGATCGGCGCGATCGTTTACATGGCTCGGCTTACGATTGCAAGCCCCATCCTGGGTACCGGCTTCGAGCTGAACGCGATCGCGGCTGTCATTATCGGCGGTACGAGTCTGAACGGCGGCCGCGGCTCGCTTATCGGCACTTTCCTCGGTGCGTGCCTGATTGGGGTCCTGGCAGATGGCCTGATATTGATTGGAGTCGGGGATTTCGTGCGACAGATGATCACCGGAGGAGTCATCATTCTGGCCGTAGTCCTTGATTCCTATAGAGCCAGGATTGCAGAACGTACACGATAAAACCGTTTCTGGTTTCTCGTTTCTCGTGGGGCGCATGATAGCGCCCGATGGGAGCGGGTACGTCCGCTCGACGAGAAACGAGAAACCGGAAATCAGAAACGAGAAACGTTATTCGTGTCTGCTCAGAACAAACGGCGCGGGTGCAGCCGTCGATTCGCGCACCCAAAGTTCTGGGTTCATAAGTATCCGGCGAACTCGGCCTTCGCCTCCTTTGCGTATGCGCTCAAGAAGCGCGCTGGCAGCGATCTCGCCTTGTCGGTGCATCGATTGCCCGACCGTAGTTAACGCTGGGTAGATGTAACGGGTCAGCTCAATACCGTCAAAGCCGATCACAGAGAGCTGGCTCGGGACCCGAATACCGTGCTCGGCTGCGAATCGCAGTAGTCCGATGCCCATGAGATCATTGCTGGCAAAGACGGCTGTTAGTTCCGTTCTCTTGAGTAGTCTTTTGGCAGCCTTATAGCCCCCTTCGGCGGTAAAGTCTCCCATCACAACCCATTCAGATCGAAAGGGTGCACCGGCTTCCGCGAGCGCTTTCCGGTATCCATTAAGGCGTTCGCTGCTAACGGATGTGGTGTCAGGACCAGCGATACAGCCGATCGATTTATGCTTCAGTTCCAGCAGATGCCGAGTTGCCAGGTAGCCTCCCTTCAGGTGATCAATTTGCACGAGATCGGCCGTGACGCCCTTAACCGCGCGGTCGACGATGATGATTGGCACCGGGGCTTCGCGGACCTGTTCGGCCAGACCAAGGTCGTCGCCTGCGGAACAGATGATCAAGCCGTCTATGCGTTTTTCGAGCAGCACTCGGAGATAAGTTTGCTGTCGGTCGGGGTGATCGTCCGAGTTGCATAAGATCACTGAATAACCCGCGCGGTAACACGTATCTTCGATGCCGCGTGCCAACTCTGCAAAAAAAGGATTGGTGCTGTTGGATACAAGTAGACCGATTGTAAAAGTCGCCTGGTGCTTCAGCGATCTTGCAACGGCGCTGGGCACGTAGTTTAATCGCCGGATAGCAGCCTCGACCTCATTACGCACCTTCTCGCTTACAGGGCGTGTCTTGTTAATGACGTGAGAAACTGTGGTATATGAAACCCCCGCTAGGGCAGCTACATCCTTGATTGTCGACATGGAGAGAATGAATATCGTGCGATTGAGCGACTATCGCATCTGTTCTTAGACTTGTAGCAGAACCCCTGGCAGGTTGCGAGAATTCTCATAGCGGGTGCGACATGCCGCCAAGGATGAGGGTATCGGCGATGTAGGCGAAGCGTCCCGCTTTGCTTCTTCATGAGATCGATCCAAAGCGGGACGCTTCGCCTACACGACTAGGAGCGCGACGAGGTTGGCTTTGCGGCAACCTGCTTGCCTTTGGCGCCGGCTTCCTGAGGCTTGGATACCTCGAGTCTCAGGTTCCCCTTTCGGAGATTGGACCACCACAGAACAATCGGCGCAGCAATAAAAATCGAGGAGTAGGTACCAACAATCACCCCGACTACGTTGGTGAACGCGAAGTCGGCCAGCACAGGACCGCCGAATATCAGGAGCGAGAGCATGCAAAGCAGGGTCACTCCGCTCGTAAGAATGGTTCGACTCAAGGTCTCGTTAATGCTGGCGTTCATCAAGTATTGAATCGAGCCCTTTCTCCCTGAACGCAGGCCTTCACGAATACGGTCAAATACGACGATCTTATCGTTGATCGAGTAACCGGCGATGGTGAGGATCGCGCCGACCATTACCAGAGAAAATTCTCGTCCGGCCATGACGAAAATGCCGAGAGTAATGACCAGATCATGGAGCATTGCCACTATCGTGCCGATCGCAAACGAGAATTCGAATCGAATGGTCACGTACACCAGAATTCCTAGAATCGCGATTCCAAGTGCGAAAAGCGAAGTTGCCGCCAGCTGTGAACCCATGATCGGGCCAACCCCTTCAGACCGTTCGACGGTGAGATTGGCAGCTGGGAATCCTTGTTTCAATTCATTGGCGATCTTGTCTGCAGTGCCGAACGGTGAACGGATGGAAATAAAGTGCGCCACCTGGGTTTGTTGCCGGCTCGTCTCTTGTTGAATCACCGCATTCCCCAGACCGATCTTTCCGAGTTCCCCACGAATCTGGGCGTCAGTAAGGGCCGTTGCTGACCTGACCAGCAGAAAGTCACCGCCAGTAAAATCGATGTTGAACATGCTGCTGCCCCGCAGGCCGAAAGCTCCGATCGAAGCTGCCAGGAAAATCACCGAACCGATCAGAGCCGGCCGCCACTTGCCTAGGAAGTCGAAACTCTTGGATTTGATCAAATGCAGCATCGAGATGCGCTTGACCAGGTTAAGCTTAAGGGCCCAGCCGAAGATGTTTCGAGTGACCAGAAGGGCCGAAAACATCGAGGCAATGATGCCGATCGTAAGAGTGATCGCGAATCCTTTGACGGGTCCCGAGCCGAGCCAAAACAGGATGGCGACCTTCAGCAAAGTTGTCAGGTTCGAGTCGACGATGGCGCTAAATGCTTTGCGGTAAGCTGTGTCGATTGCCGGCCTGAGGTTCTTGCCGTGCTCAAGCTCTTCTCTCAAGCGCTCATAGATCAGCACGTTGGCGTCAATCGCCATCCCAATCGTTAAGATGATGCCGGCGATACCGGGCAGGGTCAGGACGAATCCGAACAGGGCCATCGCGCCGAATAGCAGTACGCCGTTTACGGCCAGACCGATAAAAGCGACCAAACCCGCCGCACGATAGTAAACCAGCACGAATATCAACGTCGCCGCGAGCCCGGCTAAGCCCGCCGCGATACCCCGGAAAATCGAGTCTTGGCCCAACGTTGCGGAAACAGTCCGGGTTTCATCGATTGCGACCGGCGTCTGCAGAGGATTTTCCATGACGGTCGCAAGGTTCCTGGCCTCGTCGGCGGTGAAATTGCCGGTAATGACCGCTTCGCCATTCGGGATTTCGCTTTGAATGGTCGGGGCCGAGACCACTTCATTATCCAGAACGATTGCGAGGCGGTTATTAATGTTATCTCGGGTAACCCGACGAAAGGCTTCGGCACCGGCCCTGGTCAGTCTTAGCGAGACTTCGTAGCCGCGTTGCTCGAAAACAGGCCGCGCGCTCGCGACATCCTGCCCGGTGAGTTCAGGGCGTCGTTTGACTAACAGTTTTTCCGGTTGGCCGTTTCGACGCTCAATTGAGCTAAGTATGACATACCCCGGTGGAGTAAAGGCGGTACCGGCCGTAATTTGGCGGACGAGCTGCTCATTGTTCGGATGAACGAGCCGGAACTCCAGCTTAGCGACCCGCTGCAGTTGCTGGCGAGCTGTTTCAATCTGCGCCGTGCTCAGCCCCGGGATCTGGACGAGAATATGATCATTGCCTTCTTTGGTTATAACCGGTTCGCTGACCCCAAATTCATCCACCCGTTTCCGGATTACCTCGACGGCCTGCTCCTGCATCTCAGGCGTGATCGGGCGCGGCTGACCTCCTTCTTCAGGGACCGGCGGTACCAACCGTACCAGAAACGAGGTGCCGCCCTGCAGGTCAAGCCCGAGATGGATCTTCTGCTCGAACGGCAGGAACGCGTCGATCGAAAATGCGCACAGCAAAAGGGCCAGGCTCGTGCCCAGCCAGCGTTTGGTCCGCTCTTGTTCGGTTAGAAAATACCAGGCGAAAAGGATTAAAATGAAAAGGCCGAAAAAGAAGGTCAACGTCGCGTTCATAGCAGACTGCTAAGCGGCCGGTTTTGCTTCCGGAGCGGCTGCCTTGGGTTCGGCCGGCTTTTCAATCCCGGCCACTGCGCTCTTGTCGATCTCGATCTTAACGTTATCGGCCACCTTAAGCAGAAAAGTCGTTTCTTTCACGTTTGCAATCAGACCGTGAATACCGCTGTTGGTGACCACTCTGTCGCCGGTCTTCAAGTCGGCCATCAACTGCTGATGTTTCTTCTGCCGTTTCTGTTGCGGACGAATCAACAAGAAATAAAATAGAACCCCCATGAACAGAAATGGCAGAAGGGTCTGCAGCAGATCTGGTTGAGGAGCACCGGGGGAAGCGGGTGTTTGCTGAGCTAGGAACAAAATATTTGAGATCATCGGATGCATACTAAAACCCTTGCGCAGGCCCTGCCTTTGGAATAGGGGAAGTGAGTCAATAACTCAAAGAGGCGGTTGGATCAAAACAAATATTAAACGATCCCCGTGGAGCCGGCGCTCTATAGCCGTCCGGGTCTATGATGAGATTGCGAAACCCGATCGCGAGAAGTGCCTGTCGGATTGGTTTCTCCCGCGAAGGCAGTTTCTCCATCTCATTCGGGTCAACCTGGAGCTTTGCGACTGGACCATCCCCGGAGCGAGCCAAGTAGCGAACGCGAAAGATCTTGAATCCGTGCGAACGCACATAGTCTTCTGCGCGTTCTATCATTGCCAAGGCGTCCCTGGTGACAACCGTGCCGTGCGGAATTCTCGAGCTCAGACAAGGTTGTGCGGGGCTGTCAGCGGTCGGCAAACCTTTTTGGCGCGACAAAAAACGAATTTCTGCCTTGGTGAGGCCGGCGATTCGCAGCGGAGCCAGCACACGAAATTCCCGAGCGGCCGCGCTGCCGGGCCGCACCTGGAAGGCGTCATCCGCATTTTCGCCGTAGGCCAAGGCAGCGAAACCGCGTTCAACCGCGACTTGCTGCATTCTGGAGAAAAGCTCGAGCTTACAGAAATAACAGCGGTTAATGGGATTGCTGGCGTACCGCGGATCGGATAGCTCTGCCGTAGCAATGATTTCCACACTGGCTCCGAAACTCCTGGCGATTGACAGAGCTGAGCTCAGCGAACTCCGCGGTAAGCTCGGGCTATCGGCGATAATACCGAGAACGCGGTTACCAAGCGTTGCTGTAGCCTCGGCAAGAAGGAAAGTGCTGTCGACTCCTCCAGAATAGGCGATCAGGAGCGGAACATTTTGTGTAAGGACTACTCTGAGCTCGCAAAGCTTCTCCCGAGCCACTGATTCGACGGCTGTCACGTTTTCTATCCCCTCCCATCTGCGCAAAGGGTGCGCTATATCTGGATCCTTCTAAATATCTGATCGAGCGAGAGTTGAAGGCCGATGAAGAATTCTCCAAAGTCGGCGTATTGTGCACTGACCTCGTCAAATCTCATTTCGTAGACAATCGATTTGATGTCGAAAACGTCGTGGGCAAACAGACTGACGCCCCACTCGGCGTCATCCAGACCGGTGGAGCCGGTGATGAGTTGACGAACCCGACCGCTGTACCGGCGCCCAACGCGCCCATGCCCGAGCATGAGCTCCTTTCGCTTTTCGTAAGGAAGAATATACCAGTTCTGCCCGGCGTTCCGGCGCTTCGTCATCGGGTAAAAGCAAAACACGGGCCAGTCCGGCATGTTCGGATAGAGGCGATCCTGGAGATATTTCTTCATCCGGTCCCGAAATTCAGTCATAGCTCGTTCAAACTCTGGCGAGCCGGCCGAGAGCCCCTTTTCGCCCGCCAGAGATGCGGCATGGTCTTCTTCGGTGGTCGTATATTCGCTACGTTCGGTGAGGGAAAAGAAGCTGAAGACCGGAGTCAAGACCTCGACTCCAAGGGATAAGGTCAGCCTCTTTTCGATGCTATTCGCGGTATGGAGATCATCGGTCAGCAGCATGAATCCGAGATCAGCCTTTGGAGAGAACATTCCAAAAGTCAAAAGCTGAGTGGAAGGCTGAGATCTGGCCTCCTGTGTGAGCGCGGACAAATTTGTCTTCGCGGCAAGCTTTTCTTCGGAAGTCAGGGTCTGCCATTGGCCATACTCGAGGCGGTAAAAGAGATGTAAAACGTTCCAGCCTTCTTTCGGCTGCAGCGCAGGCTGAAGAGTCATAGGGAACCTTAGCTCGTCTCTACGGACTGTCCAAGGGCTGTCTTGAAGAGGCGCTTCACGCTGGCGACCTTATGAGTCTTATAGGCTTACGAGTCCTATGAGCTGATGATTGAGATCTGACCCGGCCCGTTTTGTCTTTTTGCGTTTTGCGCCAGGTAGGCGATGCTGTCAAAGGCACACGATTTCAAAACTGGGAACTTCAACCGGACGAATCGATCTGAGACTTGCAGTCTCAGATCGATTCGTTAGATTAGCGGGCTTTTGAAAACTCTGCAGGGAAACTTGTCCGTAGAAGAGCCTGCATTTCGGAGTCGCTAAGGAGACAAAAGAGTAAAAATATGGCTGACGTTGCAAATAAGTATCCGCAAAATGCGGCCGGTCGCTTTTACGTGGATGATCAATGCATTGATTGCGACCTTTGCCGTGAGACGGCGCCTGCAAATTTTACGCGCAACGATGACGGTGGTCACTCCTATGTGTACAAGCAGCCGGAGAACCCGGAGGAAGAAGCTCTGTGCAAAGAGGCTATGGAGGGGTGTCCGGTGGAAGCCATCGGTAGCGACGGCGACAGCTGAGTTGGCGCCTGGAACGGTGAAGACATTCCGCAGGGACAGTCCGCGATTTAGGCCGGACTGTCCTTTGTCTTTATGAGGCGATCGTTTCGCAGACGTGTCATAGAAGAATGGCGTGGCCTACCCGAGCCCGACCAAAAGGGGGACCGGACTGTCTCTATCCGCGAGTTGCTTGAGCAACTCGCACCGAAGCTCGGGCTTGAAAGCCGTTTGCGGGAGGAAGAAATCGCCGCTGCCTGGCTTGAGATTGTCGGCGATTTCTTTGCCAGACATTCCCGCCCCACCAGGCTCCATCAGGGGACCCTGATTGTCAGTGTACTTCAGCCGACAGTGTTGTACGAGCTCGACCGTCAATGGAAGCCGCTGATACTGAGAAAGTTAAAAGAACGATTTGGCGGCCGCTTGATCAAGGAACTGCGGTTTCGGTTAGGCTAGGGGACGTTGAACGGCAACCCGTGAACGCCAAACGCCAAACGCTGAACGGTGACGACGAATGGATCGAGATTGTTGATCTCGAGGTGAAAAGCAAAATTGGTGTTCCCGAAAAAGAGCGGGAGAGTTTTCAAAAGCTGCTGGTCTGTATTCGGTTTCAGATCGAGGCCGGCTTTAGAGAATTACACGATCGGCTTGATGAAACCATCGATTACGCTGCTGTCGCGACCGAAGCCGTGAGGGTCGCGGAGGAGAACCGGGCTCGATTATTGGAAACACTGGTGTCAGCGATCGCCGACACTTTAATGGCCCGTTTTCGTATTCGTCATCTCGAGGTTGAGCTGAAGAAGTTCATTTTACCGAACACCCGTTATGTAGGCGTGAAATCGATACGGACACGCGGATGACACGCATAAGCGCTAACTTAAGCGCAAAGTAGGCGAAGGGTCCCCGCTTTGCACTCTTCAGAACCGAGCAAACCGACACGGTTCGGCTACATCACAACAACCGCCCAACGAGGTCTCCAAACTCTCGCTGATTGTGTTCTACAGACGCAACTGGCACATCCACAAGACTTTCCAGGATGCTCAAATTCGTGGCTTGCGAAATGTCAGGCTCGGGATGCGTCGAATTCAGCACAATCAATGAACACTCCAGGTCTGCTGACCGAATCGCCTCAACGGTCAAGCGCGTGTGGTTCAAAACGCCAAGCCGGTTGGCCGCCACCACGATTACGCGCAGGCCGATCTCTCGCGCGAGATCACGAAAGTCGTAGTCAGCCAGGATTGGGACGGCGATGCCTCCGGACCCTTCGACCATTACGCTTGAATGCCGGTTCGCGAGTTTGCTAAACGCCTCGCAAATGGCGCTGATGTCTATCGGGCGATTCTCGATGATCGATGCTGCGTACGGCGCGACCGGTGTTCTGTACCAAACCGGATTAATGAGATGCTCAGGTTCGTTCGCACCGGAGGCCTCGCTGAGCTCGCATGCGTCACTATTGTCGCCGGTACAAATCGGTTTCATCCCGACAGAGTCGAGTCCCTTGGATCGCGCGGACCGGAGCAGGCCCCTAGTGACAAAGGTCTTGCCAACGCCGGTGTCCGTTCCTGTGACCAGGTAGTTCACGCGCCCAGGCTCTTCACAATTTCTTCCACGATGGCGTCCGCCACTTCGTTGAGTTCATCGGTATCCGGACCCTCAAGTAGCAGACGCGCCTTCTTTTCGGTGCCAGAATATCGCAGCAGGACACGACCCTTCCCATGGAGCCTGGATTCAGCCTCCGCCGTTCGCGCAGTAAGGCGGTCGAATTGTTCAAAAGGCAGTTTTTCCCGGACCGAGATGTTCCGTAGAATCTGCGGAAATTTGTGCAAGACCTGGCGAAGCTCGCTGAGTGGTTTTCCGGTGCGTGCCATCACGGCCATAATCTGGAGTGCGGCGATCAATCCGTCCCCGGTTGTCGTAAAATCCCGGAAGATAAGGTGGCCGCTCTGTTCTCCACCCAAGTTCAACTGATGCTGAACCATGGCGTCTATGACGAATGGGTCTCCCACATCGGTACGCAACACCTTTCCTCCGTGCCGATGCAGGAGTTCATCGAGGCCGAAGTTACTCATCACTGTTGCCGCGAGGGTGTTTGCTCGCAGTTGATCACGGCTCAGTAAATCGACCGCCGCAATGGCGAGAAGCTCGTCCCCATCCAGCGGAACTCCTTTTTCGTCGCAAAACAGAACCCGATCGGCATCTCCGTCGTGAGCAATCCCAAAACCTGCACCCGTTTGCTGGACCAGACGCGCGAGAGTAGCGGGATGCGTGCTTCCGCAGTCCTCGTTGATGTTGAACCCATCGGGTGCGCCAAAGCGCAGGTCCACCTCGGCACCGAGCCTCGCCAGAACGACGGGCGTAGTCTGATACGCTGCACCGTTTGCGGAATCGACCAACACCTTGACTCCAGATAGCGAAAAGTCCTTTGAAACAGTGGAGGCGGCGAAGGCGGCATATTGCTCTATCGAGTCCGGTAGAGCGCGAATGCGCCCGATTGATTTCCCGGTCGCAGGCGGGTGCTCGCCCGGATTGAAGTATTCGGATTCGATGGCGAGTTCGACTTCGTGGCTCAGCTTGTAGGCATTCGCTCCGAAGAACTTGATTCCGTTATCCTGAAAAGGATTGTGGGATGCAGAGATCACGATCCCGAAAAGCGCCCGATGCACTGTCGTCAAATATGCAACCGCAGGAGTAGGCAGAACGCCGGTGAGCAGTACGTCCACGCCGCTGGCGGCGAGACCCGCGGCGATAGCCGCTTCGAGCATCTCCCCGGACGCACGCGTGTCCCTTCCGACGATCACGACCGGCTCGCTTGCTTCCTTGGCCAACACCCGGGCCGCGGCTTGAGCCAGTCCGAGAGCCGATCCTGCTGTGATAGGCTCAATATTTGCCGTTCCCCGAACCCCGTCCGTACCAAAGAGCTTCCGCATACGGAGCAAAGTCCAGGTTAAGAGTGCTCGGGCCCTAAATTGGTGGGCCGATGCTCGAACTTCCAACGCTCAGGCGCTTCGTCGACATTCTTCTTGATCAAGTACCAAACCGCGGTGGCCACGATCAGCGCCATAAGCTTGGCGCGCCAGTTCTCGAAGAGAAGTCGTTTCATTTTTTCAAGGCGTTGTATCCGGCTCCGGTAAAGTATTGTCCTCGTTGTCCGCCGATTGGCCATTCCCGCGCAGCAGAAGCTCGGACAACCGTTTCTCGAATTGTCCTGGTTTAAAGCCGCGCTCGATTTTTCCGCGATGACATATCGAAATATTCCCTGTCTCCTCGGATACGACAATTGCGATCGCGTCCGATTCTTCGCTGATTCCGAGACCCGCACGATGCCGGAGACCGAGCGTACGGTCAAGGTCTTCGCGCTGGCTGACCGGGAATATGCAAGCCGCCGCTATAATCCGATCGTTTCGAATAATCACCCCGCCATCATGCAGAGGTGTTTTCGGAAAAAAGATCGTCAGCAAAAGTTCCTGCGAAATTTCGCAATCAATGCTGACGCCGCTCTCCGCGAAGCTCTGGATTGCGGTGTCTCGTTCAATGGCCAGCAATGCGCCGGTCTGCTTACTTGCAAGTTCGAAAACTGCGTCGGTGATTATGTCGATCGTGTCCTTCTTTTGGGTTGTCGATGAGAAAAACTGGCTGCTGCCGAGTTCTGCGAGCGCCCGACGAAGCTCCGGCTGAAAGATGACCACGAGGGCGATTGCCAGGAACGCCGTCAAACTGCGAAGAAGCCAGCTGATCACCGTAAGATTCAGAATCTGAGAGACCAGGGTGAGAGTGATGAACAGAATGGCTAGGCCCGTAAGGACCTTTGCGCCCCGGGTCCCGCGGAAATAAAGGTAGCCGTAATAGATCGCCACAGCCAGGAACACGATCTCTATCGCGGCGTTCCAGTAATTCTGTAGAAATTCTAAAATCGCTTCAATCATCGGATACGATCGCTTCCGTCATCCGCAAGGCCTCCAGATTCGGCCGCACGTCATGCACCCGGAAAACGTGCGCACCCTTCTGCCGGAGTAAACTAGTCAGGGCAACCGTTGGCCACAACCGTTCGCGCGGCGGCAGCTTCGGATTACCAAGCAACTGGGCAATCGTCGATTTCCTTGAGACACCGACGACCACCGGCTGTCCAAGTTCGGCGAACCGGTTCAGCTGGCAAATAAGCTGAACATTGTCTTGAAGGCGCTTGCCAAAGCCGTAGCCCGGATCGATCGCGATTCTGCGACGATCAATGCCGCAGCCGACGAGCTCATCTCGCCGTTCCTGGAGAAACGCAAACACCTCGGCCACGACATCTTTGTAATTTGGGTTCAGTTGCATCAGCTTAGGCGTTCCTTGCATGTGCATGAGGATGACGCCGGCACCCGAGCGCTGCAAAACTTCGATCATCGCCGGATCAGCGCGCAGAGCCGAGATGTCGTTGACGATATCTGCACCGGCCGCAAGGGCTTGGCGAGCTGTTTCTGCCTTATATGTATCGATCGATAAAAGAAGATCTGAAAACCGGCTGCGAATGCGCCTGATGATGGGGATAACGCGTCGAAGCTCTTCAGCCAGAGGCACCGGCTCGGACCCCGGCCGTGACGATTCTCCGCCCACATCCAGGATGGCGGCTCCTTCGTCGGCCATACGCTCGGCGTGTCGAAGCGCGAGTTCCTCGTCCGTGAATCGGCCGCCATCCGAAAAGGAATCGGGCGTGACATTTAAGACGCCCATAATCACACCCGATCGGTTCAGGGCGATCGAGCGCTTGCGGAGTTTCCAGAACATGCGGCACACTCACTACGTGAGACACCGATTGGCAAGTGGTTTTGGTAGAGTTTGAGGTTCGGAGTTCGGGGTTCCGGTTCCGGGTTCGGGCCTAGCGGGTCAGCTCATCGCGAGACCCTTCTCTTGGGTTCGGAGAACCGCTGGATAGCAACTGCGCCTTCGAAGGTCATCGTTTGTGAACTCCGAACCCGAAACTCCGAACCCCGAACAAAAAAAGGGCCGGCTTTTAGCCGGCCCTTTTGACTTGTTCAGGCGTTCGCCGGTTCACCGTGCTCCGGCTGGCCTACTTTAAATTCCAGCTGCTCGCCGGCCGCGTACACATCCAGCGCGTCGCCCGACTTCACCTTGCCGCGCAGCAGTTCCTCCGCGAGTGGGTCCTCCAGGAATTTCTCGACTGCACGGCGCATCGGCCTGGCACCGTACGTCGGGTCGTAGCCCTTATCTATGAGGAATTCGACCGCAGACGCGTCCAGATGCACCTTGATGGCTTTCATGCGGACGCGATCGACCACCTTGGCCACCTCGAGTTCCACAATTTTGGCAAGATCGCTTCGCCCAAGCGTGTGAAAGACGATCATATCGTCCAACCGATTCAAGAACTCGGGCTTGAAGACCCGTTTCGATTCTTCAAGAATCTTGTCCCGCATGTGCTCGTACGACTCGTGGCTGGCAACTGCCCCAAAACCCAGCGAGGTTTGACGCTTGATCAGCTCGGCGCCCACGTTCGAAGTCATAATGATGATCGTGTTCCGAAAATCGATCTTCCGCCCAAGGCTGTCGGTAATTTTGCCCTCCTCCAAAATTTGCAGGAGGAGATGCATGACGTCCGGGTGCGCCTTCTCAATCTCGTCGAACAAAACCACCGAATAAGGTCTGCGCCGGACCGCTTCCGACAACTGGCCGCCTTCCTCATATCCCACGTAACCGGGCGGCGAACCGATCAGGCGCGACGCGGTGAATTTCTCCATATACTCGGACATGTCGATTTGGATCAGGGCGTCAGCGTCACCGAACATGAACTCTGCCAGAGAACGCGCCAGGAATGTTTTACCCACGCCGGTTGGTCCCAGAAAGATGAACGAGCCAATCGGACGTCGCGGATCTTTCAAATCTGCGCGGGAACGCCGCAAGGCCTTGCTGATGGCGACTACCGCTTCATCTTGACCGATGACATGGTTTTTGAGCTCCTCCTCCATCTTCAGAAGCTTCTGAGCTTCCTTTTGCTCCATGCGGTTGAGGGGCACACCGGTCCATTTGGATACGATGTGCATGATGTCATCTCCGGTGACAACCACCTCGCGCTCCTCACGCTGTTCTCGCCACTCGGCCAGGATCCGCTCCAGTTTATCCTTGGTTTGTTTTTCCGAATCACGAAGCGCGGCCGCCTTCTCGAAGTCCTGGGCCTTGATTGCGCCCTCCTTTTCGGCGCGAATACTTTCAATGTCTTTCTCAATCTCCTTGACGTCTGGGGGGCGGGTCATGGCATTGATTCGCGCTCGCGCACCCGCCTCGTCCATGACGTCAATCGCCTTGTCCGGAAGGAAGCGTCCGGTCAGGTACCGGTCGGATAATCGAACGGCCGCCTCCAATGCTTCATCCGTCAGCCGAGCTTTGTGGTGCGCCTCGTACTTCGGGCGCAGCCCTTTGAGAATCTGAACGGCCTCATCGACGGTGGGAGCCTCGACTTTGACTGTCTGGAAGCGACGTTCTAAGGCGGCATCTTTCTCGATGTATTTGCGGTATTCGTTCAGGGTCGTTGCACCGACGCATTGCATTTCACCCCGGCTTAGTGCCGGTTTGATAATGTTGGAAGCATCCATGGCGCCTTCCGCAGAGCCTGCACCGACAATAGTGTGCAACTCGTCGATAAACAGAATGACATTTTTTGAGCGCCGGATCTCGTCCATGACCGCTTTGATTCGTTCTTCAAACTGCCCTCGGTATTTGGTTCCGGCGACCATCAGGGCGAGATCGAGCGTAATGACTCGCTTGTCGCGGAGCAGTTCAGGCACGTTTCCGGCGCCGATCTCCTGGGCAAGCCCTTCAACGATAGCGGTTTTACCAACGCCGGCTTCACCTAGGAGCACCGGGTTGTTTTTTGTGCGTCGGCAAAGGATCTGGATCACTCGTTCGATTTCGTTTTTCCGACCGATAACCGGATCCAGCTCGCCCTTCTTTGCCAGTTCGGTCAAATCCCGGCCGAACGCACGCAAAGCGGGCGTCTTAACATCTTTTTTATTGCCTTCCTGCGGGGATTCAGCCTCGCTTTCAGGCGGCGTAAAGTTCGGGTCCAATTCTTTTAAAATTTCGTTTCGAGTTCTTTCGATATCGACTTCCAGACTCTTTAATACTCGGGCGGCTACGCCTTCTCCTTCGCGCAAGAGTCCCAGCAAAATGTGTTCCGTACCTACGTAGGAATGGTTTAGGGCTTTGGCTTCCTTGCCTGCCAGCGCCAGCACCTTTTTCACCCGCGGCGTGTAGGGGATGTTCCCGACCATCTTTGTTTCGGGGTGCGAGCCGACATGTTTCTCGACTTCCATCCTGACCGTTTCCAAGTCGAGTCCCATCTTCTGCAGCACATTTACAGCAACGCCCTGGCCAAGTTTGATCAGCCCGAGCAAAAGATGCTCAGTTCCCACGTAATTGTGGTTGAACCGGTCAGCTTCCTTGCGCGCGAGCGCCAACACCTGCTGGGCACGTGGAGTAAAATTATTCATCATTGCGTTTCCGGTGCCGGACCCGCTGCCTGACCCCCCGACAACTTGTTTTTGTTTGGTTTAGGTAAGTCTTTCAACTTCTCCCGTACGATGTCGGCGCGAAGATGGTCGCGCTCTTCGGCGGCCAACTTTTGCTGCGAAAGGTGCTGGAGATGTGCGGGCTGTGTTTCCATCAACAATGAGTTAATCAATGTACGACCCTCTTCCGAGAAAAACCCTAAGTCAATCCCGAGGCGCATTACCGATAGCAAGTTTAGGGCCTCCTTGGACGAGACCGAATAGGCGTGCGTTAAAATACCGTAGGCCCGACCGACTTGGTCCAGCAGCATCGGACGCTTTGTTTCGAGAAGATTCTCCCGAGCCTGATTCTCGCGCTGAACTAATGTCTCGATGACCTTGTTTAGCCGCTCTATAATCTGGCTTTCGTTTTCCCCCAGCGTAGTCTGGTTGGAAACTTGAAAAAGGTTGCCCATGGCCTCGGTCCCTTCGCCATACAATCCTCTCACTGCCAAACCGATTTTGTTCACCGAATTAATAACTTGATTGATTTGCTCGCTCAGCACCAACCCGGGCAAATGGACCATCGCAGAGGCGCGCATGCCCGTGCCGACATTCGTCGGACACGCCGTCAGGTATCCCAATTCGGGATCAAAAGCGAAATCAAGGTGCGACTCCAGCGCAGTGTCAACGTCGTCAATAATCCGGAAAGTCTTTTGTAATTCCAACCCCGCAGTGATGGCCTGCATCCGCAAATGATCTTCTTCGTTGATCATGATGCTGACAGCTTGTGTCGAATTGATCACAACCGCGCTGCCCATCCCTTTGGCAGCATGTTCGCGGCTAATCAGATGCCGCTCCACCAGCACCTGCTTTTCCAACGCGGAAAGTTCATTCAAATGCTCCGAAAACGAGCTTCGCATCACTGCCAGGCTATCTACTTCCGGTTTGATCTCATCCAGAATGCGGATCCTCTCGGTCTTCTTGGCCCATCCCGGAAATGGCAGTTTAGCCAGGTTGCGAGCCAGCCGGACGCGGCTGCTGATCACGATCGGATGATGCCCGTTGCCCGGGGACAACCAATCCCCGCGTGTGGTAAATATAGAACCGATTTTCATGCTAGGCCTGCTCCTCCAACTCCAAGTGCCGGATCTCGTCCCGGATCGTTGCTGCCGATTCGTAGTCCTCTTTGGAAACTGCTTCTTCGAGGTTGCGTTTCAACTCATTGAGCCGATCGGAACGCACAATATTTCTGAATAAACGCGCGGGGACTTTGCCGGTGTGTTTTGTCCCTTTGTGCATCGCTTTGATCAGGGATCCCAAACCCTCGGCAAATGTGCCGTAACACTCGCTGCACCCAAGCCGGCCCGTTTTCTTAAAATCGGCCTGCGTGAACCCGCATACCGGGCAATGCTCCGTCGGGGCAGCTTGTTCGACCTGTTGCGTTTCCCCTAAGCCAAGTAATAGATCCGCCAGAGCAAAACCGGTCGGATCCGAGACGCCTTTATCCTTGGAACAGGCCTCACACAAGTTGATCTTCTTCATGTTCCCATCGACGATCTGGGTCAGATAGACCGTTGCCGTGTTTGTTTTGCAGACGTCACAAATCATGCCAATTTAACTCCCGTTACTCGGACGCTCTCATCGTATCTAAAGCATCCTACTGATAAATCGGAGTTCCGCTGGTGCGTGTCAACTCGCGGAAGCTTTCGATCAACCGCAAAGTGATTGGTCCAGGGTGTCCGTTACCGATTAACCTTCGATCCAACTGCACAGCCGGGATGACCTCAGCCGCGGTCCCGGTCAGAAAACACTCGTCCGCCGTGTAAATGTCATGTCTGATTAACTCACGCTCTACCGCCCGAAGGTGGAGCCTCTCTGCCAGCTCAAAGACAACGACCCGGGTTACGCCCGCAAGAATCCCGGAGTTCAAAGGGGGAGTGGAAATCTCGCTCTTTTTGACGACGAAAATGTTGTCTCCTGTGCACTCGGTGACGTAGCCCTGTTCGTTCAACATCAGGCCTTCCCCGGCCCCTGCGTTCTGGGCTTCAAGTTTTGCCAGCACGTTGCTGAGGTAGTTCAGCGACTTCACCCGTGGGCTTAATGCCGCCGGCGGCATTCGGCGCGTCGAGCAAGTCACCATGGTCAAGCCCTTATGATACAAATCTTCCGGGTACAAAGCGATCGTGGCGGCAATGATGATGATACTTGGCCGGCGACAGCTATCCGGATTGAGTCCCAAGGATCCAACGCCACGCGTCACGATGAGACGAATATAACCATCGTGAAGCTCGTTCTGCCGGATAGTCTCCAGGATGGCTACGATCAGCTCTGATTTCGACATGGGAACATCCATCGCGATCGCCCGAGCCGAATCCCAGAGCCTTTCAATATGCTCATCCAGACGGAACACTCGATCGTTGTAGAAACGGATACCCTCAAAAACCCCGTCACCATAGAGGAGACCGTGATCGAACACGGAAATTTTCGCCTCAGCCTGGTCGTAGAAGTTTCCGTCGATGTAGATTTTGAGATTCATACTTAAACGGGTCCAAATGTTAGTTGGTCAATAATCCGTCCTGGATATTTACACGCCGGTCCCCGGCCGACGCGAGCCTTTGATCATGAGTTACTACGACCAATGTTTTCTGTTTCTCTCTTGCCAAAGCAAGCAGCAATTCCATGATCGCATCGCCGTTTGCGGTGTCGAGGTTGCCCGTCGGTTCGTCTGCGAAAATGATGGCCGGATCATTGATCAGAGCGCGTGCAATCGCTACACGCTGTTGTTCTCCACCGGACAACTCGCTTGGCAGATGGTTCATCCGACCGGCCAGACCGACCCGCTGCAGATGTTGGACGGCGACCTCGAGCTGTTGTCTGTTCCGGATTAGCGATGGAACCAGCACGTTCTCCAGAGCGGTGAGTTCCGGCAACAAAAAATAGCTCTGAAACACAAATCCCATTTTCTCATTCCGAACTTTTGCGTCCGCTGAAGAGCCATTCCGGTAAAGTCGGTGGCCCTCAAAGATGACTTCGCCGGCTTCGGGTCGTTCAAGGCCGGCCAGGGTGTACAACAAGGTAGTCTTTCCCGCGCCGGAAACGCCACAGAGAAAAACGGCCTCGCCGCGCCCGACTTCGAGACTAATACCTCGAAGCACTTCAATTCTTCGTGAACCCACCTTAAAAGATCGGTAGATATCTTTAGCGCTTAGCTGTGGGTGCTTAATCACCATGATGGTGTCAGTTGGCGGACGCCTTCGAACAATATAATGGCCACCGCGGTTGCCAGGTTTAAACTACGGGCTTCCGGCGCCATTGGTATCGTCAAACAATCGTCCGGATGGGACAAAAGGAAGCTTTCCGGCAGCCCTTTTGTTTCGCGACCGAAAACAAGATAATCTCCCTCGCGGAAATCCGCATCCCAATACCTTCGCTTAGACTTAGTTGTTAGAAGAAAACGTCGGCTTGGCGGGCGTGTCGCGGCCTCAAATTCGGCAAAGCCTTCCCAGTACTGGACCACCACCTCATCCCAGTAATCCATGCCTGCACGCCGCAACCGCCGGTCATCGACCGAAAAACCAAGAGGCTTAACCAAGTGCAGCCGGCTACGCGTCGCCAGGCAGAGCCGGGCGATATTTCCGGTATTCGGAGGAATCTCCGGTTCGACGAGGACAACGTTGAACATGCTTCCGTAAAAACAAAAAAAGCGCCTCAAGGTTCGAGGCGCTTTTTCCGTCGGGAGGGAAATAATTTTGCCGGATCAGTTAGTCGAACTCAATTGCGCCGCCTCGATCGGTTCGACGTTTACCCTGCGCCCGTTCCGGTCGAAACGTACAATGCCATCTACCAGAGCGAAAATGGTATAATCCCGACCCAATCCGACATTTTTACCCGGCAAAAATTTGGTTCCTCGCTGGCGGACAATGATGTTGCCCGCGACCACTTGTTGGCTGCCAAATTTTTTTACGCCCAGGCGTTTACTAACGCTGTCGCGTCCGTTCTTGACACTACCTTGACCTTTCTTGTGAGCCATACTTCTAAATTCTAAACTGTGAAGAAGCTTGGACGGGAAGATCTACGTCGTGCGCTTCCTTGCCCGGCTATTCATGAGTTAATCGTTTCAATCTTCACGCGCGTCAGTTGGCGGCGATGACCCACCGTCCGATGGTATCCTTTGCGCCGCTTATACTTGAAAGCGATCACCTTCTTGTCTTTAAATTGTTCGATCACTTCGCCCACCACCTTCGCCCCGGCGATGACTGGGTCACCGGCGGTGACATTTGTTCCGTCAGCCAGCAAAATAACGTCTCCGAATGTGACCTTCTCTCCGTGTGCGGCCACCAGTCTGTCCACCGTTATGGTCTCCCCGGGGCTCACCCGATACTGTTTACCTCCAGACCGAATAATCGCGTACGCCATGGTCAATGTCTAATTCGAAAGGCGCAAAGAATGCCATAGGCAACCCGGCGTGACAAACTATTTTTAGTATTCCCTGGCGAGCAAGTAATCGGCGAGACCATGCAAGACTTCCGCTTTCTGTCCGAACGGCTTGAGCGAGGCGTGGGCTTCCTCGGTCAATTTGCGAGCCACTTTTCGCGAACGCTCGAGTCCGACGATTGACGGGTAGGTCGCCTTCTCGGCCACGAGGTCTTTGCCCGCGCTTTTCCCGAGTGCCTCGGACGTCTGCGTGACGTCCAGGATATCGTCGATGATTTGAAACGCGAGTCCGAGAGCCTTCCCGAAGCCTGACAGACTTTCCAGTTGTGCAGGCGTGGCATTTGCGCTCATCGCACCCAGTCGAATCGATGAGCAAAGGAGCGCTGCGGTCTTTGATTCATGGATGAACCGCAGCAAGGGCAATGAGACTCGTCTTCCCTCGCTCTCCAGATCGAGCACCTGGCCGGCGATCAGGTGGCGGCTGCCGGAAGCAACTGCAAGCTCCCGGACAATGTCCTTTAATGAGTAGCGGGGCCACCCCTGTACCTGGGCCGCTAACTCGAATGCAAATGTCAAAAGAGCATCGCCCGCCAGTACGGCAATGGCTTCACCAAAAACTTTGTGCGAGGTTGGCACCCCACGGCGAAGGTCGTCATCATCCATGCAAGGCAGGTCATCGTGAATCAGCGAATAAGTGTGAATACATTCAACTGCGCAGGCCAGCGGGATAGACTGTGTCAGCTCACCGCCGCAACACTCGTCGGCTGCAATGCATAAGATTGGCCGTAACCGTTTGCCACCAGCGAATATGCTGTATCGCATTGCCTTATGTATCGTTTTCGGCTTGACGCTCGGCTTTGGGAGAAACCCTTCCAGCGCCCTGTCCACCAATTTCTGGCGTGCAACAATGTACTCTTTCATTTCGGTTGGCACTTACCGAAGATAACGCTGAGCGATAGGCATTCGCCAGCCGATCCCGAACGCAAGGCTGGTGACCTTTAGACCGGGTGCAGCCTGACGCCTTTTGTATTCGTTCATATCCACCCTTCTCTGAACCCAGCGAACGGTTTCGGGATCAAAACCGCGGGCCGCAATCTCTTCCGGACTTAAAAGCTCTTCTACGTATAGTCTTAGGAGCTCGTCCAACACTTCATACGACGGCAACGTATCCTGATCCCTCTGGTCCGGTTTAAGCTCCGCACTCGGCGGCTTCGTGATTGAGTTGCTCGGGATGACTTCCCTTTCGCGGTTTATCCAGCGCGCCAGTTTGTAAATCATTGTCTTCGGTACATCGCTGATCACGGCGAGCCCGCCGCACATGTCGCCGTAAATTGTGCAATAGCCGACCGCGAGTTCGCTCTTGTTCCCGGTTGTCAGAAGCAGATGGCCAAATTTGTTCGACATCGACATCAGAGTCAGGCCGCGTAATCTGGACTGCATGTTCTCTTCTGTAGTATCTTCCCCTCTGCCGGCAAAGATTTCTTTGAACTGACTCTTCAATACGTCGAAGGGCTCCTTAATCGATATGACGTGACGCACAATTCCAAGATTTCTGGCCAGACTCGCTGCGTCATCCAGGCTTCCTTGAGACGAGTACTGACTTGGCATGGAAACCCCCACCACATTCTCTTTACCCAGGGCCGCTACCGCTAGCGCCGCTGTGACCGCCGAATCGATCCCACCGCTCAAGCCGAGCACTGCGGTTTTGAATCCGCACTTGGAAAAATAATCCCGTACGCCTAGCAAAAGCGCCTCGTAGATCTCTTGCTCGGGCGGCAAGTCGGCTGCACAGACCGGCTCCGCGGACGATTCTATGACCGCAACCTGCTCACGGAAACCGGGCATCTGGAAAATGGTATTGCCGGCCGCGTCTATGGCAAAGGAGTTGCCATCAAAAATCAATTCGTCATTTCCGCCTACTCCGTTGCAGTAAAAGAACGGCACTCGGTAGGTGGCGGCGAGTTCACTGACCATCTGGCGCCGAAGCGCGGGCTTTCCGACGTAATACGGGGATGAACTCAAGTTCACAATGGCCTGCGCTCCTTTCGAGGCCAGGATAGAAACCGGGTCCTGCCGGTACAGGTCGCGCTTCAGGTACTTATCGGTCCAGATGTCCTCGCAGATTGTTATACCGATTTTCGTGCCAAGCAGTTCGATCGGTTCCTGATCAGGTGCAGGATCGAAATACCTGGCTTCATCGAATACGTCGTACGTTGGTAATAACGTCTTGAAAACCTTCCGAATCGGTTCCCCTTTGGCCAAAACAGCGCAAGCATTTACAAACGGTTTACCGGTCCGACCTGGATTAAAGTCGACATATCCAACCAGAAGCGGGACATGGCCAACGGCTCCGTGCAACCAGTTCAATGACTCAAGCGTCTCCGGGACAAACCGGGATTTGAATACGAGATCTTGAGGCGGGTATCCGGTCAGCGCCAGCTCCGGAGTCAGCACCAAATCTGCTCCTGAGGACACCGCCTTCTCATAGGCGGCAAAAATCAGGCCCCGGTTTCCTCGGAGGTCGCCTACGGTTGTGTCGATCTGTGCAAAACCAATCCGCATATAAGTAGCCCGCCATGAGCTGGTCGCTTCATTGCGGCCTCGGCGGTTTCTCGTTAGCCTCCGCCAAAGCCTCCGGGTCCCGGACGTCGGTCCAATAGCCTTTGATCTCGACCGCCTTCACCTTCTTTCCATCCCGAACCATGGCGCGAATTGCGTCGGTCAATTCGTATTCGCCTCTGGGTGACTTCCGTAAACGGGCGACATAAGAAAAAATCGTCGGTTTGAAGGTGTAAATACCGGCATTGTACCACGGTGTGCGCGCTTGGTCGGGACCCTGCTTTTCTTGGATATCGACCACCTCGAAGGCATTGTTGACATAAACAGCGCCTCCTTTTGAGGTGTCTTCAGTATACCGCACGGTCAGCATCAGTTCGGGATCACCGGGCTGGGTGAGGGGGATGTAACTTGATGGTTCAACCAGGATATCGCCGTAGCTAAGAATGAACGGATTGCTTCCACAGAATTCTTTGGCAAGTTCAAGCACTTTTCCGGTGCCATCTTGGGTAACTTGCTCTACGTAAGTTATTTCCACCCCAAACGCAGAACCGTCCCGGAAATGCTTCCGAACCACCTCCTGCCGATACCCGACAACGACCAGTACTTCCGGGATCCCCACATCGCGAAGGCCGTCGACGATGTACCGCAGGATCGGCTTACCGCAAACTTCTACCATTGGCTTGGGCATGTTGCGGGTCAATTCCCGCATGCGTGAACCGCGTCCCGCAGCGAGGATGACCGCCTTCGTCACTGGTTCGCTCATGCCTACCTGGATCCGATCTCTTCCACAAACTCCGCAATCCTGTCCATGGCCTCTTTCAGTTTGTCGAGCCCGGTGGCGAAACAGCAACGCACAAAACCTTCGCCCGAAACCCCAAAAGCGCTGCCGGGAACAACTGCGACCTTCTTGGATCTCAGTAATTGAAGGGAGAAATCTTTGCTCTTCAGACCTGTCGAACTGATTTCGGGAAACGCATAGAAAGTGCCTTTCGGCGTGTGGCACGCGAGGCCGATCTCGTTCAGCCGATTAACCACAAAGTTCCGGCGGCGCTCGTAGTCTTCACGCATGATTTCCACCTCTTTTTGACAGTTCTCAAGCGCTTCGATAGCCGCCTCCTGTGACATGATCGAAGCACACATGATGGCGTATTGATGGATCTTCATCATCGCCTCGATCATTGGGCCGGGGGCGCAAGCGTAACCAACGCGAAAACCGGTCATCGCATAGGACTTAGAACAGCCATTTAAGAGGACCGTCCGCTCTTTCATCCCCGGCAGAGAGGCAATGGAAACGTGCCCAGTGCCGTCGTAAACCAATTCGCAGTAGATTTCGTCAGAGAGGACGACTAGATCGCGCCGCCTGCAAATTTCGGCGATGGGTTCTAGATCTTCCGCCCGGAGAATTCCCCCGGTCGGATTTGTCGGGAAGCTCAACAACAGCGCTTTGGAACGCGGCGTGATGACCCGCTCGATATCTTGCGCCAGAACACGAAACTCATGTTCAGAGGAAGTGCGGACCGCCACCGGCTTGCCGTAAGATAGCAGTACGCTCGGGTTATACGAAACATAACTCGGCTCGTGAAAGATGACCTCGTCGCCGGGGTTGAGCAACGCTCGCAGGGCAAGGTCCAGCGCTTCCGATACCCCGACACTGATCAAAACCTCGGTCTGGGGTCGATAACTCACTCTGCACCGTTGCTCGATATACGTCGCAACCGCCTGACGCAGCTTCGGCAAACCGAGGTTCGAGGTATATCCAGTCCTCCCTTTCTCCATCGCGAAGATAGCGGCTTCCCGGATGCGCCAAGGGGTAACGTAGTCCGGTTCGCCGATGCCGAGAGAAATGACGTCGGTCATTGTTTGCACCACTTCGAAAAAGTCTCGAATCCCGGAGCGCGGAATCTCACGGACATGATTGGCAATATATTTGGTGAAATCCATTGGCGAAAATTAGGCTGGAAGCATGGTGGGCGAGGCTCCGGTAGGGCGAGGCTTCGTCCTCAACCGCGGCTCAGGCGGAGCTTCGCCCTACCGGAGCCGCGGCTCTCATGCATTTCTACGGGGACACTGGCAACCTCTCGGCGTCAACGGGCTGACTTAGCAACACGCCGTTTTGTTTGTAAGTCTTCAGGCGGAATCGCGTCGCGGTCGAGATAACTCCGTCCACTGTGCTCAGTTTCTCAGAAACAAATCTGGCGATTTCCCGGAGATTACTGCCCTCTACCATGATGGCGAGATCGTATCCGCCGCTCATCAACCAACAATTTTTAACCTCGTCGAAACGCGCGATCCGTTCAGCGAGCCGATCGAAGCCGCCTCCTCTTTCCGGAGTGATGCTGACTTCGATGAATGCCGTTACCGCGTCAGCATCGATTTTTTCGGGATCGACCACGGCCTGATAGGCCAGAATAACCCGCTCCTTCTCGTATTGATCGATCCGACGGTCGATCTCTTCGATTGAGAGATTTAGCATTTTCGCCAGATCCGCTCGGGGAATATTGGCGTTTTGATGAAGCAGCTCGAGCAAAGGGTCCATTGGGAATAGTAAGGGTGGGGGATTGGGATGAGTTGGCTTCCTGGCTATCGCTGAACAGCTTGATTTTCCATTGGCCGCCCGGCCGCCGCCCACTGATCGTAGAGCGTCCAGCCGCGGCTTAGTAATTGATTTGCCGCCGCGATCCGGTCGGTAGCTCCCAAAATCACCACGTTCAGACGCCTTGGCGTGACCAGCGTGGTGCTGCCCTGCTGGGTTATTTCAGGATCTCGCTGTGATGAAATGATAATACACTCGCCGGCCTTCGCAGTCCGGCCGGTCTTGACGCCGTCTATTCCCGAGGTTCCGACGAGCTCATTAGTATTACGCAAGAGGTATTGGAAAACCTGACCACCCCTGTTAAACGAAATCCTACGTTCTTTTTGCGAGACGTAAAACCGGAAGGCAGCGTCTTTCATTGCATAGGCGCTCAGTTTTGCCATATCGAGCGCTGTGGAGTACGGTTGGAGGCCTTTGCGCGGTTCCAGACCGTGTGGATTCACAAAGAGCGTTCGCTCCATGCCCAATTGCCTTGCCAGGGCATTCATTTGGGCGACAAATGCCTCAATTGCGCCGAGTTCACGCATGCGTTCACCACCCTCCGGACGGAGCGCCGCTCCGACATAGTACGCCAGAGTGGCAGCCGCGGTGTTATCTGATTGCATCAATGCAGCATATATCAAATCCCGGTAACTGATCAGATCGTTCGGCTGAAGGCCCATCGGATTTGTACCGCCTGACTCCAGAATGGCCTGCTGAGGCACCACGACCTGCTGCGAGAGGTCCGCGCCGGTTTTCGCTGCCCAATCCAGCACAACTTTCCCCGTAGCGATCTTGGTTAGACTCGCCACCTGACGTTTTTCTCCAGCCTTGTAGGCATCCAGAATATAGCCTGTGGTATGATCAGCAACGACGTAGGCGGCCGCGATTTGCGCCATAGCCGCAGATATCAACCTGAGAAAAACGGCTCCGACCAAAAGAGTTTTCACAATATTCCGCATGCTATCCTAAATGGCGGAAACTCTATTTGTCTTCCGCGGCAAGGCAATCGAGAAGTCGTGCATGCCGCTATTGTTCCTTCTGAATATTGCTTTTGAAGAATATTTTCCCCATTTGCAAAGGGAACATTGCCACCGCCGGTTTAGCTTTCCTTCGCGGTTGCGCATGCTTGTTCGATGACGTGTGTTGATTCGAGGTCCAGCTTGGGAGCGGCACCGGGCTTCCAGGGATTGCGCTGGAACTCCGCTCCCTCAATCTCAAGAATGTGCCTGGAACAAAGTTCGACGATCGATCGAACGTCAAGATCCAGAAAACGGGGTGAGAAGGGCTCGAGGTTTGCACGGGCGAGCTTGAACAACCGCCAGGCCGGAGCAATGCGACGCCCGTCGGTCAAATGTTCCGGACGCCTGTGCTGCTTCTGCAGATGCACGAAGGCTCCGGCTAATTGTATCAGACCCTTGAAAAATTGGTCAGTGGGTTCGGTGGACTTAAGCCAAAGCTGCTCCAGTACGTCGTGCGCTTCGTAGTACTTCTGTTCGTTGAAGCAAATAAAGTACCCGAGGTAACATGGATCGTGCTGCGACCCTGTGCCCAGGGATTCAACGTACGCTTGGATTCGTTCGGCTTTTTTCATTCCCGCTCCTCTTGAATTTGCTTGTCACTCCGCTGAGCGCAAAGAGAATTCGGTGCAGTTGGAAATCCGCCAGGGCGGATTGCGGCAAATGTCGATCGAACTAGCGGTGTTGAGCTTTGTGGTCCTTGCATTGTTGGCTGGAGCCTCAGCCTTCTTTTCCGGTATGGAGACAGCCCTTTTCTCGATCAGCGGATTTCAAGTGCGGCGTTGGCGGGAGCGTGAGCCCGTAGTCGCAGAGCAGTTTGAAAAATTGATGGTGAATCCAAGGCGCGTCCTCAGCGTGATTCTCTTAACGGATACGCTGATCAACATTCCGCTGATCATTCTTGCGCTGGTTTTCATCAATGCAATTCCAATGCCGGCACCAAATTGGGTCAAGACTCTCGCGATTTTCGGACTGATTGTCTTCGTTTGCGATCTTTTGCCCAAGGTTCTCGCGCTGGCGAATCCGTTCCATTTCTCGAAAAGCGCAATCCAGATTCTCGGCGTGCTGATGCCGGTCGCAGAGCCGCTTTCGCGATCTCTGCAGGAGCTTGCTGAACGAGCCGCCGACCTGGTCGCCAAGGAGCAACCGATTCCTCAGGATCGCCTCGATGAAGAAGAACTCGTGACTCTGGTTGAGCTGAGCGTCGAAGAGGGGCAGCTCAGCCCGGACGAACGGGAAATGATCCAGGAGATAATCAAACTGGGCGACAAGACTGTGAAGGATTGCATGACACCCCGAGTCGACGCCTTCACCATACCGGACACCCTCTCGAACGAGGAGGTGATCGCATTGGTCCGCATCAAACGGCACAGCCGAGTCCCAGTCTACGGTGATAGTCCGGACGAAATCCTGGGCGTGCTCGACGTCAGACGGTTCCTCTTGAACCATGACGAACATTACTCCGAGCACCTGGAGGCGCCCTCGTTCGTACCGGAAACCATGCGAGCGCTGGATCTGCTGCGAGCTTTTCTTAGACACACGCAACGTCTCGCCATCGTGGTAGACGAGTTTGGCGGTACGGAAGGTGTCATCACGTTTAACGATATCGTCGAAGAAGTGATTGGCGACGCCGTACCGCGTGGTGACGAAGCCCTTTACATTGAGGAGGTCGGCCAGGGAAAGTGGTTGGCGAGCGGAAGCGCCCGGCTCGACGATCTGGGCGAACTGATTGGCGTCGATCTAAAGCGGGAAGGTCTCGATACTATTGGCGGGCTGATCTTCAATCAACTCGGCTACTTGCCGAAGCCTGGAACAACTGTGGATATCCCGCCGCTCCATTTCGAAATCCGCCAAAGCAGCCGCAAACGTGTTCTAGAAGTAGCGGTCGAAAAAACGTCGTCATCGGAGTCCGGGGAATGACTTGGTTTGTCTTGATTTTTTGCCTCGCTGCATCATTTCTGTTCTCTGGTACAGAGGCTGGCATACTCTCTTTGAACCGGCTTCGCTTGCGCCACCTTGCGCGCCATAAAGATCGTGCCGCGATTCAACTTCAGCAGATTTTGGAACGGCCCGCGCGGTTGCTGGTGACCTCGCTG
>JAFAMB010000044.1 GCA_019233825.1 Verrucomicrobiota bacterium | reverse complement strand
TGCCAGTCTTTGCGCGAGCTTGACACCCAGTTCCCCGGTCGATTGATTGGTGATTACCCGCACTCGATCAATCGGCTCGCTACTGGGTCCGCCTGTGATCACGATCCGCATCTGCTCCTCCATTCCGACGATTTTGTTTACGAATTCATCATCGAGCTTTTGAATCTCAGGTTCCATCTCGTAAATTGCTTTTGATGACATCGAGAGCAGCATCGCGGGTTTTTGTCGGGAAATACTCCGAGCAGGCCGTGATTGAAGTTGCCGAAACGCTGCGGCAGGAAATCGGGACAAACGCTTCTCTCGGGTTTTTGTTTCTGACGCAGGAGTGGAGACCGCACCTCCAAGATACCCTCGAGTTGATCCGATTACACGGCCATGTCCCGCAATTAGTGGGATGCTCCGGCTGGGGTGTTATCGGAAGCAGACGGGAGATCGAGCATCAACCCGGCTTCAGTCTGATCTTATTTTCGCTCCCTTCTGATAGCTTTGCAGTTGTCCAGATCCATGAAGCTCAGACTGAAGAGTCTACGGGAGCAGACTATTGGCACGCGGCCACGGGCCTTTCGGCAGCGGATGTGCGTTCCTGGCTGGTCCTTGCCAACCCCTACTTCGGAGGAGTCGAAAGCTGGCTGGATGAATGGGGTAGGGCCTATCCCCATATTCCGATTCTCGGCGGACTCGCGAGCGCCACGAATTCCGAGATCTTTCTCCTGCGGGACGGGGATATCTCCGGCGCCCCGTTACTGGCAATCGCGTTGAAGAAAGGACTCGTGGTGCAATCGCTAGTCAGTCAGGGCTGCCGACCCATCGGCGATCCTTCACCGATCACCAAGGCGGAAGAAAACTTGATCCTTGAGATCGGGAATCTACCGGCTTATCAGGCTTTGGAAACAGCTTTCCTGAGTATACCGGCCGATCAACGGGTATCGGTCCGAAACAACCTGTTCCTCGGGCTGGCAGTCTCCGAATATATCGACGATTTCAAACAGGGAGATTTTTTGATCCGCAACATTCTGGGTGCAGACCCGCAGATCGGTGCGCTTGCGGTTGGTGCCTACCCAAGGGTCGGTCAAACAGTACAATTTCAATTGCGAGATTCGAAATCAGCGCGGGAAGACCTCGTTCTGGCCTCGGAACGTGTCAAAAGGAAGTTATCGGGCCCGCTTGGCATCTTGCTTTTCTCGTGTGCGGGCCGGGGCAAGGGACTCTTTGGTACCTCGGACCATGATGCGGAAACACTCGCCAGCATTCTGGGAGACCTTCCCTTGGCGGGATTCTTCTGCAACGGAGAGATTGGCCCGGTCGGTGAGAAAGCGTTCCTGCACGGGTACACTGCTTCCGCAGCCGTGCTCTGCGTAGCCTAGTTGGCGATGATCCCAAGACGTTGTGGACAAGTTATCTAAGGTAAATCCCTGCCCGGAAAAGCCAGAGCCGGCAGTCTTTCCATTTTCCGATTACGCAACCGGGGCTCAAGATAAGCTTCACGTCGGGCTTCTTGAGGAAGGGCTCCGGCTCCGCCAAGATCGGCAGCGTCCGCACAGGCACGACTTTTATCAGATCTTTTGGATGACAAGCGGAGCCCCGTCCTTCAACATCGATTTCGATCACTTTCCGATCGAGCCCCACACGCTGGTCTTCGTCCCTCCGGGAGCCGTTCACACTTTCGGGAATCAAAATCCCGCCGAAGGTTTTATCCTGTCGTTCCAGGAAGATTTTTTCGAGCAAGAGGGACATTCGGTCAATCTCTTCCTGGAATGTCCGGCACTTGATCCCGCGCAATTTCGGGCAGTCTTGGCGGTACCCGAGTCGTCCGTTGAGAGGGTCGAGAGTTATTGCAAAAGGATGTTTGCAGAGTTCAACATGAAACAGGAAGGCTACCGGGCTGCGAGTGCGGCTCTGCTTCGGCTTCTTTTCGTTGAGATCCGGCGCTGTTTGTCGGATCATTCCACGCCAAACCCTTTTCGCAAGTATTCGGGGTTAACGGCGCGGTTTTTGCGGAGGCTAAATGCCCGTCCCTACCAAGTGACCACCGCTTCGGAGGTTGCAAAATTTCTTGGAGTGTCCCGGAGCTGGCTCAATCAGCTGGTTCGCCAGGAGACCGCCAAGAACCTGACCGATCACCTTCGAGGAAGGCTGATTCTGGAATCAAAACGATTGCTGGCACATTCCGACCTCAACATCTCTGAGATAGCTTACGAGCTTGGGTTTGACGATGCGTCCTATTTTACGCGCCTGTTCCGTCAGGAGCAAGGAGTCAGCCCGCGTGAGTTCAGGGAGCATTACAGATAGCACAGAGAGAAGGCAACAGCGCGGCGGAGCCGCATAGAAGACACGTGTCGGCGTGTCGGCGTGTCGGCGTGTCGGCGTCAGCAAGCCGGTCATTTTGCGCGGCCCACGGCTTGATCCGAAAATCTCCGGCACTCACCGTTATATCCTCACTCACAACGGTCGCCGGATTGTCACCGCTTTACTCGCTGCCCGCGCCCTTTTCCAGTCGAAATCTCCTAAAACGCGCGCGAATCGTTCCGGTGAATGTGGTGGCGCATGACTGACCGGTCAACTAAAGTACCCGAATTTTAGTTTAGACCCTTGTCTCGATCGCCTTTTATTCGGAGCTAATTTATGTGGATCGTCCAGCTGGCCTTACGACGACCTTATACCTTCATCGTCCTGGCGATTTTTATTCTGATCGCAGGTGTTCTCTCAATCTTACGGACACCGAAAGATATTTTTCCCGACATCAATATCCCGGTCTGCGCGGCCATCTGGAGCTTTACCGGGATGCCGGCCGAAGAATTTTCGAACCGCATAACGTCGGTCTACGAGAGAATTTTGACCACAGTTGTCAACGACATTGAACACATTGAGTCCACCTCTTACAACGGAATCGGGGTAGTCAAAATATATCTGCAACCGAATGCCAGCGTTCCAGTCGCGATGGCACAACTGACCGCTGCCTCCCAAGCCGTCTTGAAGCAGCTGCCACCCGGAGAAACGCCCCCTTTGATTCTCAGTTTCAGCGCTTCCAACGTTCCGGTACTTCGCCTGGGCTTGAGCGGGGCCAATTTTTCTGAACAACAGCTCAACGACCTCGCGTTGAACTTCCTCCGCGTACAACTGGTAACGGTTCCAGGCGCCGCCGTCCCGTATCCCTACGGTGGCAAACAGCGGGTGGCTTCTATCGATATCAACAGCCAGGAACTGCAGGCCCGCGGACTGTCGCCCACCGACGTCGTCAATGCGGTCAACGCGCAGAATGTCATTCTACCCTCCGGAACAGCCAAGATCGGGATGCAGGAATTCGACATCGGACTGAATTCCAGTCCGAAAACGATTAAAGAACTGGGCGACATTCCGATTCGCACGCTCAACGGAACCACCACTTACGTCCGCGATGTGGCCAGTGTTCGCGATGGATTCATTCCTCAAACAAATGTTGTTCGTTTCGACGGCCGGCGAGCGACGATGGTCCAAATCCAAAAGAACGGCAAGGCATCGACACTGGACATTGTCCAGGGCGAGAAGCAACTGGTCCAACGTCTGCAGCCCACCTTGCCGGCCGGTTTGAATATTCAAACGCTCGCCGATCAGTCGATCTTCGTCACGGCCGCGATTGAAGGAGTGGTCAAGGAGGCCGTGATTGCTGGATGTCTCACCGCCCTCATGATTCTGCTTTTTCTTGGAAGCTGGCGTAGCACCTTGATTATCGCCGTCTCGATTCCGCTTTCGATTTTGACCTCGCTCACTGTTCTGTCCGCGCTCGGCGAGACCATCAACATAATGACGCTGGGTGGACTTGCCCTGGCCGTGGGCATCCTCGTCGATGACGCCACTGTGACCATCGAAAACATCGACAGGCACCTGGAGGAAGGAAAGTCTCTTCACGACGGAATTCTGGATGGGGCAGCTCAAATCGCAGTTCCTGCATTTGTATCAACGCTCTGTATCTGCATCGTTTTCGTGCCAATCTTCTTTCTCGGCGGTACGGCTAAATTTCTATTTGCACCTCTCGGGGAAGCGGTGATTTTTGCGATGCTCGCCTCGTACGTTCTTTCGCGAACGCTTGTCCCAACGCTCGCCATGTATTGGCTTGGCGGAGACCATGCAAAGCACGGCCAGCCGGGAGGAAGCGAGGGTCCCAATTACAAACGTCGAAATCCGATTCTGGGTTTTTTTGGGGCGTTTAACCGAGAGTTCAACCGGAGGTTTGAATCATTCCGCGAGGGTTACCGAGACATTCTCGCCATGTGCCTGAGAAACACCCGAATCGTAGTAATTCTATTCGTGGGTTTCGCCGCGGCCTCGATGTTTCTGGTACCGTGGCTGGGTCAGGATTTCTTTCCCGCGGTCGACGCAGGTCAGTTTACCCTTCATGTCCGGGCCAAGAGCGGTACGCGAATTGAAGAAGTGGCCAGGCAGGTAGATCAGATAGAAGCCGCGATCCGCCAAGAGATTCCAAAGGAACAACTGAAAGGCATCATCGATAACATAGGACTCCCTTACAGCGGGATCAATCTTAGCTACTCTAATTCCGGGGTGGCGAGTGCGGCGGATGCCGATATTCTTGTTTCGCTTTATCCAAAGCACGATCCAACCGGCAAATTCGTGAGCAGAATTCGTCAACGGATGCATCGGGAATTTCCTGGCATCACTGGCTCGTTCCCACCGGCCGACATTGTTGCTCAGATCCTGAACTTCGGACTCCCTGCCCCGTTTGACGTGCAAATTATTGGCGCCAACACCGCCGCGAATGCGCAGCTGGCCAATCATCTCGTGAATCAAATCAGTCATATCCCGGGCGCGGTTGATGTACGAGTTCAGCAACCGTTCGATTCGCCGAGGATGAATTTGGTGGTCGATCGCACGCAGGCCTCTCAATTGGGGATCACGGAGAATCAGATCGCGGGAGCACTTTTAGGCGCCTTGAGCGGCTCTACACAGGTCAGCCCGAATTTCTGGTTGGATCCCAGGAATGGCGTCAGCTACCAATTGAATACTCAAGCGCCCCAGTATTCGATTGATTCATTAGACGCCTTGAGAGATCTCCCGATTCTAGGGCCGGCCGGAACTTCGGCGACGGCAACCTCGAATAACGGAACGCCCGCTACGGGAGCGCCGACGCAGATTCTGGGAAATCTGGTCCAAATATCACGGTCTTCCGAACCCCCGATTGTCACGCATTACAACATTCAACCTGTCGTTGATGTTTATGGTGCGGCCGAAGGCAAGGATTTAGGATTTGTCGCCTCTGAAGTTCAGAAGATAATCGACGGCGCACAAAAAGATCTGCCAAAAGGCAGCCGGATCGTTTTGCGCGGGCAGGTTCAAACCATGAAGGACTCGTTCGCCGGACTGTTAGGCGGCCTGGCCTTCGCCATGCTCCTCGTCTATCTTTTGATGGTCGTTAACTTCCAATCCTGGGTTGATCCATTAATCATCATCACAGCACTACCGCTGGCGCTCGCCGGTATAGTCTGGATGCTGTTCGTGACCGGGACGACACTCAGCGTGCCCGCACTTATGGGCGCCATTATGTGCATGGGCGTCGGAACCGCGAACAGCGTGTTGGTCATCACCTTCGCCAATGAGGTGATCGAAGAATACCGCGACTCGTTCAGAGCTGCACTACAAGCCGGCTATGTCCGAGTGCGGCCGGTACTTATGACAGCTATCGCGATGATCATCGGGATGGTCCCGATGGCTTTGGGACTGGGAGAAGGGGGCGAACAGAATGCACCGCTGGGGAGAGCGGTGATTGGCGGTCTGATGTTTGCGACCGTCGCAACTCTTTTTTTTGTGCCGACGGTGTTCGCGGCCGTGCGGCGAAACAAATTTTCCAGGCAAACACCGGTCGCTGCGCGCACGGCAAATTGATTTCGTTGGAGAGAAAAAATGACACAGGGTACCTTGAAGCCAACTAAACCATTGGACCAGCAGCCGCCGACCTTCGATAAAACCAGCAGGAAAGGATTTAAGCTCCCTTTCTTAGCCGGAGGCGCATTGTTCATCGCGGTTGCCATCATGGGAATCTATTCCCGGACAACGTCAGAAACCGGGCTTCAGCAGCGTTCGGACGAAGCTGCGCAAATGGTAGTGAGTGTGATTCACCCGGAAAAAGCTTCCACAACCATACCGCTCCAGTTGCCGGGTCAGACCAGGGCGTACATCGAAGCGCCCATCTTTGCTCAGACCACCGGCTATCTGAAGAAATGGTATTTTGACATCGGAGCGAAGGTCAAGGCCGGCGATGTGCTCGCCGAAATCGACACCCCACAGGTTGATCAACAGTTTAACCAAGCGCGGGCTCAACTCAAGGTGGCGGAGGCGGCGCGTGACCTGGGGGAAATCACCTACAAGCGTGATCAGGACCTATACAATCGCAGGGTGATTGCTGCGCAGGACTTTGATACTGCCGCCGACACCTATCGACAGAGTCAGGCGACGGTCAATGTTGACCAGGCGTCCGTAAACGCGCTCGAGGCGCTTGAAAATTTTAAGATTGTCAGAGCACCGTTCGACGGAATCGTGACGGAACGGGATACCGATATCGGGGCGTATGTTCCTTCCGGTTCGGGTGTGCAGCTCTTCCGGATGGCGAAGACCTCACCGTTGCGGGTCTACATCAATGTGCCTCAAACATTTGCCCGATTTGTGAAGGAAGGCACGCAGGCGGACCTTACGTTGAACGAGCTCCCGAACCGCAAGTTTCCCGCGCATGTGACCAATACCGCCGGAGCAATCGACCCGACATCCCGAACCCTGCTGACCGAACTGGAAGTTCCCAATGAAACCGGCGAATTGTTCCCGGGCGCATACGCTCAGATCAATCTGAAGCTACAGGGCGAAACCGGTTTGGTTACAGTGCCTTCGAATGTTCTCCTATTCCGGTCAGAAGGGACAGCGGTTGGAATTGTGCGCCCGGACGGTAAAGTTGAAATCAAGAAGGTCGTGATCAACAGGGACTTAGGAGACAAGTTGCAAATTTCCCAGGGATTGTCAGAATCGGACCAGGTTGTGTTGAATCCGTCCGATGGTCTCACGGATGGAATGAATGTGAAAATCGCGGCGACGAGGTAATGAGGTATCGGCGTGTCGGCGTGTCGGCGTATCGGCGAACGCGGGGATGTAGGCGAAGCGTCCCGCTTTGCTTCTTCAGGAGATCGATGCAAAGCGGGACCCTTCGCCTACACGGCCACTAACCGCCGCGGCTCGGGCGGAGCCTCGCCCTACCGGCCGCGGAAGCCACGGCCACTAAATAAGCGCCGCCTCGGCGCACCGGATGATTTGCGCAAAGCTTCGAGGATCCAGGCTCGCTCCGCCAATAAGGGCGCCATCGATATTCTTTTGGCGCATGAGCTCCTCGGCATTGTCCGGCTTCACGCTCCCGCCATATTGGATCCGGACCTTCTCGGCGGTAGGCCCGTCCGTGATTCCGGCCAGAACAGAACGAATAAAAGCATGAGCCTGTTCGGCCTGGGCCGGTGTCGCTGTTCGCCCGGTTCCAATCGCCCAACAGGGTTCATAGGCCACCACGATTTCGGTAAAATCTTTCTGTGACACTCCGTCCAGACCTTGGCGGATCTGCCGGCCCAATACCTGCTCTACCTGGTTGCTATCCCGTTCATGAAGCGTTTCACCGACGCAAAAGATCGGACGAAGACCGGCATCCAGCGCCGCTCGCACCTTTCGATTGACGATTTCATCTGTTTCCCCGAACAGAGTCCGGCGTTCGCTATGTCCAAGGATCACATATTTGACATACAGCGCTCGCAGCATCGTCGCGCTTACCTCCCCGGTAAATGCGCCGCTCTTTGCCCAGTGCATATTCTGCGCCCCAATCCGCAGCGCCGGCATCTTTTCCGAAGCTGACACCGACGCAGGAATCGCCGTGAACGGAGGCAGGACCACGACTTCGACGTCGTTCACTTCTCCGATCTCGGTAAGAAATGATTGCAAATAGGACTCGGCCTCGGTGTGGGTAAGGTTCATCTTCCAGTTTGCCGCCAAAATCTTCTTACGCATGATTATTTGTCCGTCAGCGCCGCAACCCCCGGCAATTCCTTGCCCTCCAAAAGCTCCAGCGAGGCGCCTCCTCCGGTGGAAATGAACGTCATCTTATCCGCATAACCGAACTGTTTCACTGCCGTCACGGAGTCTCCGCCGCCGATGATGGTCTTTGCGCCGGATTCCGCAAGAGCTGCTGCAATTTCTCTGGTACCATTCGCGAAATCCGGGATCTCAAAGACGCCGACCGGGCCATTCCACAATATCGTGTTCGCCCGCGCGATCTCGGCCTTATACAGAGCGATCGTCTCCCGGCCAATATCGACCCCTTGCCAGCCTTCCGAGATTCCCTGGGCCTGGGACAGCACCGGTGTATTCCGGAAGTTTGCACCGGGTTTAACCTCGTCCGTCTCGATGCAGTCGATCGGCACAAGGAATCTTATTCCCTTTTGCTTCGCCAGCGCCAGGAGCTCCTCGGCCAAATGCACCTTGTCGGCTTCGATTCGACTGGCGCCGGTCGGAATGCCCATCGCCTTGAAGAATGTGTGTGCCATCGCACCGCCTATCAGAAAAACGTCCGCTTTGTCCATCAGTGCTTTTATCACACCGATCTTATCGGAGACCTTGGCCCCGCCGAGAATCACCAGGAACGGTCGCTCTGGTTCAGCCAGCTCGTCCTTCAAGTATTGGAGCTCGCGCTCCATTAAAAGACCCATTGCGGCCAAGGGCATGTATCTGGCCACTCCAGCGGTGCTGGCGTGTGCACGGTGGGCTGCCCCAAAGGCATCATTGACATAGATGTCACCCAATTTCGCGAGCGCTTTTGCGAAGCTATCATCGTTGGCCTCTTCCTCTTTGAAGAATCGCACATTTTCTACCAGCAACACCCCGCTCTCCGGCAACGACTTGGAGGCTGCTTCCACATTCGGCCCAATCACTTCCGGTGAAAAATTCACCGGAGGCGGAATCATCTGGGCCAGATGATCCGCAACCGGTTTCAGGGAGTATTTAGGGTTCGGCTGCCCCTTGGGACGACCGAAATGCGCGAGCAAAACCACTTTCGCACCTTTTTCACGAAGCAACTCAATTGTCGGCAGACTCTCCCGAATGCGGGTGTCGTCCGTGATCCGGGTTTTTCCGTCTATGACTTCGGTCGGAACGTTGAAATCCACGCGCACCAGAACACGGCGCCCTTTCACATCAAGGTCGCGAACTGATAGTTTCGCCATAGGAAATTGGGCTTCGTTAGAGGATGTGCTTTAAAAGATCGACGCAGCGATTCGAATAGCCCCATTCGTTATCGTACCAGCTGATCAGCTTGAAGAAACGACTGTTGAGCTCTATGCCGGAACCGGCATCAAAGATACTCGAATGAGCGTCGTGCAAGAAATCCGTCGAGACCACTTCGTCTTCCGTATAAGCCAGCACACCCTTGAGATAGGTCTCGCTGGCTTTTTTCATCACGGCGCAGATATCCCGGTAGCTGGTCTCCTTCGTCGTTCGAACTGTGAGATCAACTACCGAAACTGCAGGCGTCGGCACGCGGAACGACATACCGGTAAGCTTCCCTTTGACCTCAGGGCACACGAGGCCCACGGCTTTTGCCGCCCCTGTCGTCGAAGGAATCAGATTGATTGCGGCAGCTCGGCCTCCTTTCCAGTCCTTGCGCGAGGGTCCGTCCACGGTCTTCTGCGTCGCGGTGTAACTATGGACCGTTGTCATCAGGCCCTCGTCGATTCCGAAGCCCTCCTTTAGCAACACGTATACCACCGGTGCGAGGCAGTTTGTGGTGCAGCTTGCATTTGAGATAATGCGATGTTTCGATGCGTCGTACTTTTGGTGGTTGACGCCAATGCAAACCGTGATGTCTTCGCCCTTGGCAGGGGCGGTGATCAACACTCGTTTTGCGCCTGCCTCCAGGTGGCCTTTTGCTTTATCAGCGGACGTGAACAAGCCGGTCGACTCGATTACGATTTCGCAGCCGAGTTTCGCCCAGGGCAATTCGGACGGCCCCTCCTTCACGGCCAGACAGCGGATCTTGTGCCCATTGACAACCAGCGTGTCGTCGCTCTCAATTTCCGGGCTCGATTTTTCGCTGAATACTTCGCCTTGGAACCGGCCCTGCGTCGAATCGTATTTGAGCAGGTAGGCAAGGTTGTCCGCTGGCACAATGTCGTTTAAAGCGACCACATCGATTTCTGTGCCAAGTAAGCCCTGTTCGACAAGCGCGCGAAAGAACAGACGTCCGATTCGCCCAAAGCCGTTAATTCCAATTTTCGTCATAGTGATAGTTCCCTATAGGTTTAGGTTTGAAAAATACAGCCAATTAATCGGGGCCGCGATTCACCGTCAACCGGAAGTTCAAAGAGGAACTATGCAGCCGGTGCCAAGGCTTGCGGCTCGGGCGGAGCCTCGCCCTGGCGCGACCGGGGTCGCCCGCGTAACATCCTCGGATCCCTTCAATGCCGGTCGCGCGGGAGCGCGACCCTACCAAGCCTGTGCTACCTTTCCTAAGCCGGCGCCTCAGTCAGACCGCCTACGCCTTCGGATTGGGGTCGAGGCGTCTCGTGTGGGAGCTCATCTCGCTTCACCGGCGAGATCGGAGGCGGCGGGTTTATCAGTCGACCGTTGTTGATGATTTCCCGGATTTGGGTGCCATCGAGCGTTTCATACTCAAGAAGCGCCCGGGCAATCGCCACCAGCGTCTCCTTGCGCTGCGTTAAAACCTTTATCGCACGTTGGTAAGAATCATCACAAAGCCTTTTCACCTCGCGATCGATTTCTTGGGCGGTCGCTTCGCTGTAAGCGCGCGATCGTGCAATATCTCGACCCAGGAAGACGTAATCTTCATGCTCCCCATATTCGACCATCCCGAGACGCTCGCTCATACCCCACTCGCACACCATCTTGCGCGCAATACCGGTCGCCATTCGGATGTCCCCGGTGGCCCCATTCGTGACATCTCCGAATACGATCTCTTCAGCCACCCTGCCGCCCATAACCACGACCAGGCGATCCAAGAGTTCGTTCTTACGATTTGTATATTTGTCCTCCAGCGGCAGGTACATGGTGGAGCCGAGAGAAGGGCCGCGCGGTATAATAGTGACCTTGTGGAGCGGGTCTGTATGCTCCAGCACCTCGCACAACAGAGCATGACCGGCTTCGTGGTAGGCGGTGTTTTCTTTCTCCTTTTCGCTTATAGCCAGGCTACGACGCTCTTTGCCCCAGCGAACCTTGTCGCGCGCCTCTTCCATCTCAGCCATCGTAATCGCCTTCAAGCCGCGTCGCGCCGCCAGCAGAGCAGCTTCATTAATGACATTGGCCAGCTCAGCCCCGGAATATCCGGGCGTGCCTCGCGCCACCACGCCCAGGTCTACACCCTCCGCGAGTTTCACCCGCTTTGCATGTACCCGCAAAATCTCTTCGCGTCCTTTGACATCCGGAAGGTTGACGGTGATCTGTCTGTCGAATCGGCCGGGCCGCAGGAGTGCCGGATCCAGGACGTCCGGGCGATTCGTCGCCGCTATAATGATCACACCTTCCTGCGTATCGAAACCGTCCATCTCAACCAACAGCGCGTTCAAGGTCTGTTCACGCTCGTCGTGCCCGCCGCCGAGGCCATGCCCACGGTGTCGCCCGACCGCATCAATTTCGTCGATGAAAATGATGCACGGTGCAGATTTCTTACCCTGCTCAAACATATCTCGAACCCGAGAGGCGCCCACGCCAACGAACATCTCCACAAAATCCGATCCGCTGATACTGAAGAACGGCACATCTGCCTCCCCGGCAATGGCGCGAGCCAGCAGCGTTTTGCCTGTCCCCGGGGGACCAACCATCAGCACGCCCTTCGGAATTCGCCCACCCAGCTTTTGAAATTTCTTCGGATCTTTCAGGAAATCCACGATCTCCTGAACTTCCTCTTTGGCCTCTTCAACGCCGGCGACGTCTTTGAAGGTCACGCGGTTGCGGTCGCGGGCGAGCATTCGGGCCTTGCTCTTCCCGAAATTGAGCGCCCCTTTTCCGGCATTTCGGATCTGTTGCCGGAAAAAGAAGTACAAGATCAAGAAGAACAAGGCGATGGGGAGAAACTGGAGGATGGCGGACAACATGACGTCAGAATCGGCCTTGATATCGACCTTGTAGCCGCGATTCTCGAGTTCGGACTTCAAGTCTTTGTTGTACTCCATGAAAACCGTCGTCTTGAAATGGTCCGGAGCACCGGCTACCGATGAGGGCTTTTTGCCCTTTTCGTACCCACCGCGCAGCGTCTGCGTCGATCGTCCCTCGGTCACGATCAGCTGAAGCGGTTCTTCCTTGCTGATGCGACCCTCGTCGAGGTATTTCTCGAAGTCTGTGAAACTGATTTCTTCTACGTTGCCGTAGTTACCGTTGCGTGAAAACAAAAACCCCCCTAACAGAGCTATCGCGCACGCAAACAAGAGGATGCCACGCCAATTGAAGTTGTTATCGTTACCGAAATTTCGAGAATTCTTGTCCTTAGAGGATCTTGGATCTAATTGTGCCATACACTAAACAACGGCTCACGTTAGCACATTGACACCGGCGTGCAAAGGACGGGAATCGACTGATAAGTACGTCGGCTCGGGCGGAGCCTCGACCTACCGGCGAGGCTCCGCCCGAGCCGACGATACAGGCTACGGACTCCGACGAGTCAATTTGAAGCGTATTTCACACTGCACCCGTACGGCCGCGTTGCGGGTGCCGGAACCGCTTTACCGTTCATGACAGCGTCGAGGGCAACCTTCACGTAATTGGTGGCTGTCTTGACGTCGGCCAGATCTGTACTTCGCTTGTCGTCAATCGCCCCTTCGTAAACCAGCGTCCCTTTCGGATCGATGATGTACATATCCGGCGTGGTCTTGGCCCCATACAAGCGTCCTACGTCGCCGGCCGGATCCAGCAATAATGCCGTTCGAGCAGCGCTATCACGTGAAGCAATCTTGTTCAGCTGCTCCGCGGGATAATTTCCCTGCTCACCCGGAGCGGACGAATCAATCGAGAGCCAGACTACTCCCTTTGCCGTGTACTCCTTTTGAAGCGACTGCATGTTTCCGGATCTGTAGTGCTTGCCGACGAACGGGCAATCCGGCTGATACCACTCCAGAACGACAAATTTCCCTTTGAAATCTGCCAGACTGCGAGTTTTCCCGTTAGTGTCCGGCAAAGTAAAGTTAGGGGCGGTTTCTCCAACTTTTGCATTCGCGAAGGTCAACCCTGCCGTCGCAGCAAGAAACGCACAAATGAACAGAAGTGTCTTAATCATGTTGTTCTCTCTTTCTTTACGGTTCGTTCTTTCTTACGGTTACGGTTCTTTCTTCATTACGATTTGAATGCTGAGATTCGGCCACGGCCGGTTATGTCTTGTTCAATGCATCCAGGACTGTTTGAGATGTGATCAGCTCGGGTAGAAGCACTGGTTGCGCCTCTTTACTCCCACTCGGATAGACCAGGTACATCGGTACCCCGGCTCGCCCGTGTTTCTTCAAGATCTCGGTTATTTCCGGATCGCCCGTCGTCCAGTCCGCCTTGAGTGCAATCACGTTCCGTTTCGAAAACTCCTGCCTCACTTTCGGCGTATCGATGGCGAAGCGCTCGTTCGTTTTGCAAGTGATACACCAGTCTGCGGTAAAGTCGACAAACACGGGTCTGCCGGAGGCCAGAGCTTTGTCCAGCGTTGCCTGACTGAATTGCTGCCAAACCAGCTGGCTCGGTCTGGTCACAAATCCATACGCACCGGCCGCCAGAAGCAGGACGCAGAGCATCGAGACAACCGCCAGGATGCGCGACCGCAACGAAGATACCGGCGTCCAGAACGACCCCTTAATCCACGCCAAAATCGCTATAATGAGAAGAATCGCTCCCAGTCTCACGATCGCGTCGGCGCCCCGCATCTGGCCGAGGATCCAGGCAAGCCAGAGCAGCGTGGCAATCAGCAGAAAACCCAGAACCTGCTTGAGCCGCAGCATCCAATCGCCCGGCTTCGGTAAATGACGCAGCCACTTCGGATTGATCGCCAGCAGCAAATAAGGCAACGCCATCCCCAGCCCGATAAACAGGAATATCATAAAGGTCACCCAACCTGGCTGGGCAAAGGCAAATGCCGATGCGGTTCCCAGAAACGGGGCCGTACAAGGAGTTGCCAGAATCGTTGCGAAAACTCCTTGGAAAAATGCGCCCCCATAACCGTGTCCACTCGCCAGCGCCGCTAAGCCTTGCGTCGCCTGCGCTGAAACCGAGAGCTCGTACACACCGAATAAATTCAGCGCGAAAGCGAAGATCAGGCAGGCTATAAAAACGATAAATCGATAATCCTGGAATTGAAACCCCCAGCCCACCTGCGCCCCTGCCGCTTTCAGCAGGACGACGATGACCGCCAGCAGAGCAAAGCAACTGATGATCCCCAGCGAGAACGCCATTGACAGCCGAAACGCCCTTTCAGGCCGTCCACCCGCTTCACTGACGAATCCAAAGATCTTGAGTGAAATCACCGGTAGAACGCACGGCATCACGTTCAGGATGAGGCCTCCGATCATCGCAAATCCGAGCGCCTGCAATATGCCACGGAAGCCCGCCGGGCCGGTAGGACCCTCGGGTTGGACTGCAGCTATGATTGAGTGATCGTTGACCTCGTATCCTGCCCGGCTCTCTCCCGAACCCACCACCAAAACACCATCCATTTGCTTGATCGGCTTGACCTCAGTTTCAATTGGGACAGTCAACTTGTTCCCGTCCCTCACTACATGACTGATCACAGCATCCGAGGGTGGCACCGGAAAAAAGTCCAGGGGAGCGCCGGCGGGAGCCCCGCCAACCGATATTTCAAGGTCGTTTCCAACACGGCTGAAGCCAATCTTCATCTGAGCAGGCAGCTCTTTCGGGACCAGGGAAGCGTATTTCTGAAAGATCTGAACCGATCCTGACGCAGCGTTCGCGCCGCCGGAGAGATTGAGAGACAGCTGCGCGTGCCCGGGAACGCAAAGATTCTGACAAACCAGCCAATCTGTCTTCGCCTGGATCGAAATGGGCTCAGCAGGCAGTTTGGCTGGAGCCTCGATGTCGGCAAACAACAGAACCTCCGACACATAATCAAATACTTCCAGATCGCCCGGCTCCTTTTCTCTCTGGGGCAGCGGCCACTGCAAATCTTGAACCTTAAAGCCTTCGGGAAATTGCCACTGAATCTTTGTGGGTATCCCGGAATCGCCGGAATACTTCCAATAGATATGCCAACCGGGCTCAATGCGGTAAAGAACTCCGACCCGGAATTTTTGGCCCGGCTGGATAGCATCGACGTCGGCGACAAGGGAAGGTTTGACCAGTTCCTTGCCATTGTACAGCTGAGCCTCTGCCGATTCTTGGCATAGCACCGCGAGACTGACCAACAGCCCGGCATATTGCACGGTGCGGAATAACAATTCTCTCATCACAATTTCCTTTCCTTCGAACCTGTAGCCACCTGTTGTCAAACGATTGAGAGCAAAAGATCCTTTGTCATCTTCCAATAATTTGGCACAAATCGGCTCAAACCGTTTCTGGTTTCCCGTTTCTGGTAGCCCTGCGCACAACGGCAGCACACAAGATCTCCTGTGGTAACAAAACCCAAAAAGGCGCCCGCACCTGGCAAATCCTCACTTCGCTGGCCGCCACCAGGCCCGATAGCTGCCCGCAAACCAGAAACGAGAAAGCAGAAACGCTTGCGGCGTGCGTGCACGACGCTTGCACGAGCTTGCACACTGCATGTCTCCAGGGCGGCTAAACCGCAACTTCTAAGATCATAAGCTACTTATTACAAGCCTTTTACGGCAATGTATCCGCCTTGGCACGCTTTAAGCCTGAAGTTCCGTGGAAAATGTTTTCATGGGCTGTCACCATCCTCATCCTGGCTGTCCTGGCGGCTGTACCGGCGTTTTGGGGGATCGCCGGATTGCCGGCATGGGTGGTACGAGGATTGTGCCTCCTTTTGATTATCCTTTTCGCCATAGCGGTCATGCTTGCTTGAAACCCGAAGCCTTTCCCCAGCCCGCCAAAAAAGGAAGGACCGGCCACTCGGCCGGTCCTTCTCTGGGGTCGGATTTCGGGCCAATTAAGCGCGCTCGGTTTTCAGGAGATCCCGGATTTCACCCAGCAATTTCTCTTCACCTGAGGGGCCGGGAGGAGGGGCCGGCTTTCTAAAGCGATTCACTTGTTGAATCACGATAAAGAGACAGAAAGCGATGATTAGAAATTCAACGACCGAGTTGATGAACAAGCCGTATGCAAAGACAGGGATTCCCTTGTCGGTGGCTTCCTTCAACGAAGCTACGTGCTGGCCGTTTAGCGCGATAAATAAGTTGGAAAAGTCAATCTTTCCGAGAACCAAGCCAATAACCGGCATGAAAATATTGTTTACAAGCGATGAAACGATTTTGCCAAAAGCGGCACCGATAATAATACCGACGGCGAGGTCGATCACATTGCCTTTGAGGGCAAAGTCCCTGAATTCTTGAAGCATTGACATGATGAAAATAGCTTTGCGTTCTGCGTTTTGGGTTTTGGGTTCTGCGTTTTGAGTTTTGCGTACCGACGTCTAGTGAATCAATACTCAAAACACAGGATTCAAAGCGCAAAACCGGACTGGTACGTGTGCCCGATGGCGCCCGACGAACTTTTTTATTTGATAACGCGCTCTCGCAACTCGGATGAAGCGGCGGCGAAAGAACTCGTTGAGCGCCTCTATCCGACTGTGATCAGGATCGTCCGGAATCATCTACCAAGACGTGAGTCGGAGGAGGATATGGCGCAGGAGATTTTTCTAAAGATATTTGCTAAGCTCCATCAGTATCGCGCTGATATGCCGTTTGAGCATTGGGTTTCCCGAATCTCGGTCAATACGTGCATTGACCACCTGCGGAAGCAGCGTAACCGGCCCGAATATCGCTGGTCCGACTTCAGCGAAGAGCAGCAATCCATCTTGAACAACCTCAAAGAGAACGCCAGCGAGCCCGCTCAGCAACCTCCGGAAGAAAGCCGAGAATTGTTAGACAGATTGCTTCTGAGTTTGAAGCCGGACGAGCGTCTGGTCGTTCGGTGGCTCTACTTGGAGGAAAAATCGGTTGCGGAAATTTGTGACCTGACAGGCTGGAAACCGTCTAAAATCAAGGTTAAAGCATTTCGGGCACGACAAAAACTCGCCAAAACGGTAAAACGAATAGAAAAATGAACGAGGATAGCGTCGAGAGACTTTTCGCTACAGCTCGCCGCGCCGGGGCTGAACAGACTCCCGCCATACCACAGGGTTTTGCCGAAGGCGTTTTGCAACAGCACCGTCATCGCATCCAGGAAGAAAGGGGTTTTTTCAGGGCTTCGATGTTGTCCATCGCAACCGCATTGATCATTCTGGGAACCGCTCTCGGGATTAACCTCGAGACGACTGGACTCGCCGGATCGGATGATCAGGAGTCGACGGTTGAAATGGCGTATGCCCTATGGGATCCAGCTGGAAACTAGTTCTCGTCTTCGCAGTTCTTTTCCTGATGGGAGGTATCACCGGATCGGTAATTACTTATGCTTTTTTGTGGAAGCGAATGCGGCCGAATCCGACCCGCAATTTCCACGCCTGGAGCGAGAATCTCATACAGCGACTGGAACGGACCGGCAAACTAACCCCCGAGCAAAGCGCCAGGATCCGCCCGCGGGTGGAAGCCGCCGTAAGGCAGATGCAAGCGATTCAGATCCAGGCGATGCTGCAAGGCAGCGACGCTTTTGACGCTGCGCTAGCCGAGATCGAGACTGGGTTAAATCCGGATCAACAAAAACGGCTGGAACGTTTCCGCGAACGCCGGCGTACCGCTATACAGGAAGCGATCTCCCGCAAGCAGGAGCAACGCTGATACCGTTTCTCGTAACTCTGCGTGCAATGGCAGCACACGGGAAACCAGAAACGACAAACCAGGAACGCGTCAGACCGTGGCGAGCTCTTCGGCCTGTACGTTGAACTGCAAGTCGTACAGTTTCCTGTAAATCGTCGAGCTTTCCAGCAGTTCGCGATGCATGCCGATCTCTCGGATCTCTCCTCGATCCATGACCACAATTTGATCGGCTTTGAGGACCGTCGACAATCGGTGGGCAATAGCAATAACGGTCCGCCCCTCGGATAGGCGGTCCAGAGCCGCTTGAATCTCACGTTCAGCCTCCGAATCGAGTGCGGACATGGCCTCGTCCAAAAGCAAAACCGGCGCGTTCTTAAGAAGCGCGCGAGCGATTGAAACGCGTTGCTGTTGACCTCCTGACAACAGGCAACCCTTGTCGCCGATCACTGTCTCGTATCCGTTTGGCTGATGCATGATGAAATCGTGTGCATACGCCCGCTTCGCCGCCTCAATCACTTCTTCCTTAGTTGCATTCAAACGGCCATACCGGATGTTGTTGAGAATCGAATCGTGAAACAGGAAGGTATCCTGAGAGACCATGCCGATCTGTTCACGCAATGAAGTTTGCTTGATCGTATTGACATCGCGTCCATCCAGCCGGATGACGCCTGCTTCCGGCTCGTAAAACCGGAGCAGCAGAGACAAAATCGTGCTTTTCCCGGCGCCGCTGGAACCAACCAGAGCGTAGTATTTTCCGGGCTCAATATGAAGGCTCAGGTCGCGGATAGCCGCGGGCAACCCAGGCCGGTAACGGAACGTCACGCTCTCGAGGCGAATATCGCCCTTGCTTCCGGTGATCTCCACCGCCTCGGGCCTATCCTTGATCACTGGCTCCCGATTCATTATCTCGAAGATGTTGTTAGTGGCATTAAAGCATTGCTGCATCACCAGATGTATTCGGCTGAGCTTCTTTATCGGATCATAGAGCATGAAAATACCAGCCAGGAGCGCCAGAAACTTCGCTGCACTCAGATGGGTAGACCAAACGTAGAAGAGTGCGAGGCCTACGCCTATTGCACTCACTGCTTCCACCATGGGGCTGACGATCTCAATGGCTTTTCGGACCCGGATGCCGCTCCTGAATTGCTCCAGGCTCAGCGCCCCGAACTGCTCCGACTCACGTTTCTCCCGCGCAAATGCTTTGATCACACGGATTCCGGCAAAGCTTTCCTGCAAGACCGACATCATCGACCCGATCTTCTGCTCCTCGAGTTTCCCCTGCCGGCGGACCTTTTTGCCGAAATAGACAATCGGGACGATGCAGACCGGGAACAAGAAAAGGCTCACGACGGTGAATTTCCAGTCCAGGTGAATCAAAACCGCGAAAGCGCTGATAACCGTCAAGGGCTGCTTGATCAGGTCACTGCTGATGCTGGTCAGCGCAAGCTGTGCGATCTGCGTATCATTAGCGACCCGCGAAATCAGCGTGCCGGATCTCTCGCGATTGAAGAACTCGAGCGATTGACCGATGATGTGCGTATAAAGTCTACGTCGAATATCTGCCAGCACCCGTAAGGCCACCCAAGCCATATAATAGCTGTTTAAATAGTCACAGAGGCTGCGCAGAACAAAAATAAAGGGAATCATCGAACAAACGAGGAGCACAGAGTTAATACCTGCCCCGGTGCCGTTGACGGCGTCGCTCAACATCTCGGCCTTATTCTTCCCCTGCGGAAAGACCTGGGAATTCACGTGGTTCAATACCAGCGGCAAAAGCCCGGAAATCACTCCAAAAAAGGCTCCGAAGACCAGCGCCAAGATGAACCTTCCGAGGTGTGGCCGGAGAAAGGGAAACAGTTCCCGGTACGGGCCGATCAGCATCCTCAAATATTCGCGCGGTGAAGGTCTCTTATTGGCCATGGATTATCGCTGCTGGTGCACTAGAATCCTTGAAAGGCAAAAGATGTTGCAGAGGTCAAGTTTTATTCCGGCGTCTCTCTGTTAACTTCGCGTTGGTTTTGCCTTTCAAGGATTCTCAGGGCGGGACCTCGAGCTTGGAGCTATCAGATTTTAAAAGCAATTCTCTTCGCAAGGCACGCCCCGTGAAAAGCAAACGCAGTACGCTGATCGCGCCAAGGCATTCGCCCTCTCATCAAATCCTCGGTCCCGCCATAAGCGAGGCGGCTGAACCCCGCTGTTCTACACCCAGCGCGATCAAACTGCCGGATACGTCTCGCCGGTCTGAGGCGCCGCCTCGCTAGTTCAAGCCCTTCAAAAGCATCTCCATAGCATGAATTACAGAGTCGGTCGACAATTCAGTCATCGGACGACCCTTCTGGCGCGGGTCGAAATGATCGAGGGGACCCTCAACCCCTGCGCGCACAACAGAAGAATGGGCGTGCCTCGGATGCCAATGAAACGGATTGGTCGGTCCAAAGAGGACTAGTTCAGGTCGCCGGAAAGCCGCAGCGACATGCGCAGCGGCCGTGTCGACCCCGACAAACAACGTCCCGCCCCTGATCATTGCCGCGCTCAAGAGAAAGTCAACCTTGCCCGCCAGATTGAATACGGTCGATCGATGGTTCGCACCCGTAATAATTTCCCGGATATGCCGCAGCTCCGCCGAGTTTCGGCCGCCAGTGATCAGACACGGGATCTCAAGCCGCTTTTGTGCATGCGCGATCACCGCCTTCCATCGATCGGCCAGCCAATACTTATCGGGCCTTGCCGAGCCGGGATGGACGACAAAATAACGATCCGGCAAACCAATCTCTCGCCTTAGGGTTTCAGCGGAGCGCTCGACCCCATCCGGCAGCTGCAGCCAAGCGTGGCCGGCCGAGCCGGAATCGCCCAACGAGCGAACGAGGTCTATGTAATGCTCCACGGTGTGCTTGTCTCGCACAGCGGACCGGACCAGGTGAGTGTAAACCCAAGATCGGACGGCGCGCTTAGCGAGAAGACTGAACCCGACTCGTCGCGCTGATTTTGAAAGAAACGAGACCAGTGCCGAACGGTCATTGCCGGTAAAATCAAGGCAGAGGTCGAATCGTCGCCGGACCAGACCGAACCAGAGATTAAAAGACGCTTTTCGGTTGTGAATCCAGACTTCGTTTACACTCGGGATGGCCGGCGCAAGCTCGGCTGAATGATGGTCTATTAAGAGGGTGATCTTGGCTTTCGGATATATTTTGCGCAACGCGTTGAGCGCCGGCGTAGTTAATATGACGTCCCCGAGCCGTTTGAGTTGAATGACTAAGATGGAATTCATCGGACTCACCAGAATGTCATCACACAAAGGACACGAAGCCCGGAAAAAGGTCACGAAGGTTTTTCGAGCGACATTCGTGTGAATACCTTTGTGCGCTTATGAGGATCGGTCTGGTCAGGCGCGGATTTTCTCGTACCGGAGGAGCCGAAAATTATTTGAAACGGTTCGGGCGCGCGCTGGCAGATGCCGGCCACCAGGCGACTCTGTACTCGACAGAAGACTGGCCTCAGGCGGAATGGCCGTATGGTGATTTGATTCGCTTCAAGCCTTCGAGTCCGCTGAGGTTCGCGCAAACAGTTCAGAAATTCCGGCAATCGGAGGAAATCCTGTTTAGTCTGGATCGTGTGCTGAGGTGCGACTGCTATCGAGCCGGCGATGGAGTTCATAAACTCTGGCTCCAACGCAGAGTCGAGCATGAAGCTGCTTGGCGCGCACGATTCCGTTTCCTGAACCGCAAACATGATGAGCTGTTGGAATTGGAACGAGGGTTGTTCCAGGGGGGCGGCGCGAGACATGTAATCACAAATTCGCGACTGGTAAAAAGCGAAATCATCAGCGAGTACGCTTACCCGGAGGATAAAATCACGGTGATCTACAATGGGCTGCCAGATGTCCATTTCAAAAAGAAGCCGGGAACTCGTCTTGATATGCGGCATGACTGGGGTCTGCGGGAGAACGACATCGCCCTCCTGTTTGCCGGCTCCGGCTGGGAGCGCAAAGGTCTCAAGTATGCGATTCAGGCGGCGGCTCCTATATCAAATCCAAATGTGCATCTCCTGATCGCAGGTGTGGGAAAGAGGCCGGCTTACCACTCGAAGAACGTAAGGTTCCTGGGGCCCGTGACCAATATGTCATCGCTTTTCGTGGCAATCGATTTATTTGTGTTGCCGACAGTGTACGACCCGTTTTCCAACGCCTGCCTGGAAGCGCTTTCATACGGAATCCCGGTCATCACAACCAAAACGAATGGCTTCGCCGAGATCATTGAATCGGGTGTTCATGGTCAGATAATTAATCGACCGGATGACGTCGTGGCGCTTCAACAGGCCATCGAGAAATGGATCGACCCTGAGCGACGTGAGTCCGCGCGAGAAACCTGTGCCACACTGGCGCGCGGCTATTCTATCAAGCGAAACCTGGAGGAGACGCTGAAGGTACTGGAGAGTTTGGGGTGAAGAGGGCTCCGGCAGCTTCTCGCCTTTTTGGGTTAACCTGGGACGCGCTTTCAGCCCCTCCAACCCGCTGCGCGGGTGCTTTTCAGCGAGCGAACACCGTGTTCCTTACGAGCGCTAGGCCTGGGCCGTAAACAATTCCTAGGCCGCGAAGCGGTTAACAGATTTCAGCCTAGGCCGAGCCTGCGAGGCCTAGGAAGGGTTCCCCAAAGTAACGCAGCGCTGAAAGCGCGGCCGATCGAAGGATCCATTAGTCCCATACGTAACGCTCGTCGAAGGTGACCCGGTACTTGCGGAGGATTTCTCGAAGTTCGTCCTCGAAACTGATCTTTTGATGATGCTCGGCTTGACTGGCAATGTATTGCACCAAGGTCTCTGCCTGGGATTCGCCGACCGAGAAACAACCATAGCCACGTTGCCAGGCAAAAACTGGGATTCCCTGGGATTTTAGCCACTGAGAGGAGTTGCTTTTGAGGATTTCGACCACCTAGGGACAGGTCAAATCTTCAGCGACGTCCGCTACGGCTGTCGAGCCAGTGGAGCAGGCTCTTGGAGTGAGCAAGGAGAATTCCGCTCGGAGCCTCGCCCTACCAATCTCACCTAGTCCATCCCGCGTACTCTGCGACGTTGTCGCGCGTGATTAACTTCACCGGAATCAGAATCAGGTCTTTTTCCGGCTTCTTCCCCTGCATGAGGCCATAACCAACCTCGACGGCTTTTTGAGCCATCGTATACGGATCCTGAGCCGCCGTCGCAGCGAAGAGGCTCTGCTTGCTCTTGAGAGCCGCAACCGCTTCAGGGGATCCGTCCACCCCGACAATGAACAAATCCTTGCGCCCGGCCTGCTTCGCCGCGAGATCACAGCCCAGCGCCGTCGGATCATTGATTCCGAAGGCTGCATCCAGGTGTGGATGAGCCGTCAGGAGATCCTTCATGACACGCAGACCACCATCCGGAGTACCTTCAGCATTCTGGTTCTGGGACAGGATCTTGATTGCGGAATACTTTTTCAGCACTGAAAGCACGCCCGCCATGCGATCCTGGACGGATGTTACTGGCGGGCCGTTGACAATGACCACCTGACCTTTCCCTTGGAGCCGGTCGACAATGAATTGGCCGGCTTCCTCGCCGGCTTGTTTGTTATCGGACATTACGGTGGCGTCCACTCCACCCTCCGCACCCACATCGACGGCCACCACAATGACACCGGCCGCCTTAGCGCGTTTGACCGCCGGAGCGATCCTTCTGCTATCGGCAGCACCGAGAATGATCAAATCTACACCAGAGGAAATGAAGCCATGGATTTGGCTGGCCTGGTTGTTCACATCATAATTGCTGGAAAGCGAAGTAAAATTCACCTCCGGATTATACGTTTTCGCCTGGTCCCTGGCTCCATGCGCAATCTGGACGAAAAACGGGTTGCCAAGGTCGCCCACCGTTAGACCAACAGACTTCAGTTGCTTGTCGGCCCCGAACCCATAGGTCGCAAAACCAGCCGCAAAGATAACCGCCGCCATCCTCAACCTCGCCCCCGAAGTTCGAATGTTGCGACCGGAGGGGCGCTGCTTGCAACGCCCCGAGGCCTGCGCACCCCGGCCGTCACAGCCTTTTTGTGAATCCCAGCACATGGCTTGTCCGGCGTTCATAGCGTTCATAACGTTTTTTCCCTGTGAGCTCCGACCTCGGGCGCATCCGGGTTCACCCCGGGACCAAAGTATCGCAACGCGACCAGGTCCTCGAGGTCGCTCGTGTTTTCGAAGACCACACCCGCTTTCGCGGCAGATTCCGTGCAGAAAATTTCGTCTTCGGTAAGTTCGGCGAACCGAATGAGTTTTGGGCAATCCAAAGTAAGCTTGTTCATTTTTCCGCTGCCCTGCACCACAATTAAACTATAGGCTCCGTTATCGCGAATCGTGCATTTCGTCCCGGGTTCCAGCGTGAGCTCTTTCGCGCTAAAGAGCTGTTCACCGTTAATTTTTCCGTAAACGATCCACCGATCGATATAGGCTGCGGATCCTGTCTCTGCGACCGGCACAGGCTCGAGGTAATGATTCTCTTTGAAACGAGGATCCACATTGGATTCCCAGTCCAGCTCGCTGACGATGAAATCCAGATCGAACTGTTTTTCAGGCGGTATATCTTTCACCAGGAGCCCTCTCGGAACTTCCCTCCCTTCCACTAGAGATTGAAACATGGAAAACACGTCTGAGCCCCATTGCGGTTCATAGGTACAGAGAGATCCCGGGGCGTGCAGAATTCCCGGCCCGACCAACCAGCCGCTCCCAGGTTTCAAACGGTACGCCTTCGAGAGATCCAGAATCCCATTGTCGCCCTTGTTCCAGTTCTCCAGGCAGCGTTTCACTTCATCTTTCGTCGTTCCCGGCTCGAGTCCCATGAATGTGTACGGGAAATTGTTTCCGACGGTATTGTGCTGCGGGGGAAAGTAGTAACTCTCCGGTTTTCCTTCCTGTCCGACAAGGCTGGCGTGTTCTTGAGATTGATGCATATGATGTGGAATCGGCCCCATGTTATCGAAGAACTTCGAGTAAACCGGCCAACGCCGGTATCTGGTCCAGATTGACTCGCCGACAATCTCCGCGCCGCATTCCTGTATTGCATTTGCGAGTGTAAAGCAGGCATCGTCAAAAATGCAGTAACTCAACCCCTCGTCCGCAGTCCGGTTTTCATTGGCCGCCGGAGTCGTAGACCCGAACCAACGCTCGTC
>JAFAMB010000031.1 GCA_019233825.1 Verrucomicrobiota bacterium | reverse complement strand
GGCGGGATCTTAAAGCTGCTCCCCGGTTGATTTGGATTTCGGCCAACTCGCTCTTTGGTCAGTCGAACCTCAAAAATCCCGAAATTCCGCAACTCAACATCCTCTCCGCGCGCCAGGCTATCGGTGATCAAATCGAGCGTTCTCTGGACGACCTCGAACACTTGATGTTGGACAAGGCCGGTGTCGTTACTGATCTTCACAACGATGTCCCGTTTTGTCAGGTTAGCCATTAAGACTCCTTTCAAAGGTCCGAATTTTCATGGCTCTTACGGTGGCCTGCTTCCGTCAGCGACGGTGCCCGCAAACGTCCGACGCTGAGACTTTTCCGAACTATCGACGAGAATGCAAATGAGGCAAGGACTTAGTGGGCCATATTGCTCGGTAGGGATGCGCTCTTGCGCGATTCTGCCTGTTGCTTCCGGTTGAGAATGATCGTCTGAACGGGTCCTGGAGGGAAACTGCTTGCAGCTCCTTCGCGGCGCGTTGTCGATGGCGGTTGAGTTGCAAGAGGTCCGCGAGAGACCCTTCGGACCTGTCGGCCGAAGGCGTTGTAAGCAACGCCCAAGCCACGCCGGTCACGCGGGAGCGTGACCCTACCGAACGTTCTCACCCAGCACATCAGCTGACGTCCGAAAATGCATTTTTGCGATTGTCCGCAAAGCGTCGCGTCCAAATTTTTCAACAACCGCCTGGGCGGCGGATTTGACCGGCCCTGAAACCCCTTTCGGAAGCACGATCCCTAGTTCTTTGCCGTGCGTATCCAGCCACCGGATGAATTTGTCTCGAGCAAGAATTGACGCGGCTGCAACGGCTACGTCCGATTCCGCTTTGGTTCGTTGGTCGATCTGGATGAGTCTTCCTTGCTTTAAAAGCGCGCGCCGGATCACGCGCTCGTTAGCGAACTTGTCGGAAAGCGACCTTTTACAGTCGGGTCTCTGTATCAGGAGATTTTCGATCACCCGGGCGTGTCCCCAGGCCAGCAGATCATTAAGGTTTGCGAATTTTTCGTAGAGCAAGTTGTATTTCTCCGGCCCTATGAGGACTACGTTGGCCGCCAGGCCGGAGGTTCTCTCAATGTCGTCTGCAAGCTGTCGAATTCTGTTGTCCGAGCCGATTCTCTTGCTGTCCATCACCCCAAGAGAAAGCAGGTGGCGGGCAATCTGACGTTCTACGTAAACGCCGGCTACAACCAGCGGCCCGAAGAAATCTCCTTTTCCGCTTTCGTCGATGCCGAAATGCGGCTCAAACATTTCCGGTTGGAGGATTTCTTCATAACCGACTCGAGCCTCTTTTAAGATCTCTGGCTCGAGACAAAACCGGACAAAGTCCTCGGTATCTTTCCCCTGAATGACTACTTTCGGTCCCTTTTCATACACCGCGATCGACAGTTTCGCTTTTTGCGCAAAAAAGATCGTATAAGGTCGGTCGACAAAATCAAAGCCTTGGTCTGCCAGGAGCGTTCTGAGAGCTTCTGCTTGGGAAGGCGTAATGGCTATCGTGTATGAGTTCACAGTGCGACAGGATGAAACAGATTCCGGTTGAAAGCACGGAGTTTCGCGCAGCGTTGCTGGCCTGGTTTAAGCGCGATGGCCGGAAATTGCCGTGGCGCGAAACTGCGGACCCATATCGGATCCTCGTATCGGAGCTGATGCTGCAGCAGACGTTGGTGACGACGGTCGTGAGTTATTATCAGCGCTGGTTGGAGCGGTTCCCAACAATCCGCGACCTGGCGAACGCCGACGAAACCGAAGTTCTTCTCGCGTGGCAAGGACTCGGATACTACAACCGGGCCCGAAATCTTCACCGCTGCGCGAAGGTCATCGTGGCCGAGTTGAAAGAAGCATTCCCATCTTCTGTCGACGCGCTGATCCAGCTACCCGGAATCGGAAGATACACGGCCGGCGCAATCGTAAGTTTCGCTTTCGACCGGCCTGCGCCGATCGTGGATGGAAATATCGCGCGAGCCATGAGCCGGCTTTTGGACTTGCAGGAGCCGGTGGATCAACCCCCCGGAAGAGAGATCATTTGGGATTTGGCTTCTCGATATGTCCAGAGCGCCAATCCACGACTTTTGAATTCTGCGTTGATGGAACTTGGAGCCGTTGTTTGTCTACCCCGAAAACCGCTGTGTGCCCTCTGCCCGGTACGATCCTTTTGTCGAACCACGGATCCTGAGTCTCTGCCGAGAAAGAATGGGCGTCCTAAAATCGAGAGAAAAAGTGAATTCCACTTTTTCGCAGTAAAAGATGGGCGCGTTTTGTTGCAACAGAATCCAGGGAAGCGCTGGCAAGGCTTGTGGACTTTACCGGCCCTGCCGGCAAATTCCAAGTCGGCTCCATCTAATGATGCGCCTGCGCCCTCTCTGAGCCTGAGTTACCCAATCACGCGGTTTATGGTTCATCTGAACGTTTTTTTGAGCGAACCGCCGGCCTCGGTTCGCGCGGGCCAAGCATGGCATCGACTGGAGGCACTCGATGCCCTTCCGATGCCGTCGCCACATCGTCGCGCAGTGCAAATGGCACTCCAACGGAGCTGGGGAATTTAGTGTGAGTGTCAGGGTAATCGGAAGGCTATGCCGGTTTTCCCCTTGATTCCTCCGGTATGGAGCGGCGATGGTCCTGTTATTGCCCTATGCACTCCACAGCTGAGTTCACCCAGATGCCCGACGTCCACGGCCACTTTGGGCCATACGGTGGCGTGTTCGTTCCGGAAACCTTGATGTCCGCGATCCAGGAGCTGAGAGCAGAGTACGAGAGCGCACGGCAAGATCCACAATTCAAACTCGAATTGGACCGCCTGCTGAGCTCCTACTGCGGACGGCCGACACCCCTCTACTATGCCGAGCGGCTGACGGAAAAGCTACAGGGGCCAAAAATTTATCTGAAGAGGGAAGACCTCTTACATACGGGCGCTCACAAGATCAATAACGCGATGGGCCAGATTCTGCTTGCCAAGCGGATCGGCAAGACCCGGGTCATCGCAGAAACTGGGGCAGGCCAACATGGGGTAGCGACGGCGACGGTCGCGGCGAGGTTTGGTTTTGAATGCGTCGTTTACATGGGTACGGTCGATATGGAACGGCAGGCTCTGAACGTCGCACGCATGGAATTCCTCGGAGCGAAAGTGATTCCGGTTACGGTAGGCCAGGCAACCCTGAAAGAAGCGATCAACGAGGCGATGCGCGACTGGGTCACGAATGTTCGTTCAACACACTACCTTCTTGGAACTGCTTATGGTCCCCATCCCTACCCTATGATGGTTCGCGATCTGCATCGGGTTATTGGAGATGAAGCAAGGCGCCAGATCCTTGAGCAGGAAGAACGGTTGCCGGACCTATTAGTGGCATGCGTTGGAGGCGGAAGCAACGCGATCGGGCTGTTTTACCCATTTCTAGGCGACCCCGGGGTTCGAATGGTCGGAGTAGAGGCGGGCGGCCGTGGGATTCACCCCGGCGATCATGCGGCCCGTTTTCAGGCCGGTAAGCTTGGGGTTTTGCAAGGTACCAAAACTTGGCTCCTCGCCGATGACGATGGGCAGATTCAATTGACGCATTCTGTATCTGCAGGTTTGGATTATGCGGCCGTTGGTCCCGAGCACAGCTATCTGCGAGATTTGGGCAGGGTGGAGTATGACTATGCTACGGACGATGCAGTCCTCGAGGCTTTCCTCGAACTATCGAAGACGGAAGGCATTATCCCGGCACTCGAATCAACGCACGCCGTTGCCTATGTAATAAAGCACGCACGAAAAATGCTCCGTGACCAGGTCCTAATCATTAACATGTCCGGCCGCGGAGATAAGGACGTGCAACAGGTGGCTCAGTTTCTCGCTGCCAGAGGCAGGGGATCTGGCGCAGCGGAAAAGCGCCCACATAGACCCCATCCCTCGTCGGCATGACAGCAACCGGTTGTATGTGATTGAGATTCCAACAGAAGTTCCGGTGATGGCGTTGTCGAATGCGGTGCTCTTTCCGCATTCATTGTTGCCGTTGCATATCTTTGAACCGCGCTATCGCGATATGCTCGCGCATAGCCTGGATGGAGACCGCATGTTTTCCGTCGCGTTGATGAAAAGGGGAATCGACGCGGCCGTTGGGATTGATGACCTTTGTCCCGTCGCCTGCGTCGGACTGATTCGCGCCTGCGTCGGGAATGAGAACGGCACTTCCAATCTCGTGCTTCAAGGATTGGCGCGTGTCCGTCTGGTCGGTTGGACGCAGGAAAAACCATTTCGAGTGGCGAAGATAGAGCTTGTTAAATCGATACCCGGTAACCTCGTGGAGGCTGACGCGTTAAGTGCGAAGGTGAAAGAGTTTTGTACACGAATCGAACAAATCGGAATCCCTCTGCCTCCAAATCTTATGGATCATTTGAGGCAGATTGATTCTCCCGAAATCCTTTCCGATGTTGTCGCGGCAGCTTTCGTTGGCGAACCATTCCAACGGCAGAAGCTTCTTGAGGCGTATGAAGTGTGCGAGCGCTTGCGTTTGCTGATCCAGTTCCTGAGAAGTCAGGCTCGGGGAAACTCATAACGGCGTCGGGCTCCGAGTCCTGGGATTGGCGGCGCTAGCCCGCAAAAATCCCGCGCTGGAGAATCGACGGGCTCATTGCGGGCTCTTAAACAGACGCTGGGCGTCTGTTTAAGAGCCTGTTTTTAAACTGAAGACTCGAAACAAACTGTTTTTTAAACTTTCTTTCCAAAAAGCAGTGGAATCCGCCGTCGCTTCGCTATGGCGCGACCTTTTCCCGTTTGCGGACGCGCCGTAGCTCGAAGAGCGGAGGAGGTCGTCCGCTGTAGCCGGGGAGTTCCGCTGCCTGAGCCTGCATCGCTCACAAATCTCTGAGGATTTGTGAGCGATGCAGGCTAGCTGTTAAGCTTTGCGACTGCGGAAGGCATCCGGAAGAAGGGAGCTTGTCCCTGCCGGGATTTCGATTGTCAATCGATCTTGAATGAATTAATGCTCATGCATCATTTTGCTATGATTCGTTACCTCATCCTTCTGGCTCCAATCGCTATTTGTGTGGCGTTTGTATCCTGTCAAACGACTGGGCCGAAAACAGCTGGTGCGGGGAATCGCTATGGATATGGTGCGGTTCCGAGCCCAAGTCCCACCCCCGTAAGTGTGGTGCCCAAACATAGGCCCGAGCAACCCCCAGAGGAAGCACCGCCGCCGGAGGCTTTCCCCACTCCTTCTCCGACCCCCGCTACTCAGCCTGAGAATTATCCCGTTGCAACAAAGGTCCCCGGCAAAACCGGCCGCGTAATCAGTCCTTACGCACCGAATGCGGGTGAGGTCGACGTCGAGGGGTATCCGCCCGGTGCAGAGGTGAAGGATCCGTACACCGGGAAAATCTTTCTTGTACCTTAATTTTTGGAGCTGAAAGAAAGTTTTGGCGGGACGCGCGATGCAGCGCGTCCCGTTTTGTTTTGCAAGTATGAAAGCGCCCGATGTTGGGATTGTGGGTGTCGGTCTGATCGGCGGCTCAATTGCGCTCGCCGCACTTCGTGCCGGCTATCGCGTCTACCTGTATGATCGCCTGGCCTTTCAAAAACTGACTCGCACGAAATTCCGGGGGGCCAAGATCGCGGGCGATCTTGAGGAGCTCGCTTTGCATAGCGGGCTTATCATCCTGGCTACGCCGATTGCGGCGCTCGCGGCTGTCGGTGCGACCTTGGGCGAACTCGTGGGCCCCGGCCAGGTGGTTTCGGACGTCGCGAGTGTCAAGCAACCGGTGACGGAAGCTCTTGCGAAAGCGTTGCAAAACCGTTGTGACTACGTCCCTGCGCATCCGATGGCCGGATCGGAGAAATCCGGGGCGGAAGCTGCGCGTCACGATTTATTCGCCGGCGCAGTCACGCTGATATGCCCGGAGTTAGCGGGTGACCCGGCCAGCGTGCAGCTAGTGAAGCTTTTCTGGGAAGACCTGGGCACGCGAGTCGTTCTGGCGAGCGTTGCCGCGCACGACCAAATGGTGGCTGCCATGAGTCATCTTCCCCATTTACTCGCTGCGCTTTTGGTCAGACACGTGACGGAGACAAACCGGGCCGCTCTCGAACTGTGCGGTCCCGGTTTCCGTGATGCGACCAGAATCGCATCCGGTGCCCCTGAGCTGTGGGCCGATATCCTCTTGTCGAATGCCAGTGCCGTTAAGCAGCATCTGCTGGCGTTCAAAGGGCTCCTGGATGAAGCCGTGACTTTATTGAGCGAGAAAGACGCGAAAAAAATGCAAGCTTTGCTCGACGACGCGAAGGAGAATCGCGATAGGTTATCGCCATAACAGTTTATGTCCGAATTACTGGTTTTTAGGGCGCCCAGGATCGAGGCAGAGATTCGAGTTCCGGGTGATAAGAGCATGTCGCATCGCGCCGTGCTGCTCTCGGCGATTTCCAATGGTACTTGTGTCATCCACGGCTTCCTCCCCAGTGCGGATTGTCAGTGCACTGTCAACGCAATGCGAGCGTTTGGGATTGCGATAGATCAACCGGCTGAAACCACTTTGGTGGTCCATGGGCAAAGGGGAAACTTTCAACCTCCCAATCAGCCAATCGATTGTGGTAATTCGGGAACATTGATGCGGCTGCTCACCGGGCTCGCCGCTACGCAACCTTTTGAAACGAAGCTGACCGGTGATGCTTCACTATCCTCGAGGCCGATGCGGAGACTCATCGAACCCCTCACCCAGATGGGCGCGTCAATTCAGGCGACCGAACCGAAGGGCACAGCACCGCTGGTCATTCGGGGTGGCCATCTGCGCCCGATTCGCTATGAGCTGCCAGTGGCCAGTGCTCAGCTAAAAAGCGCTATCTTGTTCGCTTCGCTCAAAGCTCCGGGAAAGACGGTCGTCGTTGAGCCGTTCGCAACGCGCGATCATACCGAGAGAATGATGTCATATTTTCTTGTCCGGTCGCAACGCGAGAAGGTGGCCCAGGGATTCGCCATTTCGTTGTATGGGGACCAAGTGCCTGAGTCGAGAGACTTTACGGTTCCCGGCGACATCTCGAGTGCAGCATTTTGGCTGGTGGCGGCCGCCGCGCAGGAAGATTCCAATCTTTTGGTCCGGGACGTAGGTCTGAACCAGACTCGCACCGGGATACTGTCAGTACTGTTGCGTATGGGAGCCAGGGCTCGAGAGGTAATCGAGGATTGCGATCAAGTTGAGCCGAGAGGTGAGGTTCAAATTCAGGGTGGACGGCTTCGCGGAACCATTATCGAAGGGGCCGAGGTGCCGAATGTCATCGATGAGATCCCGATTCTCGCGGTAGCCGGCGCTCTGGCCCAGGGAAAGACAGTTATCCGCGACGCGAAAGAATTGCGGGTAAAGGAAACTGATCGCCTTGCGGCTATCGCGGCGAATCTGACAGCCATGGGAGTCGAGGTCGTGGAATTGGAAGATGGACTGGAAATTTACGGCGGCGCCCCTCTCCTGGGAGCGCGGTTGAAAAGTTACGGCGATCATCGCATTGCGATGGCCTTCGCAATTGCTGGGATGTTCGCGGATAGCGAGACAGTGATAGAGGGCACCGAATGTATTGCCACTTCTTATCCTGGGTTTGATGAGCAGTTGGAGAGATTTTTGGCGCCAGATGAGAGTCCTCCCACGCCAGTGATAAACCCCGCCGAAGCTTTAGAGAAGAATTGAGCCCGGACATCGACTCCGAGTATTCAATAGTTGCGATCGATGGTCCCGCTGCTTCCGGGAAAAGCACGGTCGCGCGAAAGCTTGCCAGACGGCTGGGCTTCTCCTACGTGAATAGCGGAGCGCTCTATCGAGCGGTAGCCTGGTTGGCCGGCGAGTACGAAATTCGGTCCGACGACTGGTCCGCGGTTTGTGCCCAGGTTCGGAAATCGGTTTTCAATTTTTGCCTGCGCAACAAGGAGTTAGTTTTCTTAATCGATGGAAATAACCCCGAGACCCATTTGCGCGATGAAAAGGTGAATCGAACAGTATCCGCGATTTCCGCGATTCCTGAGGTGCGCGAATTTCTGGTGGCTCACCTGCGCGAATTTCTAAGTTTGGATAACCTGGTGATGGAAGGGCGCGACATAGGGTCGATCGTGTTTCCGGATACTCCCTATAAGTTTTATATCGATGCCTCGCTCGAAGTTCGAGCACAACGAAGAGCGGCTCAGGGACAACGCGATGATCTATTTTTCCGAGACCGGGCCGATTCCTCGCGGCGCGCGTCGCCGCTCACCATTGCCGAGGACGCTCATGTGATCGATAGTTCATCTCTGACGATTGATGGCGTCGTGGGCGAAATCATCGGGCGATTGAAAATTAAAAGGCTCCCGGAAGCTCTCCGCCTCGACTCATGAAGCCTCTCTACTGGTGCGGATACGTACTTTGTAAGACAGCGGCCAAGATCGCGTTCCAGTACCGGGCATTTGGACAGGAGAACATCATCGAGGACGGACCTGCGATCATGGCTGCAAACCACCAGAGCTACTTCGATCCGCCGTTGGTTGGGATTACCTGTCGCGCAGAAATTTATTTTTTGGCGCGAAAAACACTTTTCAAAAACAAATTTTTCGGCTCGATGCTTTCCAGAGTCAATGCGTTACCGGTCGATCTCTCGGGAGCGGATCTTACGGCCATCCGGACAATCATCAATTTGCTCAAACAGGGGCAGCGGACGGCTATTTTCCCCGAGGGAACCCGGTCCCTGACGGGCGAAATCCAGCGGGCTCGGCCTGGGATAGGCATGATTATCGCGAAGACGCTCGCTCCGGTCGTTCCGATGCGGATCTTCGGGTCCTTTGAAGCATGGCCGAAAGGAGGAAGAATCAAGCTATCCCCGATCACAGTTGTGGTGGGCAAGCCGATCCGATTCAAAAAAGAAGATTTCGTCATGAAAAGCCGTGACGCCTACCAAAAGATCAGCGAACAGGTGCTGGCGACGATTGCCGCGATCGAAAAGCCGAGTTAGCGCACCGTCTCGCATATGATAGTGACGTCCTTACGTTGAAAATGGGCCGTCGGCTCGGTAGGGATACGCTCCCGCGCGTCCGGGCGGAAGGCCGGTAGGGCGAGGCTCCGCCCGAGCCGGGGTGCGGTTTCCTCCCGCGGCTCAGACGGAGCCTCGCCCTACCCGGACGCGCGGGAGCGCGTCCCTCCCACGCAAGACCTAACGGCGCCTTCTCTGGATGGTGATACGTTTAATCCGCGCGTCGTCGCTCGGGCTGAAACTCATCACGTCTGGATCTTCTTTCAACGTGTTGTGAACTATTCGGCGATCGTAAGAGTTCATCGGCTCCAGCTTTACCGGGCGACCGGAAATGCGCACAGTCTCGGCAATCTGCCGGACACGTTGTCGCAGCTTGTCATCCCGCATCGCCCGCCAATGCCCAACGTCGACTTGAACTCGGCGCGCATTCCGATCCTGAGCTTGAAGAATTCGATTGAGAAGAAATTGCAAATCTTCAAGCGTCTCGCCGTCGTGACCGATCAATACATCGCTTTCCGCCGTAAACACTTGGAGCTGACGACCGTTCTCGGTCTCAACTTCCTGGATTTCTGCCACAAAGCCGAGGTAACCGAGCATCGTATCCAATATCTCCTTGGCTTCCATTTCTCCGGGGGGTAAACAATTACGATTTAGCGATAACTCTTACGCTTGGCAACTGGAGGAGCCTTCGGGACCCTGACAAGCGGGACATCCGCCTGGTTTCTCGTGAGGTACATCTGGGCGACGAAGAACAGATTTTGGACTGTCCAGTATAACGCCAATCCTGACGCATAATTGTAGCAAATGAAGAGGAAAATCAGCGGCATGAAAAGGAACATCCGTTGCTGCGCAGGGTCGCCGGTCTTGGGCGTGATGCTCATCTGCCACAGCTGGGTCGCTGCCATCACCAATGGGAGGATATTAATCGGAATGGCGCCGAGATGGAAAACCGTATCTGGTTGCGATAGATCGCGTACCCAAAGGAATGAACTGTTGCGAAGCTCGATGGCCTTGTCGAGCATGCCATAGAAGCCGAAAAAAATCGGGATCTGGACGAGCATCGGCAGGCAGCCACCGAACGGATTGACGCCATACTCTTTGTATAGCTTCATGGTCTCCTGATTCATCCGCTGAGGGTCGTCTTTGTACTTCTCGCGGAGCTCATTCATGATCGGCGATAATTTGGCCATCTTCCGCATCGACTTTGTCGCCGCGTTTTGCAGTGGCCAGAGCAGCGACCGGATGATGATGGTCATGATGATGATCGCCAGCGCATAGCTCTTCACCCATGCATGCAGCGTGTTCATCACAGTCAGCAAAAGTTCGCTTACCCATTTCGCCCAACCGAAATTCATGATGTCGGCCTGGTCATTCGGGAGTTTCGCCAGACGATCGAACTCTTTTGGCCCTGCATAAATGTTGAAAGTGACGGTCTTGGATTCCTCGGAAGGCAACGTGAAGGCTGGGAGCTCGATAGCGCCTTGGATAGCCCTGATCGGCGGCTGGCCATCTTCGGGCGCCAAATTCACAGGGATGGCCCAGACCTGCTTGCCGTCCGTGTCCTGGGGAGCGAGAATCGTCGCGAAATACTGGTTGCTAACTGCTGCCCAGAGGATTTTATCTGCAGTGGCAGAGTAGACGTCCCGTGGCCCACTTGTCTGGATTAATCCGAAAAGCTTGCCTGGATCAAAGTAATTTACCGCGATCGAGTTGAATTTGCCGTCGCGGTACCAATCGAACTGAGTCGCGTAGATTCTGTCGCTACGGTGGATCGGCTCTGCAGCTCCGGTGCTTACGAAAAAGCCGGGCGTTTCGAACGGAGTGGAACCGTTGTTTTTGAAGGTAATCGCGAGGCTGATCTGGTATTCGTCTTTGAGGCCCGCTTGTTTTGAGAGGGTGTAGACTTTGGTAATCTCAAGATCGCCAGCAGTCGTCCGCCTGAGTGTCGCTTTTCCTGCGCTGGGGTCGGTCGAGAGTTCATACCCGCCATCTTGCCAGCTATTCGGATTTTGAGTGATCGCGCCGATAGCCGGTGTGCGCCCCGCGTTGAGTTGGACGAGCTGACCTTGCCCTGCTCTGTGGTTCAGCAACTCGACTGTTCCAAGACCTCCTCTGTTGTTTGAAAAACGGAGTTGTGCGACATCGCTCTTCAGCGTCTCTTCTTTCTCAGGCGCCGCTTGGTGCGGTTGCTCCTCGACAGGTGGTTGAGTCGTGGCGGTGGATGGCGTTGCCGCGCCTCGCGGCTGACCGGTTTGCGGTGCCGGTGTGGTCTGTGCGGCCAGGGCCGCCTGGTCCTGCAGGTATTTTGCTCTCGCCTCAGCCATCTGGCGCTGTTGCCAATAGATCGATGCGATCAATCCGATTGTGGCCAGTACGATTGCTATCCAAGCTGTGCGGTCCATTCTTCGATCAAATTAAAAAATTTTATTGTCCTTCGGATGCCTGGCCGGAACCGGGTCATACCCGAAAGTACCCCAGGGGTGACAACGCAAAATTCGCCTGATGCCCATCCAGCTCCCAGTTATCCAGCCGTGCACTTCGACGGCCTCTACAAAATACTCCGAACAGGTTGGTCTGAATCGACAACCAGTTCCTGGGCCACCCGTTAACGCCGCCAGAAAAGGCGATAGCGTAGCCTTATACACTCTAAGTAAGATCCGCAGGAAGCGAGCCATATGAGCTAGGCGCTAAAATAGAGGCGCGCTCGGCCAGCCGCAACCAGTCTCGTTCGAGCTCATGGTAAGTTGCCGCTGCTGAGGAAACCCGGGCAATTGTGACCAGCCAAAAGCCTTTTCGAAGCCGGTGTTGATTCAGCCTGAATATCTCACGAATCCTTCTCCGGACCTTGTTTCGAATAACCGCGTTGCCCAGACGTCGGGTGGCCAGAATTCCAATCCTGGACGGTATGTCCGTATCCCGCGTCAACGTTGCCAGCACCAGATGCTTTCCATTCCAGGACTTTCCCGATGCTTTGACCAAGTTGAACTCAGACGTACGGCTTAACCGCGATGACCGAGGAAACTTAAACCTTATCCGCCCGGGGCGGACCATAATATCCTAAGCCTGAGTGTGACGTGCGTATTGCATCTCTACGCCCGCGGGAATTAGACGTTTCCGGCCTCGTTGACGCCGCCGAGCCAAAATCGCCCTTCCACCTTTGGTTTTCATCCGGGCGCGGAAGCCGAACTGGCGCTTCCGGGTGCGTTTTGAAGGTTGATAGGTTCTTTTCATGGGAGTAAATCCTGGAGCATCGAGAGGCGCAAAGGTTAGTCAGAGGCCGGTAATTGTCAACCGGGCAGAACCGACGTGGGGGGAAAGCGAATTCAATGCGGTTCAGATGATGGCGAGTGGCAAGGTGGCTCGGAGCCGGCCCATCCGCAGATGCATACCATTTGCGCCGTGCTTAAATATGGGCCAGCGTTCGGCCCCGCTTAAAAATGGAATCACCCGACAAGACGATAAAACTTCTGAAAAGTGGCGGCTGCCAGTTCATCATTGAGCCCGAACTGAAGATAAAACTGGAGGAAGGGCGTGCTCTAAGGGTTAAATGGGGCGTTGATCCCACCTCGCCGGATCTGCATCTGGGACATTCCGTGCCTCTTTTTAAGCTCAGACAATTTCAGGATCTGGGCCATCTCGCGGTCTTGATTATCGGCGATTTCACATCGATGGTGGGCGATCCGAGCGGTCGGTCTTCAACCCGGCCCATGCTCACCCGCGACCAGGTCAGAGTCAACGCCGAGACCTGCAAAGCTCAAGCATTCAAGATCCTCGATCCAGGCCGAACCGAGATAGTATTTAACAGCGAATGGCTTGAAAAAATAACCTTCCTGGAGGTCGTCAAGCTGAATAGCCGGGTGACGCTTCAACAAATGCTCCAGCGTGACGATTTCAAGGTCAGGCTGGATGAGGGGTTACCGGTTTTCTTACACGAGCTTCAATATCCGATCATGCAGGGTTGGGACTCGGTGATGGTCCACGCAGACGTGGAGCTGGGAGGAACCGATCAGCTCTTCAACATCATGGTTGGCCGCGATTTGCAGAAAGAGCAGGGTCAACCGCCACAAGTCGCGTGTCTGCTGCCGATTCTTGAAGGCCTCGACGGCGTGCAGAAGATGAGCAAAAGCCTCCACAACTACGTAGGAATCAGCGAATCGCCGCGGGACATGTTTGGAAAGCTGATGAGCATCTCGGACGAATTGATGGTTCGCTACTATGAAGTTCTTTTGAGTGAACAGCAGCCGCCTGTTCATCCAATGGAGGCGAAAAAGCGACTCGCTTCCAGAATCGTGGAACAATTCCATGATCGATCTGCAGCTCAGGCTGCGCTTGACGATTTTGATCTGCGGTTTGCTAAACGCGATCTGGATTCAGCAGAGCTGCCGAGTGTGCGTGTGGTTGAGCTTGGCGAAGACATCATTTCGGCCGTTGTCACAGCTTACGCACAAGGTTTTGGCCTTAATAGATCGAGGAGTGAAGCTCGCCGGCTCGTCGAGCAGGGAAGTGTTCAATGGTGTGGGGAGAAGGTCACCGATCCGAAGACGCGGATCAACTTCATCCCCGGCGAAGTGCTCAAGCTGGATAGGACTCGAGCGGTCCGATTGGTCTGATTGGGAATCAGTCCGTGAATCAGGAACCCTCGGGCTTCTCGTCATTGGAGAGCATATCCTTGACCGACTTCCTCTTGCGGAGACGCAACCAGTTGTTCCATGTCTTCCGCAGGTTGTCTTTCACAGAGATGTACTCCTGGTTCAGGTCGTTCTGTTTTGGAATCTGATCCAGGATGCCCCGGACGGAAAAGTCATCGGTTTTCAGGATGGTGTAGGCTGTGCCGATCGCAGCATAATGATGAGCGTCACTGGCCGCGGTCATAGGCAGCCCTCGTTCCCTGGCATAGTTGAACGCTGATTGGTTGTACCGTTTCAGCGTGCTGGCTGCGTTAAAAACCTCAATGGCGTCTATCGGCAAGGTGTTCAGGACGTTTTCCCGGATCCCCGCCCGAAAAAGGTCATACGGATGCGGAGGAACGGCCAGACCTCCCGCTTCGTGAGTCAGGTGGCAGACTTCCAGCGCGGGTCGTCCTTTCAGATTCGGCAGGACAGTTCCAATGCACAGGAGGTGTCCTTCCGCGGTGGTGACTTCAACCCCGGGAACAACCAGAAAATCGTTGACCGGCCTGCCATCTGCGCGCATAAGGCCTTTGTCCAGCAAGTAGGTGATGGCGTCGCAGGTATTGTGATCGGTCATCGCAAACCCGTTCAGACCTTTCTTGCGCGCTGACTCGATCAGTTGTTCCGGGCTGCTGACTCCGTCGCCAGAAAAGAACGAATGGCAATGGAGGTCGATCTTCAAAGGCATCAGGTGGAGATTATAGAGGAATCGAAACGCGCCAACTAAAATTGCCAGGCTCAGGGAAAGTTCTTCGATGCAATCGGCGGGGATTGTGTTAGACAAAAGTTTGGCATGGAGAACCCAGCAGACAGATCGATTTCAAACACCCTGAAAACCGGAATTGAGAAGCGCCAATCGGGTGTCCCCGGGTTCAAAGAATGGGCCATTATCTGTGATTCCATCGCGCGCGGTGAGACAAGCTTGATTTTCCGAAAGGGCGGAATTGCAGAAGGCCGTGGCGGATTCCAATTTAAACATCAGCGGTTTTTTCTGTTCCCCACTTACTTCCATGGTCAGATCGAGCGAACGCGTCTGAGCCCTGACCGAGACGTGAGACCGCAGCAGGACCCCGTGATCATCTCTGTTTTGGTCGAAGTCGAGTTCACCACCTTGGTACGGGACTTGAACCTGCTCCAGCCCCTGGACTCTTTGCACGTTATGCAGCCCTCTGTCCTTGAAGAGCGTTTTCATTACGACCAACGAGAGGGTTTGTACCTGGCCTTTGTGCGGGCCTATCGGATTTCGCCGGTATGGGTTCTACCGCTCCGTCCTTCCTATGGCGGGTGCCGCTCTTGGGTCGCGCTCCCTGACTCGCTTGGTGAATTGCAGACGGAAGCCGTGCTCTCCGACGAAGAACAAAACCGGCGCCGCTTGCTTGTCACCGGTACGCTCGCCTAGGTTTCTCACCCTGAGCTCACATGTAAATCAGTTGTAACCGCTGGAATGTCGCGGCGACCCGATCACGAACACGATTAATTTCGGGTGAGTCATGACGCCTATTGAGAGCGCTAATCAGATGGTCGAATATCGGTTTGGCGTCTTCGAGCTTCTCTTTTAAAGACTCCATGTAGTCGCCCATCACTTTTTTGGAGTCTGGGTCGTTATCCATTGATTTGACAACTTCCGATTCGGCGAATTGGTCCTTATTCTCATTGAATTCATCGACGAACTTGTTGGCTTGGTCACAAAATTTGTCGGCAGCCCTGATGAAATCCGAATCCGATGTAACGGTATCGAGCGCCAACCCGAGGTCCTTGATGGCCTCCAGGTAGATGGTGAACGGTTGTTTGTAACGATCGATGACAGCCTGTTTCTCTGGATCGAGTGCCAACGCCGGGAGACGTAAAACGAGAAGAATTAACTCGAGGGAAACCGCAAACTTCAAATTCATAAACATGTCAGACTGCGATTGCGGACATTGTTTGAGTGTTGTCCGGGAATCAATCAAAAATTTGGACTGATGCCTTCCGACTTTTGCGGGCGGCCTTATCCTTAGGCTAATTTTTTGGACGCACGATGAGGTAATTGCTAATGACGGATCTTCCTTCCGAAAAAATCACCCGGCCCTCAAGCCTGACGTAGAATGCCGTGGACGAACCACCATCAAAATTCAGTGCGCGAATGATAGGATGTTCCGGCAGCACTTTCGCCTGGGCAAGTATCTCACCCATTTCCCTCAACGTAGCTGAACGACAGATGCCGAAACCCCACAGAGATGCTCCGCTAGTAAAGACAAACGTCCTCGGGGCGACGCGCAGATCATTTAATCCTGGCACAACTCGTCCGCCCTCAACCAGGAATGGTCCGCATTGGATAGCCTGCTGGACACCTTTGATTCCAGCAAATTCCCGCGTCCTGGTGAGTTCAGGTTGCCCACTTCGCACGAAAAAAATCCCGGACAGCAGTTTCGCCTTTTGGACAGGATGCATCACTCTGTTGTTGCTGATCAAGAGCCCGAGCGGATCGAGATTTGCTTCGAAATAGCCGCCGTTTATCCCCGCGAAACCTCCGTGGCTGTCGACGGCATCTTGGACGCCTTGAACTTTCCCGTCTAAATTCGTGACCGCTTCCAACCGGATGTCGGCAGGTCTGAAGTAGATCAATTGAACCTCGGCCCGGCTTGCGCCATCACCCACTGTGAGTTCTGAGGCGGCAGCCTCGCCTTTGGAAGTTACGGAGTCGCGACGCTGAATGACCTTCCAGTCGGCGTACAGCCAGCCTGGGCTCAGGAGGAAGAGCAGGAAAAGCGTTTTCATTCGGAGGATCAGGCAGAAGTGGCAGGCGGAACCGGGCCGCTAGCTGACCCCTGTCGCGAGCACCGTCTGAAAGTAGGGACTGTTCAGTTCCCTCGAAACTATTTGTACTTCGCTTTCTCGAAATCCGGCTTGCTCCAGAAGATGGAGTAGTTGGACCTCGCTGAACCCGAGCCAAAGATCAGCGTACAAATCTCTTGCCTGCTCGAAACTGTGCGCAAGCAAGTCCAGGATGACGAGTCGGCCGCCCGGACGTAAGATTCGCCTGGCCGCCGCGATAGCTTTATTCGGGCTGTTCGCGTGATGGAGGGCCTGGCTGAAGACAGCCAGATCAATAGAACTGTCCGCAATCGGCGGATCTTCGAGATCACCGAGACGGTACTCCAAGTTGCTGAATCCGTGCTCTTTTGCCAGTTGGGTTCCAACCTCGACCATTCGCTCAGAAATATCGACTGCGATAACCTTGCGAGCCCGTTTAGCAAGAAGTTGGGAAAGCGCTCCTTCCCCTGCACCCAGGTCTGCGACGTCAATTGGCGGAACGAGCGTTAAGAGCAGGTGCGCGAGCGCTTGCCATGATCTGCCCGGGCAGTAGCTTCGTCCAAATTTGCCCGCAAGCTTGTTGAAGTACTCGCGAGTGCGGTTCCTCCGCTTGGATAGGACGTGTTTCAGACCGGATCGGTCTGAAGCCGCTTCCGGCATGTCAGCAACAGCCAGACGAATTAGACTTCGAAGCTCGGGTTCTTTGATTGGTCCGCCAGGCGTCCAGCTGTAATAAATGTTTTTGCCGACGCGGCGATCCTGAACCAGGCCGGAGCGTTTGAGCTGGGCAAGGTGAGTCGAAATTCGGGATTGCCCCATTCCGAGGATTTCCTGGATCTCGGCGACCGACAGTTCTTCGGCTTGGAGCAGATGCATCAGTCGGGCGCGAGTCGGGTCGGATAATGTGCGAAGCGAATTCAGCGTTGACGGCATGGAAATATGGTCGATATATCAGGATATCATGATTGGTCAATATACTCCACTGCAATTCCCTGCCTTTGCCCTTTAGTTGATCCTGACGAGGCCGATCTATATCCTCACCTTTTATGATGCGACGTTACATCTTTTCCTCCGAATCCGTGACTGAAGGTCATCCAGATAAAGTCTGCGATACTATCTCCGATCGAATCCTCGACGCTTGTTTGATCCAGGACCCACATAGCCGAGTGGCCTGCGAAACCCTCGCTAAAGGAAATCTGGTGGTTATTGCCGGAGAAATCACTACCAACGCACGGTTCGATTATCTTGATGAGGTCCGTTCGGCCATTCGTGGAATCGGATACGTCTATGAAGAGTCCCAATTTCACGCTGACACCTGCGTAATCGTTCAGGCCTTGAGCCGTCAGTCACGCGACATCGCCCAGGGCGTCGATGCCAAACCGGCGGATGGAAAGGAGACGGATGAACAGGGAGCGGGCGATCAGGGGCTGATGTTTGGCTTTGCTGTCCGGGAGACACCGGAATTGATGCCCGCTCCGATCCAATTGAGTCACCAACTCGGCCGGGAATTGACCCGTCTACGCAAATCCGGCGAACTTCCTTGGCTGCGTCCAGATGCTAAGACCCAGGTCTCTATTGAGTACGAGGGCTATCGACCTGTCCGAGTGGACGCGGTCGTGATCTCCACTCAGCATGCCGCTGACGTAAAGCATAAAGAAATCCGGGAAACCTTGATTGAACGAGTCGTAAAAAGAGTGATCCCGTCGGAGTGGATCGACTCTCGGACGCGGTACCTTATCAATCCAACAGGGCGTTTTGTAATCGGGGGCCCGGAGGGAGACTCCGGGCTGACCGGACGGAAGATAATTGTCGATACCTACGGCGGGATGGGCCGTCATGGCGGTGGTGCTTTCTCAGGAAAAGATCCTTCTAAAGTGGACCGTTCAGCCGCGTACATGGGTCGATACGTCGCGAAAAATGTGGTCGCCGCTGGTTTGGCTGACCGATGTGAAGTCCAATTTGCTTATGCAATCGGTCATCCGGATCCGGTTAGTATTTCCGTCGACACCTTTGGAACGGCCACGGTAGAAGAAGTCAAAATCGAGCACGCTGTTCGCGAAGTTTTCAACTTCAAACCCGCCGCAATCGTCAAGCAGCTCCAATTGCTCCGTCCGATTTACAGCAAAACGACTAACTATGGGCATTTTGGCCGGCAGGATGATCTGGACGCGCTCCGCTGGGAACGCACTGACCAGGCCGATGCCCTCAAACAACTCCTCTACTGAAGCATTCACTGCAGCCGCAGATTTCCATGAGTACAGTTGCCCCAAAACTTGTCACTGATTACAAGGTCGCTGACCTCGGACTCGCTGAGTTCGGCCGAAAAGAAATTGAAATTGCTGAAACGGAGATGCCTGGCTTGATGGCACTTCGCGCAGAGTTTGGGACTTCCAGACCACTGGCCGGGGCCCGTATCGCCGGGTGCCTCCACATGACGATTCAGACCGCCGTGTTGATAGAAACGCTGATTGAATTGGGAGCGTCTATCCGCTGGTCAAGCTGCAATATTTTCTCCACTCAAGACCATGCGGCAGCTGCTCTCGCGGCACAGGGTATCCCGGTTTTCGCGTGGAAGGGGGAGACGCTCGAAGAATACGACTGGTGTATCGAGCAGACTATCTTCTGGCCGGACGGTCAGCAGCTGAACATGATTCTCGACGACGGCGGCGACCTCACGGCCATTGTTCACCAAAAATATCCGCACTTGCTGAAGGGAATCCGTGGGCTTTCGGAGGAAACGACCACCGGCGTTCACAGGCTTTACCAGATGGTGGAACGCGGCGAGCTTGGCTGCCCTGCGTTCAATGTTAACGATTCATGTACCAAATCGAAGTTTGACAATTTGTACGGATGCCGTGAGTCGCTGCTAGACGGTTTGAAGCGCGCTACCGACGTGATGATTGCAGGCAAAATTGCTGTCGTCTGCGGTTATGGTGACGTCGGCAAGGGGTGTGCCCAGTCGCTGAGAGGACAGGGCGCGCGAGTAATTGTGACCGAGATAGACCCGATCTGCGCTCTCCAGGCCGCCATGGAGGGTTACCAGGTCTCCACCCTTGAAGAGGTCGTCAGAGAAGCGCATATCTTCATCACCGCGACCGGATGCAGGGATGTCATCCGCCGGGAGCATCTCGACGCTATGAAACACCAGGCGATAGTCGCTAATATCGGACACTTCGACCTTGAGATTGATGTCGCTAGCGTGTTTGAAGATAAAGCCCTGAAACGCATTCGCATTAAACCGCAGGTCGACCAGGTGGAGTGGCCAAATGGAAAACGCCTGACAATCCTTGCCGAAGGCCGCCTCATGAATCTTGGTTGCGCCACCGGTCATCCCTCCTTCGTGATGAGCGCTTCCTTCACAAACCAGGTCATGGCGCAGATCGAGTTGTTCACGAACCGTCAGGCCTACGAGAACCAGGTTTATGTCCTGCCCAAGAAGCTCGACGAAAAGGTTGCGCGTCTTCACCTTGACAAGCTCGGAGTCAAGTTGACCCAATTAACTGATAAACAAGCAAACTACCTAGGCATCTCTGTTGGCGGTCCTTATAAACCTGAGTTCTATCGGTACTAGAGCCGCGTGAGCGGAGATAGCAGAGAATAAAAGAAGATCACGGAGAAGCAAGATTCACACGGAGACGCAGCGGTTATGCAAACTGATGCTCAATCTGTTTTAGTGGTTTCCGCCGTTTGCTTCATGTCTCTCCAGTAAAATTTTGCTTCTCCTGATGTTTTGGTCCGAGGGGCCATATCAAACCGGCCGATTTTGGGACGTCATGGAAGACACGATCCGGCAGATTACAACCAAGATGGAAGCGGCGGGGCTAAGTGCCCCGGCGATTCAAGCATTTCTGTACCAGTATCGGAAGCTTGAACAGAGTGAAGCCGGCTTGATTCCCGAGGATTCAATTGTTCCGGTTGAAAGTCTACCATCCATCGAGCACCGGCCGCTTCCATCCGACACAGCCAACCTCGCTGCTCAAACCGTTATATTGAAGCTGAACGGCGGCCTCGGTACGAGTATGGGCCTGGAGAAAGCCAAGAGCCTTCTGAAAGTCCGCGGGGAACTCACTTTCCTGGATGTCATCGTACGGCAGTTCTTACGGCTGCGTGAGGCGGTTTCTCCAAAACTTGGACTCCTCTTCATGAACAGCTTTAGCACCAGTGCTGATACCGTGGCGGCACTTTCGAACTATCCTCAGCTCGGGGATCCGGAGCGATTGGAGCTCATGCAGAACAAAGTGCCAAAGATTGAGGCGAAGTCGCTCGCACCAATTGTTTGGCCTCCGAATCCATCCCTGGAATGGAGCCCGCCAGGGCACGGCGATATCTATCCCTCGTTGTTGGGCTCTGGATTGTTTGAGCAATTTCTGGACGAAGGGAAAGAGTTTCTGTTTGTCTCAAATTCCGACAACCTCGGCGCAACACTCGATCACCGTTTATTACATTTTTTCGCGCACTCGGGTGCGCCCTTCCTTATGGAAGTGACCGCGCGGACCCCGGCCGATAGGAAGGGTGGCCATCTGGCGCGTAGAAATTCTGATCAGCGTCTTTTGCTACGCGAATCTGCTCAATGTCGGATGGAGGATTTAGCAGCGTTTCAAGATATCGAGCGGCACCGTTATTTCAATACCAACAATCTCTGGATCCGTTTGGGCGCTTTACGCGCGGAGCTGGATCGTGGCAATGGCTTGCTTCCGCTTCCTTTGATTCGCAACGAGAAGACGGTCGATCCGCGTGACAAGTTGACGCCGAAAGTATTTCAGCTCGAGACCGCAATGGGTGCCGCAATTGAATGCTTCGAAGGCGCCGGAGCGATTGAGGTGCCGCGCAGCCGTTTTTCACCGGTTAAATCGACGACTGACCTCTTAGGAGTCCGCTCAGATGCCTATGAGTTGGATGCGGAATTCCGGCTGGTGTTGCGGCCCGAGCGGAATGGTGTGCCACCGATCGTTGAATTGGATGATAGCTACAAGCTGGTGGATCAGTTCGAGGAATTGTTTGCAACAAACAACGTGCCCTCATTGATTCGTTGTCGGAGCCTGACCATCAATGGAAAGGTTCAATTTGGAGCCGGCGTCGAGATCGTCGGGGACGTGAAATTCGTCAACCGAGGTGCCAGCCCGAAGAACATCCGTGCGGGTGTGTACCAGGATTGCGAGATCGAGTTGTAAGATGTCGGCGTTGGGACGTCTTCCACCGGCATGTATGTCGTTGCCGGGTCCGACGGTCTTCCGCGATAGCAGGGCTAGTTGAAAGACTCTTCTCAGCTCCGGCTTAAGTCGTCCCAGCGGCACCGTAGCGAATTAAATGGAGTCTATAGCCCGCATCAGGGAAACCAACTGATGGCATCTCAAGCCCTGGCGGCCTCCGAGGCGATAAAAGGGACACCGAAAGGGGACAGGCCAATTTCGAGGGCGATAAAAGGGGACAATAAAAGGGGACAGGCCAGCTTCGGACCGGACACCAGATGCGGCGATAAAAGGGGATCGAGATGGAAGGGGGACGGACCCAACCCAGATGGACCCAACCCAGATGGAAAGGGGAAAGGGAATGCGGAAAGACGAAAGGGGGGCAGGTCAATTTCATGCGCGTGAAAGGGGGCATGCGCGTGTAAGGGGACGGCATGCGCGTGAAAGGGGACAGGCCAAGTTCGCGTAAGGCCAAGTTCGCGTAATGTGAAAAGGGGGGACAGGCCAAGTTCGTGAAACCGGCCAAGTTCGTGAAACCGACGAAAGATGACAGGGGAACAAACGGGACAGGTCAAATTCTCATTTCGAAATTGGCCTGTACCCCAACACGACAGGTGAGAGGGACAGGTGAGAGGGACAGGCCATTTCCTAAGGCCAAGATGAAAGGGGGACAGGTCAGCGGGTAAGAGGAGACCGGATAAAAGGGGACACGGATAAAAGAGGACAGGCCATTTTGTAAGACCAGGTCATCAACAATGGAAGGGGAGAACGATGGAAGGGGACAGGCCGAGTTCGTAAAACGGACGAAGGATGACCAGCAATGAAGGAACGGCCCATTTTTCCAATGATTATTGAATCAATATTTTTGTATGTTATAATTGCATTAAATGAGACGCCCTCGTATCAAGGCGCAAGGTCTAGGTTTCTATCATTGCATTTCCAGATCGGTAGAAGGCCGTGTCATCTTTCCGAACTCGGGAGTGGCGTCGGAAGAAGGGGAAAAATTTGTGCAATTGATGTGCAAGCTCGAACAATTTTGCGGCGTTCGGGTATTGACCTTCGCGCTGATGTCTACTCACTACCACATCCTTTGTGAAGTGCCTGAGCCTGTAGAGTTGTCTGATGCAGAACTGCTGACTCGAATCGAGGCGCTTTACGGCTCGGCGCGACGCGATACAATTGCCCGGCAGCTGCATTACTGGACTGAGACCGGAGCTCCTGAGCAGGCGCAAAAGATTCGCAGCCAGTTTGTACGGCGTATGTTTGATCTGTCGGTCTTTAATAAAGAACTGAAGGGCGCGTTCACGCAGTGGTACAACAGGCGACATCGTCGTTTTGGCCCGCTCTGGGCAGAACGCTTTACAAGTGTGTTGGTTCAAGGAGGGCAAGCGCTCGCAACGATCGCGGCTTATGTAGATTTGAACCCAATTCGAGCCGGCCTGTGTACTGATCCCAAGGACTACCGTTACTGCGGCTACGCTGAGGCTGTGGCCAAGCCGTCGTCTCCACGATGCTCCGGAATCCGAACTGCGATGGGACTCCCAGATACTGCCTCATGGAATGAAGTCGCGAGCTATTATCGCAAGTTCTTGTTTCAGAGCGGACTTCAATCCGTGAATGAGAAACGGGCGGGTTTTGATCTGCAGACGGTGCAACGTGTCGTTGAAGAAGAGGAGGGTCAGCTTTCTGTGACGGAGTCATTGCTCTGCCGAATTCGCTACTTCAGCGCTGGAGCTATTCTCGGCAGCAAAGCCTTTATCGAACACAACTTTGAACGCTTGAAGGAAAGGTTTAAATTCAAGCGGTCGCGCGGTCCTTACCGGGTCGAGACGTTCCAGTTTTTCGAACTTTGGGCATTTCACCATCCACGGGTTCAGCCAACGGGTTAAACGCAAGAGCTGTCAGATTGGCGCAGGGTGGACTTCCGCAGGTACCAACCAGACTTTCCTCCCAGCGGTGATTCGAGCTAGCGGGATGGCGGACGAGCATTATATTCCTCCGCTTGATTGCTATTAGCAATTTTGTCCGGTCATCCGTTGGCTAAAAGTTTAAGTCGCAGAAGATTTTCTGCCATTCGCATTCAGGCTGTCCCCTTGTTAAACGTTCGAAGGTTTTAGAAGGGTCAGGCTTTAGAGGGGTCTGTCCCCCTTGAAATGAAACGGCTGTCCCCTTGAAACGGCTTAAGAAAAGCACCCGCGCAGCGGGTTGGAGGCTGAAAGGGCGTAAGCTTCACGTGAATCAATCCCAGCGCTTTGCTAACTGAAACGGTCATGGCCTTTGCCTTTTACGATCCTTAGTCGAGCTAGGTTTTGAAATGCGTGCCCAATTCGGCGAGAGAGATCTTTCAGGAGAGACAAGAAAGAATATGGACATGATCTTCGACTCCGCCGACCTGAAGTGGGTCGCACTCTAAAGCCCAGGTTCCGGTTAAATAGGCGCTGTACCTCCGATCTGAGTTGGGGCAAGCGAAAAAAGGGCGTTCGATTTTTGGGGAGAAATGATATTCGTGCCATTCGGGTCCGTCCCTGGATTGTGGAATCTGGCATGCTAGGGCAAGGTATTCGACGTCGAGGACAATGCCTACGGAATGATCCGGTTCGAAACAGGTGCGACCCTGCTATTTAAAGTGCGTTGGGCGGCGAATCTGACGGATGATATTCCCCTGAGTCCGAACAGAGGCCGTTCCCTGCTTTCCACGACTGTTTACGGGCCTAAGGGATCGCTGAAGGTTACTGACGTCTTCAATATTGATCGAAGCGCCTGCCCCTCGGCAGTGGCGTTGTTTGAGGATAAAGGAGGCGAATTGGCCGTAGCGGACTTGCGAGGCGACCCCCTGCGAGCACATGAGTTTGCCGAACAAGACAAAAATTTCCTGCGTTGCATTCATGGAGAAGAACCTGCTGTGAACAGTTCAAGTCAAGCCGTTCAGCTTATGGAGATGCTCGACGCGATTTACCGCTCGAGCCAGCTAGGTAAGGAAGTACTGGTCTCCTGAGGGTGTCGGCGCTTCCGGTCCAGCAAGCTTTCTTTCGGCAGCTCAGCATGGTGAGGATCCGTGGTGCGAAGCGATCGCCAAGGGTCAAATTTTTATCACAATCTTACAAAATCCCACAGAAACCTGAACCAAAGGTAGAACATGCCGCGCCAGGTGTAGCGGACGATTCGTTCGTCGACCGGCTCTAAGAGTCCGGCCCGGACGTTATGATTGATCTGAGCGGTCAGGTCCTGCTGCAACAGGGTCTGTATTTGTTTGGGGTCAAGCTTTAGAATCGTATCAACGGTAACTTCGTTCCTTGATAGCAGCGAGCGATGTGCGCCACACATGGCGCGGAATGATAGGGTCGGCCGAACTCGTTGGATGTGGGTTTTGGGCGAGAACTTTAACGCGTAGGCGAACGGATAGTTCCATGTGGTGAAAACCTGTCCATCGAGAGACCGTGTCATGAGGCTCAAGTAGTAAAAGGCGATGTTGCCCTGATCAATGAGACAAACCGCGGCCTGGGTCTGGTCGCTAGGCCGGTGGAACAGCCGAAGAAACTGGCGTTGCGCATCCCAGTCGCATCCGAGGTCAGTGATCTGTTCGAAGCCTACCTGTTCGATCTCTTCTGTGAGATCATCCAAATTCGGGAACAAATCGCGTCCGGGCGGGCTCTTCTGCTCAAGCTCGCGCTCGACAGGCATGCGTAGGCCTCGGATTCTGGTGAGAATCTCGAGCCAAGGCAGGAAGATCCAAAGGGAAGCAACGGCGATGCCGACAACCCAGTTCCCGGATGGCAAATATCCGACTAAGTATGAGGCTATGAGGACGCAGAGGACACTTAGCCGTTGCGGAACCGGGTGGTTGAAAGACCGAAATGCCAGCCCTAGAACGGCGATTCCTAACACTAGTAAAACGGGAGAAAGCATGCTGAACCTGAGTCGCCTACGGCAGGATGTTATGCTGCTTTAGGAAATCTGCAAGCTCATCGGGCTCAAAATCGGTCAGGAGCAAATTCTCAAAAACAAGCGTTGGTGTGTAGAGCTGGCCAGAGACGCGCTTAAGTTCATGATATGCCTCAGGGTCCTGGCGAACGTCCAATCGTTGATAGTTGTATCCGCGCTCATCCAGGTATTCTTCCGCCAACCGGCACCAGGGACAGCCGGGCTTGACGTAGAGTGTCATTGATCTGGAGCTCATTGCATCGTAATCGTTGTCGCGACGAAATACAGGATCAGAATCCCGGTTTTCGCAAGTGAGTCGGCATCCAATCGCTCCATGGTATCATCCGCGGTGTGCAAGAAGGGCGACTCAGCATCGAGGAGGGTGATGCTAGGGACGCCAGCCTCCGAGAACGGCACGTGATCCGAAAGAAGCGACCGGTTGGCCGGCTCGAGCTTTATACCGAGGACTGTCCCGGCTTGCTTCAGCGCCGCGGCCAATTTTGCGTCACTGTTTGGCGCAAAATTGAGGTTTGTGCTCCCAACGTTGCCCAGAAGGATCGCGGCATAGAGATCGCCAGCATGCTGATTGATGCGCAACATCTGCGAGTAGAAGCGGCTTCCGAACAAGCCGTCGTTGAGAGTGAGCTCTTGAAAGGGTGCTTCACCATCAAGGAAAAGGAGCTCGACGTGCCCAGCCAACTGCGGATCTAAGGCCAGGACCTGCGCGAGTTCCAGCAAGGTAGCCGTATTCGCCGCACCATCTGAGGCGCCGACGTCTCGAAATTCCCGAGTTCCTGACGTATCGAAGTGTGCACCAATGAGAATTCTTTTGGGGGATGCCGGGAAGCGGGCAAATCTTGCGACGAGGTTACAAAATTCGGCATCTTTGCCATCTGGCATGCGAGCGGTGAATCGCTGCTCAGCTATCTGCCAGCCGAGCTTGGTTAAGCGATCGATCAAGTGTTGGCGGATCTGCTTGTTCGCATCAGAGCCAGATGGCCGCGGGCCGAAATTGGCCAGCACCCTCGCTTCAGCCAAGGCTTGGGCACCGTTAAAATCGGTCCAGATTTTTTCGCGGCGCGGTGGCAGCTCGCTTGGGACCGAAGAACGTGGCTGGTGATCCATCGGGGTGTTTTGGGAATCCGCGGAACTGGGGGCGTTGCCAGGCTTGCAACTGGAGACGAAGAAAAACAGGCTGAATAGCCAAACAATGCCGAATGCCAAACGAGCATGTGCGTAACGGTTGCCGTGTTTGCCGACTACGACACTTCTCACCGAGCCGAGACTCCTAAAAGTGAAAGGATGCGTTCAAGATCATCGTTACCGTAGTATTGGATCTCAATCCTTCCCTTTTTCTCCCCATGGTGAATGGTGACGTGCGTCGCTAGCCTTTCGCGCAAGCGGTTCTCCAAATGACCGACTGCATGATGGATTCCGGCTGAGCCTTCCTGGCTCGGTCGCAGTCCGGTTTTCCCACTTTTGGTGAGTCCTTGACGGGCCAGATGAGAGGCAACGAGTCTTTCGGTCATCCGAACAGTAGCAGCTTGCCGAATTGCGAGCTCGGCGACGATCAGGTGTTCTTCTGGATTCTGCAAAGTGAGCAAAACCTTCGCGTGGCCTACGGTCAGGCGTCCTTGCGCGAGGTAGCTTTGCACCTGAGAATGCAGATCGAGCAAGCGCAACGAGTTTGCGACGACCGACCGGCTTTTGCCGACGCGTTGTGCAATGTCCTCCTGGCGAAGGGAAAACTCCTCAACGAGGCGCTTGTAGGCATGAGCCTCTTCGATGGGATTGAGGTCCTCGCGCTGCAGATTCTCAATTAACGCCAACTCGAGCACGACCCGATCCGAAGCCTGGCGTATGATCACGGGGGCTTCCTTTAAGCCGAGCTGGTTGGCGGCTCTCCAGCGTCGCTCTCCGGCGATGAGTTCGCATTTGCCCTCAACCTTTCGGACGATGAGCGGTTGGATGATTCCGTGTTCGCGGATGGATTCGACAAGTTCTTGAAGTTGGTCTGATCGAAAAGTCTTTCTGGGTTGCAACGGGCTCGGCACGATGTCGGAGAGCGCGACCCGTTCGACGCGTTCCCACGGTTCCACCGCGTGGGCCGGTTTGTTGGCACTGATCAACGCGCCGAGACCTTTGCCGAGAACAACCTTTGCCATAGGAAATTTGAAGCTAACGGACGGGGCGGGCGAAAGCAACGGAGAAGAAACAGGAGGAGCGCTGAACCTGAAGGGACCGCCGCGCTTTTAAGGGCATTTGCAAACTTCAAGTGACCGTGCTTGGGAAGGGTGCGTGAATTTATGGCAAGACCCCAAGGCCCGATTAATTCTGACTGCCAACTTTCTGCTTGTTGTTGGAAGTGGCATCACCTGGATTGCCGTGCCTTGGTTACTCATACATAAGGCAAACGGGGAGGGCTTGTACGGCTTGTCGAATGCGGTCATCACATTGCTGATCTTCCTGCTGTTGCCACATCTCGGAAAGGCCATCGATCGAAATTCACGAAAGAAGGTCCTCATCTCCTACTTTGTGTTCGGGATGAGCACGAATTTGTTTATCATTGCGATGATTCTTTCGCAGGGCAGAGTTGAGGCGTGGCACCTGATCACGAGTATCAGTTTGGGATCTTTGGGTGCGAGCGTCTATTACCCGGCCCAGTTTGCGTTCAATCAGGAGGTCCTGGCTCGGGAACAATACAGCGCAATAAGTGGCGCTATCGAAGTGCAGTGGCAGGCGGGCGCGATGATCGCAGGCGGGCTAGCGTCGTTCCTGATCAATAGAGTACCGCTGACGATGATCCTGCTGATTGATACCTGTACTTTCGCGGCCGGTCTTGCAGTGATTGCAATGGTGCCATACCGCAGGAATCCGAAACTGGACGCAGATATTCGTTCTGCCTGGAAAATGATGTTTGAAGGCCTCACCTACCTCCGAATTCGGCCGAGACTATCATTTGTCATATTTGGAAGTTTCTTACCATTCCTTGGCCTCATGATAACCAACTACCTTACACCGATCTTTGTGAAGGATACACTGGGGGCCGGGCCGGAGGTTTACGGGTTTGGGGAAGTATTTTACTCGTTTGGTGCGGTCCTCGCCGGCCTGACGACACCGCGCATGACAGGCAAAATCGGCCTCCTGCCTACCTTGCTGCTCACGGTTGGATGCTTTACCGGTGCAGTTGCCGCGAATCCCTTGTTCCCGGGAGTTGGAGTGCTGGTGGTTTCGCTTGCCTTACAAGGATGGGGAAATGCAGGGTCACGGGTTGTTCGAAGTACCCTCACGCTCGAGACAGTCCCCAATGAACTCATCGGACGGGTGAACTTGTTCTACAGCGCCCTTGAACGCCTTTTGAGATCCATTTTCTTAGCCATAGTCACTCAGCAAGTAGCGACGACCGGAGCCAAATCGGGTTACTGGACGGTTGCCGGTATAGGAGCGTTTGCGTGGACTACAATTCTTTGCTGCCGGCGATTCAGGCACCGCAAGGTGGCGCCGCCATTCGCAATGGAGAAAGCGACATGAAGTTCGAGAAGCTGCGTTTCATTCAGGAGAACGAACCAAAGACGGCGGCGGAGAACATGGCGGTCGACGAAGTGCTGCTCTGCACGGCGGACTGTCCTGTTTTCAGGTGTTACGGCTGGATTCGCCCATCGGTTTCCTTTGGCTATTTCACTCCCTGGAAGGCGGTGATTTCGCAATATGCAGGGCGAGATCTTGTCCGCCGCTGGACCGGTGGAGGAATGGTGGAACACGGTGAAGACTTCACCTATTCGCTGGTTTTCCCGGCCGAAAGAGGCCTCCCTGGGACTGGCGAACTTTATCGGTCTATCCACTTGGTGATTGAAAATCTTCTCCGGACAAATGGCCGTGCAGTTGAGATGGCGCTCATTCCTGATTCGGTGCGGTCGGACGCATGTTTTGAAAAAGCAGTTGAGTTCGACTTGAAACTACAAGGTGAGAAAATCGCCGGAGCTGCGATTCGCCGTAATCGAAAAGGTTTGTTACTCCAAGGGAGTATTCAGCGTCTAAAGGTACCGGAATATTTTGGGGCAATGCTGGTTAGCGCTCTAGGCGAACGGGTTGAAATTTATACTCTGTCCGACGTGCTGATGGAAAAAGCAGTACGCATGGCAAAAGAAAAATACGGTGCTGCAGAATGGAATCGTCGACTTTAGGATTACCTGTCATGAACGAGGCCTTTCTTTCCAATCGGCTCTTTGAAGGGCTGTCGCCGGAGGTGTTTCGTTCGGTTGATATCCAGGAGGTAGAATATGAACCCGGTGATGTAATCTTTGACGAAGGCACGGCCGGTTCAACGCTGATGCTGGTGGGACGCGGCCGGGTGCAAATCTCCAAGACCGGGCGACAGGGGCTGCAAGAGACGCTAGCGACGATTGAGCCGAACGATTTTTTTGGAGAACTGGCGGTCATCGATCGTGGGCCCCGTTCGGCGCGTGCGATTGCATTGGAACCCGTGCTGGTGGGCGAGGTCGATCACAAGACTTTCACCCGGCTTATGCACAACGCGCCCGACACGCTCCCGTTAACGTTTACCAGGGTGGTGGTCGAGCGCCTTCGGTTTACGAATTCGAAGTATATTGAGCAGCTCCTGCAAAGCGAGCGGCTGACAATCCTTGGATCGATGGTCAGTTCAATAATCCACGACCTGAAGAACCCGATGTCGGCGATTTTGTCTTCGGTCGAGTATCTTGAAAAGATCGGGCCATCGGAATCTGTCCGGCAGTTGGCTGAGATCATTCGTTCTTCGGCGATCCGGATGGTTGAAATGAGCGAGGAGCTTCTCGGTTTCGCCCGGGGTAAGGTGACTCTGCGGCCCCGTTTGACTTCCGTAGGGCGGTTGCTGGCACTGTTGGAGGAGGAGATCCTAACGCAAATCCGAAGTAGCCAAATACGGCTCGTTGTCAGGATTGATGAGGCCGGGCCGCTAACGCTGGACGAGACCAGCCTGATGCGTTGTCTTACGAATATTATTAAAAATGCAAAGGAGGCACTTGGGGAGGAAGGAACGATCACGATCCAGATGCGTGACGTTGGATCGCAGTTAGACATTTCAATTTCGGATAATGGCCCGGGCATTCCTGAATTGATCAAGGGCCGAATTTTCGAGCCTTTCGTGACTTATGGTAAGAAACACGGAACCGGTCTCGGTATGGCCATCGCGAAGTCAACGGTCGAGGCCCATGGCGGGCGCATCTGGCTTGATAGCGAGACCGGCAAAGGCACAACCTTTCATGTGGTGCTACCCAAACATGTCGACCCGGCATTCGCGCTGAGCCCACATTAGGCCGAAGGGGGATTTATCCGCCGGCGATAGCGGGTACGATACTGACTTCATCACCCAATTTCACCGGGGTCTCGGATTCGTTGAGGAAGCGGATATCTTCGTCATTCAAGAAGACGTTAACGAACCGGCGGATATTATCTTGTTCGTCACAGATCCGCTCTTTCAGACCGGGGTAATTGCGCTCGAGACTATTGATAACCTCACGAATAGTTGAGCCTTGAGCTTCAACAACTTCTTGGTTGTTGGTGAGTTTCCTTAACGGGGTAGGGATTCGAACTGGGATTGTCATAAGAATTAACTCGTCTGAAGGGCGTGCTCTACGAGGGTCTCGAATTCTTTCAGATTCGGCCGGATGAGTCTGGCTTTGCCGACCTGGTCAACGATAGCTTCCTGAGTCTTCAAGCCGTGTCCAGTAATGCAGAGGACTATGCTTTCGTTTCGCGGTATGCGTCCGCTTTCGATCAGTTTTGTGGCGCAGGCGACGGTGACGCCTCCGGCTGTCTCGGCAAAAATTCCTTCGGTTTCGGCCAGGAGTTTGATTGCCTCAATAATCTCCGGGTCTGTGCAGTCTTCGGCGGTGCCACCGGTTTCTTTCATCGTTCGGATAGCGTAATAGCCGTCAGCGGGAGTCCCGATCGACAAAGACTTGGCGATCGTGTGCGGTTTGGGAACCGGCCGCACGACCTCGGTATTGTTCTTAACGGCCGTAGTGATTGGGGAGCAGCCGGCGGCTTGAGCTCCATAGATGCTAAACTGCCCTGGCTCAACGAGTCCAAGTTGCGAAAATTCATTAAACGCCTTGTAAATCTTTGTCAGCAGGGAGCCGCTAGCCATGCAGACTACCGTGTGTCGTGGGAGCCGCCAGCCGAGTTGTTCGATGATCTCAAACCCCATCGTTTTTGAGCCCTCGGCGTAGTAGGGGCGAAGATTTACGTTTACAAATCCCCAGCGATATTTTCCGGCGACTTCGGCGCAAAGGCGGTTAACCTGGTCGTAGGCACCTTGAATGCCGATCACGTTCGTTCCGAAAACCAGGGAACCGAGAATCTTACTCGGCTCGAGGTCCGCTGGTATCAGCACGAAGCTTCGAAGGCCGGCTGAAGCTGCGTTGGCTGCCACCGAGTTCGCCAGATTTCCGGTGGACGCGCAGGCGACGGTATCGATTCCGAGTTCTTTGGCCCGGCTAAGGGCGACGGAGACCACCCGGTCCTTAAAAGAAAGCGTAGGATAGTTTACTGTATCGTTCTTGATGTAGAGTTCGCTGACACCGAGGCGTTGTGCTAATCGGCGAGCCGGGATTAACGGGGTGAAACCGACCTGGAGCCCGACGGTCGGTTCATGCTCGATCGGAAGGAGTTCGCGATATCGCCACATCGATCGAGGGCGGGTGAGGATTTTTTCGCGGGTCACGGTCTCGCCGACCGCTTCATAGTCGTACGCTGCTTCAAGGGGACCGAAATCGAATTCACAGACATGAACTGCTTCCTTGGGGTAGCGTCGACCACACTCCCTACATCGAAGGTGCGAAAAGAACGGGCGTTTATCCATAAATCAAGATGGGTAATAGTAGTCTTCAATCCCACCAAGAGTCGCGAGAGTTGAAAGATCCACGCTCTCTCCATCTGTGTCTGAAATCTTTTTCAGACCTGGAATTGGCACCTGGTCGTTTCGTATTTTGCGAAACCGGTTGCCGTGACATCGTAGGGCCAGTCCCTCCGCCACTCTTGATGGAATGATCGCCAACGGTAGGGGATAGCGACTGGCGGGTCAACTGATTTTTGCCGGAGGGGAGGAGGCAACGCCGGGAACGCCGGAAATGGGGGAACGGCCGGGAAGCCTTTGACCACGACGACTAAGACCAGATTGCCGCTGGCAAAGGAGCCCACGGCATGTCATCGTAGCGACTGTTTTCAAAAACAAATGCCCGCAAAGTTTCGCGTCAATACCCCGGGGGGAGAGCCATTCGAACGAGAAGTCGACAATACTGCCACGATCGGCCGGACGCCGGACAACACCATCGCATTGCCGGGTAGTCACGTTTCACGTCAGCACGCGATTGTGCGGTGTCACAACGGTTACCAGTACCAGATCATGGACTTGGGGAGTCGCAACGGCACATTTGTGAATGATCAGCGGGTGGTGATGCCGGTTACGCTTGAGCCGGGCGCTCGAGTGAGAATTGCCAATTACGAGCTTGTCTTTGATCAAAGTCCCGACGATGAACCGGGAGGAAATGTAGATGCAACGCTCGCAGCAGTCAGTTTGGAAGGGCACCAAGCGGTGTTGTCGGTGGCAATTCTGGTCTGCGACATCCGCGGGTTCAGTTCAATGGCCGAAAAATTGAATGAACGCGAACTAGCCCAGATTATCGGCAATTGGTTTCGTGACATTGGGAATGTGGTCCAATCGTCTGGAGGAATCATCGATAAGTACATTGGCGACGCGCTGCTGGCCTATTGGCCGGCACGGGATCAGTTGGGGACCGAATGCGCGGTTTGCCTGGACGTTGCGCTGACCATTCTCCAGCTCGCAGCTAATCGAGTGTGGCCCTGCACGGAAACACCTTTTCGGGTCGGAATTGCGGTCCATTTCGGCCGCGTTACGAGCAGTAATATTGGCCAAGTGGCAATGAGAGACGCGACCATTATTGGTGACACCGTTAACACGGCATTTCGCCTCGAGGGCCTGATGAAGGAACTGAATCAAAACCTGGTCCTTTCGCAGGACTTCGTGACGGTGCTACCCCCCGGGTACGATTTTGTGGAGTTTGGCGAGTTCCAGCTGAAAGGAAAGAGCCAAGTGGTGCGTGTTTATGGGTTTCGGGATCAGGGGGGGACCACCTCGGCGCCATCTTCCAGTGGCTGATAGCCAGTCCGCAAAAATCACCCCGCTGGGACTAGCAACGAGCTCATTGTGGGCTAGGAGCCCCGGAACTGATGCAATTGGAATGAGCCGCGAGATGGCGCTGGAGGGCTACGCTACTCGTGTTCCTTCCTCCCGAGCAGCCAATACGAGCCGATAAACCCGGCCGCGATCCATAGCATAAGCGACAGGTAGGCGACCCAGAGAGGGCGTATTTCGGTGTAGACCGTGCCGGTTTTAATTCGCTCGCCGGTTCGCGAACGATACCAGTCGTTCAAGTTGAAATAAGCTGTGGAGTACTGGAGCGTGAGGTCGCCGGTGATCTTCCTGTCGACGAAAAAACTAACGTCGGCGATGCGCTGGGAGGCGAAGCTAGGCATGATTTGGCTGAGCGCCAGGACTGGCGGGGTCATGTCCTTGGTAGGAACGGTAAAACCAGAAAAGAGTATTTGCGGGATCAATAAGAGGGGCACCAACATGACGGCCTGCATTGGAGTTCTAGCAAAAGCGGAGACGGTCAAACCGATGCCGGTAGCGGAAAAAGCCAAGAGAATTAGCCCGATAACCTGCCAATGAGCGGCGCCCTGCGTGCCGAGATGGCCAATGGCGATCGTCGCATAAAGGAGAAGCGACTGGATCGCCGTCAGTCCTCCCATCCATAGAAATTTGCTTAGGAGGTAACTCCAGCGGCTTAACCCAACCAGCCGTTCACGCCGATAAATCGGCAATTCCCGGACAATCTCTTGCGCTGAATTGCTGCACCCGAACCAGAGGGTTGCGATATAGGCAAAAAACTGATCGAGTTGGGGGTCGCTAGCCACCCAGGCGACAAGCGCTCCGATGACAATCGGCTGGGCAAGAAGAATGATCAGGTTTTTGATGTCTGCCCGGAAGATAGCGAACTGTCGCGCTAAAAGGATGGGTAGCGAAAACGCCCTCTTTTTCTTTGCCAAGGGTGGTCGCTCTTGTTCGGGCTCGCTGGGGAGTGCGGGCTCGAAGGAGGGTAGATTCTTCGTATCAATCGCCTGCAGAGCGTCGTAAAGCCCGGAAAGCCGAGCGACGCCGAATCTTGAACGCGCCTCATCAGGGGGTCCTTGAAAGACTACTCGTCCTTCTGAGATGACGGCGATTTGATCCATCAAGTAGACATTTTCCATCACATGCGTGGTACATACGACCGTACAACCGGTATCCGCGAGACGACGTAGCAATTCCATGAGCTTGAATTCGGCGAGGGGATCGAGTCCCGACGTTGGTTCGTCCAAAAACAAAAGGGGTGGACGACTGAGCAGCTCCACCCCGACACTCACCCTCTTTCGCTGGCCACCGGATAGTTGGCCAGTCTTAAGGTTCACTCGATCGGACAAACCGAGACTGGCAATGGTGTGATCCACGAGCTTCACAATTTCCATGCGAGGCGTTCCAGCGGGTAGCCGAAGCCGAGCTGCGAAGGTGAGCGCTTCGGTGACGGTGAGATCAGTGTGAACAATATCGTCTTGAGGCACGTACCCGAACAAGGAGCGAAGCTGGCCAAGGTTTTTGTACAGGTCAGTTTGGTCGAATAAGACTTTTCCGCTCTCGGCGGGACGAAGTCCGCTTAACGCATTCAAAAGCGTAGTTTTTCCGGCACCGCTCGGTCCAAGAATGCCAATGAACTGGCCCGGTTCAGCCACGAAGCCAACCCGATTTAAGATTGGTCCGATGTCTCCTTGTTTGGTTAGACCGATGGCAACGAGTCGGCCAACGGAAAGGCGGCGTATACGGATGAGCTGTTTGCCGTCGTAGACAAAGAAAAAAGGTCCCAACTGGATCTGGTCACCGATTACGAGATCGTGTTCGTCGAACCGTCTGCCGTTCACGAACGATCCGGATTTACTATGCAGGTCGAGTAAGCGATAGCCTCTCGGCCCGGACTCGATCATGGCGTGGCGGCGCGACACGACCGGATCGCTCAGAAGCACATCGACTTCGCCGGCCCGCCCAAAGATGATATCGGAACCGAGCGCAATGCTCTCCGCCGGCCTTCCCCTGTACAAGACCGAACCTATGGGGTTTACCAACTCCGCAGTCGTCGACGATTCTTCCGGGCCGACGCCGAAGGCCAAAAGGACAGGACCTACCTGGATCTGGTCGCCGGGCTTGAGTGCCGTCCGACCTGAGATGCGGCTTCCGTTGACGACGGTGCCTCGCTGGCTGCCAAGATCTTCGACGAACCAGCTCTCCCGATCCCACAGGATTCGGCAATGTCGTCGTGAGACTTCGGGATGGCTCAAGATCAAATCGACCTCAGCCGCTCGGCCTACGATGACATTTGTAGCGGGAAGTATCTCCGAGCGTGGTGGAAGACCGGCAAGAATAGAGATCTGTGTTTCCAAGGGTTGTGGTAGCTAATCGAACAGTGGGGCCAAATTCAAGGGGCGTTGTTTTGCAACGGTCCTCTTGTTCCTTCCAGCGCTTAAACGGAGGTTGGCGCGAGCGCGATTTTGGAGAAGAAAGTGTTATATGGAAATTATCGTTGTAACCGGAGCGAACCGTGGGATCGGATTTGCACTCACCAGAGTCTTGCTGACAAACGGAAAGACGGTCGTTGCAATTTGCAGAAGACCGGAGGAGTCGAGTGAGCTAAAGCAGCTTGCGGTTTTGCATCCCGAAGGGCTGGATTTGATCAAGTGCGACGTGAGTCGTGAGGAGGAACTGGTCGAAGCTGCGGCAGTGACCCAGAAAAGGCACGGGAAGCTGGATGTAATATTCAATAATGCAGGGATTATGCCGGAAGGCGGTGATGAGTCGATCCTGAAGATTGATCTGGGACTGCTTCGGCTAGCGTACGAGACAAACGTGCTTGGCGCCGTTCGGGTTATTCGGGCCTTTTATCCAATGATAGCCCGGAGCGAACGGCCGCGGATACTGAATGTATCATCCGGCCTCGGCTCAATTTCGGCCAAAGACGATTACAGCTACTACGCCTATTCAATTTCCAAGGCCGCGCTGAACATGTTGACTCGCGCCGTCGCTCACGAGTTTGCCGCGCACGGGGTCACAACGGTGGCAATCTCACCAGGGTGGGTACGGACAGATATGGGAGGTGAAGAGGCACAGCTTTCTCCAGAGGAGTCGGCTCTTTCCCTGGCTAAGGCAATCGATGGAATTGGCCCGGACTTAAATGGTCAGTTCCTCGATCGCCACGGGCGCATAGGGGAGTACAGCTGGTAGCTGGTGTTTGGCTATGCGGCGTCGTGGCGGCCGGCGCTGGAGCAGCCACCGCTTAAGAGTTCGGCTTTACCCACTGTTTCAACAAACTCTCTGGTTTCCGCGGGCTGAGGATGGCCTGTACCCTTTTTCCAGTCGTCCCCTTTTTCCAGTCACTGATTTCCGCGGCCAGACTTGTGTGACCGTCCAGACTTATGTGACCTGTCCCCTTTCCCCTTTCCGGAGATCTTGACCTGTCCCCCGCCTGGGTGTCCTCCGTCCCCCGCCTGGGTGTCCTCCCCCGCCTGGGTGTCCCCCGCCTGGGTCCAGCAACGCCCCTCGTGTGCCCGGCATGGGTCTGAACTAATGACATGAAAGGAGGTCATCGGAACTGGTGGAGGTAACCGTAGCCGAAGTGCAAGCAACAGGCCGCGAGGCCTGGAGCCAAAAGAAGTG
>JAFAMB010000091.1 GCA_019233825.1 Verrucomicrobiota bacterium | reverse complement strand
CGGGGTTAAGCCATCATTAGTCATAATTGTCGAGTGGTGACGTCGGTCCGTGTAGCTCTGTCGACGCCCTCGGTCATCCTCTCCAGGACCACCTTCAGGACGCTCTGCATGTATACCTTCGAAATTCCGTTCGAAAGCCTCTCGGTGGCTGCCACATCATTCTACAATTGATTTGCTCGTGTATCGCCTCCCAAACCAAAATCACACTCTTTGTCTTGTACCCATCTTGCGCTTTCTCCAAAAATTTTTGCACCCTGCGGATCAGATTCCCCCCATGTCAAGCCATGGATCGCAGATCGATGGCCTTCTTCTTGCGTTTTCGACGGTCATATCTAAAGCTACGCCGGTGATGGAAAAAACTGAGTCGGGTAGCGAACATTGTGACCCGGAGCATCAGACGGGCGTTGGGTGCGTGCGGCACTCTCGCAAGCAGATTTATTCTCAACAATCTGGCGGGAATCAATAAAACGTGAATCTTTTACAAATCCTGCTTCTTGGACTTGTTCAAGGTGCGGCCGAGCTTCTGCCGGTGTCCAGCTCGGCCCACGTAATCGTGGCTGAAAAACTTATGCGCCTTGATCCTTCGAGTCCGGAGATGACTTTCCTGTTGGTGATGCTCCACACCGGAACGATGTTTGCCGTGATCGTCTACTTTTGGAATGCCTGGCGCGAACATTATTTCTCCAGCATGGCGGGTTTTCGGAGCGTGGCAGCCAACGTGGTGATAGCGACGATTATTACGGGCGTCATCGGTCTGGCGCTCCAATGGTTGATCGAGAAAGTCTTTTTGAAGAGCGCCGAAAAGTCGGAGGTGGAACTCCTTTTCTCGAACCTGCCGCTGATCGGCGGCGCGCTCTTGGCCGCCGGACTGCTGATAATTTATTCCGGCCTACGGGAAGAAAAGAACCGACGCGGCGAAGATGTAAACGCCGCGCGCGCGTGTTGGATTGGCGCGGTTCAAGGCTTGTGTTTACCATTTCGCGGATTCTCCCGTTCGGGTGCGACGATTTCGACAGGGTTACTGCTGGGAGTTGGTAAGCGGCGCATGGAGGAATTCAGTTTCGCGTTGGCGGTGGTGTTGACGCCACCGGTGATCTTGAGAGAGTTGCTACGCCTGTTCAAGGCGCACTCTGAGGTCACTCAGCCTTCGCATCTATTTCAACTTGCGGTGCCCGGTTTACTTGGAATGATCAGCAGTTTTGTAGCAGGGTTACTGGCTCTCTGGCTGTTGTCACGGTGGTTGGAAACTGGCCGCTGGAAGCTTTTCGGTTACTACTGCGTAGTCGCAGCAATCGTTGTCTTTGGCTTGGCATTTGCGGGATTCTAAACAAGATAACTCACTTAAATAGACTTATGGAACTTAGCGGAAGCGAGATGACGGATCCATATGATCATGAGACCACCGAAGCAGCGCCGGCTGAGAAGCCGAATAAACTGAACATCAGCCACGTGCAGCCGGCCCAAATTGAACCGCAGGATGCCCATTGGCTGCGGATGGATCCCTCTCTGACGAGGTCAGTTCTGGCAAAGACCGAGGAAGAGTTGCTGGGCGGCCTGGCTGCATTGATGCGAAACAAGGTAGAACATGAGCAATTGAGCCGGAGGCTCGCGCAGATCCAGATCGACACCCAAGAGGCGAAACACGAATTCGAGATGATCAGGCACCAGGTTCGCCGCGCGGAAGAGGAAGTTGCGAGCCGGATCAATGAGCAAAGCCGCATCAACGAGGAAATCGATCGCGTTCGTCGGGAGCTGGCAATTCTTCGAGATGAACACCGGCAGCAACTGGAGATCGCGTCCGACCTGAAGAATGACGCAGCGCAGGCGCGGCAGTTGTTAGCGGGCACTCAGCAACGACTGAGTGGACTGCAAGAGGAGGCGGAGGCCACGCTGGCAGAGCACAGGGAGGTGATGGCAAATTTGGGCCGGATTAGAGATGAAAAGATGGCTCTGGAAGATGCGCTCACGCCTTTGCGGACAGAAATTGATGCACGGATCGAGACGCGTGAAGCTGTGATCCAGCAGATGACGATCCTGGAGCAGCATGTCTCTGATCTCGTGGCGCGCAAGGAATATCAAACGGCAGAACTCTCACGGCTGGGAAGTAGCCATGCCGAGCTTCGCGATGAAATCGAAGGTCTCCGGGTCCAACATAGAGAGTTGAGTTCCGAGGTTGATAGCCTGCGCCGGAGTATAGCGCAGCATGGTTCCGACAAAGAGCGGCTGGCAACCGAGCTGGCCAACTTACAGAATGAGGTCACGTTAACTGCCGCAGAACGGCAACGGCTGCAACAATCGGTCGCAGAGGAACAAAAGAACGTGAACGACCTACTGGCTCAGAAGGCCGACTTAGAGCGGGTCGTTGCTGAAGCAGTCAACAAGCAAGGACAACTGCTCGCTGAGGTCGTCGCACTGGAGTCCCGCCTCCGGGAAGTGACTGAAGCAAACGAAAAGGCGGAACAAGCGCGAAGAGAGGAAGGTCTGCCGCTATTGTTCGGCTCCGAACTTCATGAGGTCTCCCCGTCGTGGAATTCTTACCCTTTGGAGAGCGAGTTTCACACCGATGAAGAACTCGACGCTAAGAAAGTGGCGGAACTGGTTGCTCAGCTGCCGGGCTTGGAGGGCTGCCTCATCGTCAAGAATCACGGGTCGGTGTTGGCTTCACAGTTACCCGAACGCATCCATGCTCATTTGAAGGTCCCTGATCGGAACTACAATCTACTGTTCGAGCGTCTGAAAAATAAGGTGCACGAATATAATCTCCCAAATGCCCATTTAGCGACCTTTGACGTGGGGGATGAGGGCTTGACTGTCGCACAGGCCAGCCACGCCTTTCTTTTGGTGAACCATAAGCAAACAAAGCTGCGCCCCGGTCTCGCGGACAAGCTGGCGTCCATTGCCGTCGAGGTCGCTAAGATGTATCCGTGAGCGCATTCCTACCGGGCGGTCACGCTTGTGACGGTTCGTTTAGTTAGCAGATTTCCCCGTGTCTTCGGACCGCGGACTGCGAAATCGCTTGCGTTAAATGTTTGTTCGTCAATTCGAGCGCCTTTGACGTGCCGATATTTCAGGTGAACTTCGGTGACTGGGCGATCGGTCAGGTACCTGATCCTGGCGTTCTCCTGTGCGCAATTGTAATCGCGGTTCATGATGGCACCGCCAAATGCAAAACGCTTAAGAAAAGTCGCATTTTGGGTGCTGTAAACGAGTGTGAATATCTTTTCTCGATCAAAGATAGCGAAATACGTGAGGTTCTTGTCGACAAACAATTTGTCCGGAGGCGGGACCATCTGATAACGCCCATTGTCCCACACTAGAAGTAACCGATCGAGAGGAGAACATCGGAAAGCGGCCTCAGCCTTTACCTGGTGTCCGAGGAAGCCTCTCTCCCGGTCATAGGCAAGCGCCAGTTCGTTCGCGGTCAGTTCGCGCACGTCGATTTCTTTCGCGGTTGTTAACTGAGTCTTTCTTTGGTACTGCTTGCTATACTTCTTGAGCAAGCGCTGAAGATAATCAATGGCAAAGTCGGTCAGCTTTTTGAGATGCTGTTCGACCTCTTTAAGCTCCTGAATAATTTTTTGTTTATCTTCCTCATTCTTGTTAAGATCGAACCTGGAAATACGCTTGATTTGAAGGCCTAAGAGCATTTCCACATCCTCTCCGGTAATTTCGCGCGTCAGCCGATTTCTGAATGGCTGAAGCCCTTTCAGCACCGCCTGTTGAACTCCCTCATACGTTTCACACTCTTCGATTCGCTGGTAGATGCGTTGCTCGATGAAAAGTTGGATCAACGACTTCCAATGCAAGTCGTCCTGGAGTTCGGTTCGCCGAATTTCAAGTTCCCGTTTGAGCAGTGAGACCAACCGTTCAGTGTTAAACCGGATAACTTCATCGACGTCCATCTGCACCGGACGCTCCCCCTTGATCACGACAATGTTAGAGTGAATGGTCACTTCGCATTGGGTGAAATGATAGAGTGCGGCGATGGCCTTCTCTACGTCCTCGCCGGGAGAAAGCGTCAGCACGATTTCCACCTGTGCAGCGGTGAAATCGTTTATGGAGCGTAGCTTGAGTTTGCGCTTGCGAGCCGCTTCTTCGATCGAGGCGATGACAGATTCCGTCGTAGTGCTGCAGGGGATCTCCCGGATGACAAGTTTGTTGCTTTCCCGTTTTTCGATCCGGGCGCGCAGCTTCACTTTGCCATTGCCCTTATGGTAGTCGCTGGCGTCCATCAGGCCTCCCTGAGGAAAATCCGGGAGCAGCTTGAACCGTCTATCCTGCAGGATGGCCACCTGGGCTTTGAGCAATTCAATAAAATTATGAGGCAGCACGCGAGTCGACAAGCCGACCGCAATCCCCTCTGAACCTAACATTAACAGCAACGGAAGCTTGCTCGGAAGCGTGACCGGTTCGCGATTCCTGCCGTCGTAAGTTGGCGTGTAAGTGGTTAGCTTTGGATTGAAGATCTCGTTCCGGGCCAATTCCGTGAGGCGACACTCGATATACCGGGAGGCGGCGGGAGGATCGCCGGTATAAATGTTGCCGAAATTTCCCTGACCTTCGACGAGATAGGTTTTGCTGGTCAAGTTCACCAAAGCTTCTTCAATTGATGCGTCACCATGCGGGTGGTATTGCATGGCGTGCCCGACGATGTTAGCGACTTTGTTGAACCGGCCATCATCCTTCTCGTACAATGCGTGCAAGATCCGCCGTTGGACAGGCTTTAGTCCATCTTCAAGCTGAGGAATCGCCCGGTCCCTGATGACGTAGGACGCGTACTGAATGAAGTTTTCGTTCACGAGGTCCTTCAACGGATCCTCGGGTAGATGCAGTAAGACGGAGTCTGGCATAGGCGAGTGGCTAGCCTGCATCGCTCACAAATCCTTAGAGATTTTTGAACGATGCAGGCTCAAGCAGCGCCCCTCCATGGAACCGATGCCTCGGATGCTAAGCACTAGCCACTAAATGTCCCATGATGTATTCGCGACGTTGCGGTGTGTTTTTACCCATGTAAAACTGCAGGAGCGGTTGGATCGCGTGAGCATCGTCGACATTGACCTGGGTGAGTCGCATGTCCGGGCCGATGAAAGCCTTGAATTCCCCAGGCGAAATTTCCCCGAGTCCTTTAAACCGGGTGACCTCGCCGCTGCGCAGTTTTTTCATGGCATCATCACGTTCTGTCTCCGAATAGCAGTAGATCGTCGTTTTTCTGTCCCGCACACGGAAAAGCGGAGTCTCTAAAATATAAACGTAGCCGTGGGTTATAATATCTGGAAAAAAGCGGAGAAAGCAGGTAATCAGGAGGTTTCGAATGTGCAGTCCATCGACATCTGCGTCTGTGGCCAGGATGACTTTCCCGTAGCGAAGTCCCTGCGCCGTTTCTTCAACATTCAACGTGCGCATGAGGTTGAAGATCTCATCGTTCTTATAAACAATGGTTCGATTCAAATCCCAAACATTCAGCGGCTTACCTTTCAGCGTGAATACGGCCTGAGTGTTTGGGTCGCGGCAACTGGTGATCGAACCCGCCGCCGATTGGCCTTCGGTAATGAATATCATCGACTCGTCCCCGGCGCGTTTTTCGAGGTTCAAATGGATCTTGCAATCTTTTAGTTGCGGTATCCGGAGGGAGATCGCAGCGGTTCGTTCTCTGGCGAGTTTACGAACGTCCTGAAGTTCTTTGCGGAGCCGCTGGGTCTCCTGAACCTTGAGCAGAAGCTGTTCAGATGTCTCCGGATTGCGATGCAGGAGGCCGATGACCGCCTCACGGACTCTATTAACAAGTTCTGTGCGGATCTCCGTGTTACCGAGCTTGTTTTTGGTTTGTGACTCAAACACCGGATCCTGAAGGCGGATCGCGATGGCTCCGACCAAACCCTCGCGGACGTCATCACCATCAAATTTGGATTTGGAAAACTCATTTATGGCCTTAAGCATTCCTTCACGGAAGGCGCTCAAATGCGTTCCGCCGTCTGACGTATATTGACCGTTAACGAACGAGTAGTGGTCCTCAGAAAGCCGGTTTGTGTGGGTAAACGCGAGCTCGAGCATCTTTTCGCGGTGATGCACCACCGGGTAGACCGCGTCCTCTGCGACATCCTCATTCAGCAGGTCTTTGAGCCCGTTTTCGGAGGAGTAGACGGTATCATTGTAGGCGATTTTCAAGCCGGCGTTCAGAAATGTATAGAGCCGGAGTCTGCGGATGAGGTGTTCCTCGCGGAAGCGGAAATCTTTGAAAATCTTACGATCCGGTTCGAAGACAATTTCGGTCCCGTCGATCTCCGCTTGCTGTCCTTTCTGCTGTGACTTGAGTTTGCCTCGTTCGAAGTCGGCGCGGAAGAACTGACCATCGCGATGACTTGTGACCACAAAACGTGAAGAGAGCGCGTTAACGGCTTTCGTGCCGACGCCGTTCAACCCGACGCTGAATTGGAAGACTTCGTTATTGTACTTAGCGCCTGTATTGATGCGCGAAACGCAGTCGATCACCTTGCCGAGTGGGATGCCGCGTCCGTAGTCTCGTACGCGGATGATATCGCCATTAATGGAGACATCGATCTGGCGGCCATACCCCATGATAAACTCGTCGATGCCATTGTCGACGACCTCCTTGAGCAAGACGTAGATGCCGTCATCATAGTGGGCGCCGTCACCCAAACGACCGATGTACATGCCCGTGCGTGTCCGGATGTGTTCCAGAGAGGAGAGTGTTTTGATCTTACTTTCGTCGTAATCGTGTTTCCTCGGGGAAGAGGGTGTCGGCGTATCGGCGTATCGGCGTAAGGGAAGAACGTTTCGGCGTTTCGGCGTATCGGCGTATCGGCGATTTGGCGTGTCAGCCTGTCGGCGTGCCGGCGATTTGCCATTCTGTTCACTCATTTGGGCTCTTGAATCCACTTTTTCGGCATATGCTCCGCCGCATCCTCAACGGGAGCGGGCCTCGACTGCAAGTACAAGAAGCATTGTAACGAACATCAAATTAAATCGTTCCCGCCCATTTGCAGCCACGCCGATACGCCGATACCCCCTACCGGTGCGGCAAATCCTGCATGCGCCGCCAAGCAGATACGACGGCTGGGTCGCTGATGTATTTCACCAACAGGTCACCGAGCTTTTCTGCGAGATCCAGATCTTCTTTGGCGAAAAAATTGAACCGCTCGATCGCCTTCTGGCACAAAGGGGGCGCATTTTCGACGTTTCCCTGGTCCATTTCGAACACGGCGCGATCGAGCGGAGCCATTTGGCGACGCCAGCTGATCATTTCATCCACATACTGATTGATGACCTCCACGGCCTGCTTTGAATCTGCCACGGCATTTGCTCTTTTCTCGACCACTCGCAGCATGGCGATGTGGGTATCGATCGCCCTGGCGTAGTCTTCGCAAATATCTGCAAACATGCTGCTCGCACCGAACAGAAGTAACAGGAGCGTTAGTAACCGTGGAAGGGTTAAGGTCAGCATCGGGATGGGATCGCCTTCAAAGCAACTTTGTCCGAGTTTTTAAAACCTCCACGAAATAAATTATAGCTTTTATCATGAGCGCTCATGATTTAAGTGCAAAGTGCCGGGAACTTCACGCCTTTTCCAGAATTACCTTTCAATATGACCATTTATTCTGACCGAGACGCCATGATAGCTCCGGAAAGCGCGTCGATTTGCTCCGGCGTATGTAAGGAGGACATCGCGATCCGAATTCGAGCGGCGCCTCGCGCGACGGTCGGGTAACGGATGGCCGGGACGAGGAAACCGTGTTCAAGAAGGCTTTCCGCTAAGCGCAGGGTTTTTGCCTCGTCACCAATCACTATCGGAAAGATGGGACTGGTTGGCTCCGGGTTTTTCCGAGGCGTGGTGGCAAGGCTTTTACCCAAGAGAAAAACGTTGTTCCAGAGCTGCGAGCGCAGGACATCTCCCTCTCGGCTGCGCAGAATTTGGAGGGCGGCGGATGCCGCTGCGGCGCATGCCGATGGCAAAGCGGTGGAATAAATGAAGCTCCGGGCCTTATTGACCAATAGCTCGATGAACGTCCGCGAACTGCAGATAAATCCGCCACTCACTCCGAATGCTTTGCTCAAAGTTCCCATCTGGACCTCTATCTGTGGCTTAAGACCGAGCGCGTTGACCAGACCCGAGCCCTGCGGGCCGATAACCCCGGTGGCGTGCGCTTCATCGACAAAGAGCAGCGCCCGAAATTGATTCTTCAATTCAACAATTGCGGCAAGATCTCCGAGGTCGCCATCCATACTGAAAACAGATTCGGTAACCACCAATATTCTGCCTTGAGGATGGGTTCTCTCGGCCCACTCAAGATGATGTTTCAGTTTGGCTACATTGTTGTGCGGGAAGACCCTCAGGAAAGCTCCCGAAAGTTTCGCCCCATCGATCAGGCATGCATGGGCGAGTTTATCCAGGATGATGACGTCGCCCCGATCGACTAGACTGCAGATTGTGCCAACCGCTGCTGCGTATCCGGTGCTAAACAAAAGAGCGCTCTGGGTGCCCTTGAATGCGGCGATATCCTCTTCGAATTTTGTATGGGGAGATAGCGATCCGCTCACCAGGCGGGAAGCGCCTGACCCGACGCCGTACCGATCGATTGCGGTCTTGGCCGCAGCCTTGACTAAAGGGTGTTGCGAGAGGCCCAGATAGTCATTTGAGGCAAAATTCACGACGTAGTGATCGCCTACTTTGACGACAGGTCCCTGAATCTCATCAATGTTCCTGAGCTCGCGGAAGAGTGATTGTTGCCGGAGCCGGGTCAGGACCTGATTGTAGTGAATCATCAAACCCTACTCCGCGTCCGGCTTTTTCAGGAGGCGATCGAGTTCGGCATCGCGTTCGGCGCCGAGTCTTAAGGCGCGGTAGTAGTGACGCCGGGCCAGTTCGACGGCCGGCGGTTGACGTTCGAGGTAGAGGACGGCCAGGTTAAAGTGGGCTTCCGCATAGTCCTCGTCCAGATCAATGGCTTTCCGCATTTCGTCCTCCGCAGCTGCTAACCAGCCGCGTTTACGAATCAAAATGGCCAAGTAAAGGTGCGCTTTAGGATCGCGCGGATCGAGATAAACCGCCTGGCTGAGCGCTGCCAGCCCGGCATCCAATTCATCCTTCTGGCACTCAATGATACCAAGCGTAAGCCAAGCCTGCTGCGCGGTGGGGTCAAGGCGAACGGCCTTCCTCAGATGCTCCTCAGCCTGGGAAATCTCCCCGAGCCGAAACTCTGCGGAGCCGAGGTTCGCCCATCCCATCGGATGGCTGGGCGCTAGCTCGGTCAGTTTTTGAAATTCCGCTTTCGCATCTTTAAAGTTCTGATTTTTAAAGTCGGCAAGCCCTTTCTCGGCGGCGCTCCTGGCCTCGTCCGAAAGCTGCGGAAGAATCGCTTCAGGGGCATCGGCAGCCGGCAGAAGAATTCCCGCCGCAGCGCAGAGAGAGTACCAAAGCGTCACCAGAAAAACAGCAAGGCCTAAACCCAACCAAAAACGACAAGGTATGGGCCTCATCTTTCTCTCCCCAGTTCCCGTGCACGTTCAGAAGCTGCTCGAACCGCGGACATTATGGTGTAGCGCAGACCGCGAGATTCGAGAATCTCGATTCCTGCCATGGTGGTGCCCCCGGGGCTGGCGACCATTTCTCTGAGTTCTGCCGGGTGGAGCTTCGTTTCCCGGATCATCTGCGCTGAGCCCAGCACAGTTTGAATGGCCAGCTCGGCTGCTATTTCTCTGGGCAAGCCCATCATCACGCCTCCGTCCGCGAGCGCTTCAATAAACGTAAAGACGTAAGCCGGACCACTGCCGCTGAGACCGGTGACTGCATCCAAGGCATTTTCGCGGACTCGAAAGACCAGCCCAACGGCGGCAAACATCCGGTCCGCTATTTCAGCATCGCCCGCTGTTGCATGGTCGCCCAAAGCATAGGCAGTCGCTCCTTTCTTTACCAGGGAAGGAGTGTTTGGCATCGCTCGAATGACTCGGGTGCGATGGCCGGCCGCGTCCTGCAGTTCCTGTAGGGTGATTCCAGCCGCAACTGAAATTAACAGTTTCCCGTCCAAAAATTGTCGCACATCGCGAAGGAGTTGAACGGAATCGGCCGGCTTTGTGCCGAGCACGATCGTGTCAGCCTGCTGTACAAGCGCTTTGGGTGAGAGAGCGAGCTGGAGCCCATATTCCTGGACCTCTTTTTCGATTGTCTCCGGGTGTCTGTTTACAACCAGTATATGTTCGGGTTTGCAGGCGTCTGCCTGTAACATCCCTTGGACCAAAGCAGACGCCATTTTGCCGAAGCCTAAAAAGCCAAAAGTCATGGTAAAGACTTCGTTTTCACTACCCGTTCCGTGAAGACTCTGCAAGCCTTTGGCGAGGAAGGCTTTTGGTAGCCGGTAGGGCGAGGCTCCGCCCGAGCCGGGGATTTAAGCCCGTCCCGCAATTTCCAAGACATGCCGCCGATTGATCACAATCCGGTCAACGAACAAAATAGTCGCAGAACGATCCGAGTCCTTCGGCCATGCCAAGCTCCCGCGGCTCGGGCGGAGCCTCGCCCTACCCGGAGCCTCGCCCTACCCGGAGCCTCGCCCTTCCCGGCGGCTCGCGTTTGTCACAAATGACCGCTATAGTTGGCTTGCAACGGCAAGTCTATCTGTATGCATCAGCAGGCTGCGCCTCTCAAAACCGCGAAGAGAAAACGCCTGAAGTGGAGGCCATGGGCGTTATTCTGCGTTCTTGCAACGATTGTTGGCGCGGGAGTGTATCTAGTGCAGCGTGGCCCCGATCCGATCGCAATCACGACCGAGCGGGCGACCATCCGGGATATCACACGATTTGTCTCGGGCACCGGTAAGATCCGGCCGGAGGTGGAAGTCAAGATTTCTGCGGAGGTAGCCGGCGAAATTGTTGAGATGCCGGTTATGGTCGGACAACGGGTCAAGAAGGGTGATCTACTCATGAGGATCAAGCCGGACAACTATATCGCGCGGGTAAAACAAGCGGAGGCCTCTTTGAGCGCGGCTCAGGCGGACAGTCTTCAGCGGAGGGTCCAAACGTTGAATGACCAACTCGACCTTCGCCGGGCGCAGGACTTGTTTTCTAAAAAGCTTATTTCGGAGACCGACTACAAGGCGGCTGAGACAAAAACCCAGGTTTCACAGGCGTCATATGACTCATCGTTGCATCAGATCGACATGGCCAAGAGCAACCTCGACCAGAACCGAGATTTACTAAGCAAATGCGTGATTTACTCACCGATGGATGGTGTGATCAGTGTTCTCAGCAGTGAAATCGGCGAACGGGTAGTCGCCACGGGTGATTTTGCCGGAACTGAGGTCATGCGTGTAGCGAATTTCGAGTCGATGGAAGCCAGGGTTGATGTCAACGAAAACGATGTGGTGAATGTCGAAGTCGGGGATCCAGTGCGAATCAAAGTAGATGCCTATCCCGGGAAATTACTGAACGGTACTGTTAAACAGATCGCAAGTACTGCGACCGTTAAGAACGAGGGGACGCAACAGGAGGTCACAAACTTTGAGGTCCGAGTTCAGGTGGTGAATCCGGAAGTCCAACTGCGCCCGGGAATGAGCGCGAGCGTTGAAATCGAGACCCAGACTGTGCATCACGTGGTGGCCGTGCCGATCCAATCGGTGACAGTTCGTAGCAGAAAGAGCGGAAAAACCGCCGAACAATTGAAACAAGACCGCGAAAAGCAAACCGGCGTGAATTCGAGCGAACTGGAAAGGCAAGCCAGAAACGAGCTTCAACGAGTCGTATTCCTGAAGGAGAGGGACAAAGTTAACCTGGTTCCTGTGCAAACAGGAATTGCGGATAACAATTTTATTGAGATCAGGTCCGGGGTGAAAGAGGGAGACGAGGTGGTGTCCGGATCGTACACGGCAATCAGCAAAGACCTCAAGGAGGGATCCAAGGTCAAAATCGAGCAGCCGAAAGATGCGAAGTGATTTCGAGATGGTGGCGGAGCACCGGCTGAGCCGGCCGAAGGGTAACGTGGTGATTCGGGTTCACCAGATCGTCAAGGAATACGAGATGGGTTCCACAACGATCCGGGCACTAAAAGGCGTTGACCTTTTGGTTCATCGCAACGAGTACCTGGCGATCATGGGACCATCGGGCAGCGGGAAATCCACCTTGATGAATGTGCTCGGTTGCCTGGATACGCTGACCGCGGGGCGTTATGAATTTAATGGAATAGACGTCGGAGCAATGGAGGACGACGAGCTGGCGGAGATTCGGAACAAAGAGATCGGCTTTGTTTTTCAAACGTTCAACCTGCTTCCGCGTGCTACCGGTATTCAGAATGTGGAGCTTCCGTTAATCTATGCCGGAGTAAGGGTGGATGAACGCCGGCGGCGCGCGCAACGAGTGTTGAACGCGGTCGGCTTGGGTGACCGGATGCAGCACAAGCCGAACGAACTCTCTGGCGGCCAGCGCCAACGGGTGGCTATCGCTCGAGCGTTAGTAAACGATCCCTCAATCATTCTGGCGGATGAACCGACGGGGAATCTCGATTCCAGAACCGGCGAAGAGATTATGGCTCTACTAGAAAATCTTTATGCCAATGGTCACACGATCATTGTCGTGACTCACGAAGAAAGTGTCGCCCTTCATGCACGGAGAATCGTGCGGATGCGTGACGGCCTGATCGAAAGCGATGAAGAGAGGGCCAGGTAGGGCGAGGCTCCAGGTAGGCGAGGCTCCGTCCGAGCCGTGGGAACAACACGCCGCCGTGCCCTTTTTGTCGTCACGCGTGACGGCTCGGACGAAGCCTCGCCCTACCGGCGGCGGCGAGCCGCGGCTCGGACGGAGTCTCGCCCTACCCATGATCTGGCTTGAACTAGTCGAGGGCTTCCGCATTGCCGCTCAACAGATCGCGGCGAACCAGACCAGATCGATACTGACCACTCTCGGGGTCGTGATCGGGATCGTGGCCGTCACCCTCATGGGTACGGCGATCCGTGGCATCGACGTCGGGTTTGATCGCAGCATGTCGGGATTTGGTGAGGATGTATTGTACGTTGAGCAGTTCCCATGGACAACGAGCAGTGATTTTTGGCAATTTCGAAATCGGCCCGACATCAAGTTATCCTTTGTGGATCGCCTAAACCAGATAATCGAGGACAACCCGAACTCCTTATTGGATCTGGCCGTGGCGGCACCCGCCTCGATTCAAACAGTCGCTTACGGCAAGCGGGAGATTTCCAACGTCTATACGATGGGTACGACTCATCAGTATGCCTATCTTTCCGGGACCGATTGTGATAAAGGCCGATTCATCAATGAGGCTGAGAGCCGGGGCGGAAAAAACGTTTGTGTCGTCGGCCGGGACGTTGCAGATGGGCTCTTCGGTGCAGAAGATCCCATCGATAAGGTGATTCGGGTGCGTGATCACGAGTACCAGGTGATCGGCGTATTCGCAAAGCAGGGCTCCTTTCTAGGAATATTCAGTTGGGATGCGCAAGTGGTGATTCCTTTGGGTTCGTACATCAAGTATTTCAAGTCGAATCAGGAGAACGCTTCTATACGGGTGAAGGTGAAAGACAAAACCCGTATCGCTGAAGCAAAAGAAGAACTCAGGGGCGACTTCCGTCGCATTCGCGGACTGTTACCGGAACAGGAGGATAACTTTGCCATTAACGAACAAAAGCTGCTCCGAGCGTCGATCGAACCTGTAAAAACAGGCTTGGCGATCGGAGGGTTGTTCATTACCGGTCTTGCGCTTTTTGTCGGTGCGATCGGCATCATGAATATCACGTTCGTGAGCGTGAAAGAGCGAACTCGAGAAATCGGAACTCGGAAAGCCTTGGGAGCGCGGCGCAGAACTATTCTGATTCAATTTCTGATTGAGGCGGTCTCAATCTGCCTGATTGGTGGAGCCGCCGGACTGACCCTGGCGTTTGGGCTATTTGTACTGGTCAGTGTGGTCTTTCCAAATTTTCCGCTGCAATTTTCTCCGATCCTGGTCGTGACGGCACTCTTCATCTCTGTGGTTACGGGAATCATCTCCGGTTTCGTTCCGGCCTGGCAGGCTGCCCGCTTAAATCCGGTGGAAGCTTTGCGCTACGAGTAGCCATGAAAAGTTGGGAGATCGCCAGGATGGCTTGGAAGTCGTTGGGCGTAAACAAGTTGCGCTCGGCGCTGACAACCTCAGGGATCACGGTGGGAATCTTCTCGATCATTAGCGTAATGACAACGATCTCCGCTCTCCAAACATCGATTGAAACAGGATTAAGCTTTCTCGGATCGGACACGTTTCAATTCTCAAAGTATCCGAATGGGATCAACATCTGGGGAGACGACAAGTACCGGAATCGCAGGAAAATTGATTACCAGACTTACTTGGATTTCGCGCGGATAATGGGAGATGAGGCGCAAGTAATTTGTCCAAAGGTCTGGGACAACAGTACGCAGGCGGTGTTTGAAAACAGAAGGACGAATCCGAATATTGAGCTTTGCGGGAGCAACCAAGGGTTCCTCGCGGCCAACAACTTCAGGATCAGTGACGGACGCAATCTTTCACCGGAAGACGTTGTCTTCTCGCGGAGTGTTTGTCTTATCGGCCGGCAGCTGGTCGAGCGGCTCTTCCCGCAGGGACACGCTATAGGTCACACGATCAGACTTAATGCGAAGAACTACGAAGTGATCGGGACCCTTGCGGAGAAGGGAAGCAGTTTTGGCGGAAACGAGGACAACCTAGTTGTGATTCCGATCACAAAGTTTTTTGAGAGTTACGGGTCCCGCGAGCGATCTTTGAACATCGCGATCGAGGCCAAAAACCAGATCGTCTACGAGCGAACTATGGGGATCGCGATCGGTGCTTTTCGCGTAGCGCGTGGTCTGCGTCCGGAAGATGCGAACGACTTTGAAGTCTACAGCAATGATTCTCTCGCGGGCGTTTTTCGCAGCATTGCGACCACCGTTCGCATCGGAGCATTTGTTATCAGTGCGATTGCGCTGGTGGCGGCGGGTGTCGGCATCATGAACATCATGCTTGTCAGCGTCACTGAGCGAACAAAGGAGATCGGCATACGGAAATCGTTGGGAGCGCGTCGGCGCGACATCCAGATGCAGTTTCTTCTGGAGGCCCTTTTTCTATCTTTGCTTGGCTCAGCGGCAGGTATCATTCTTGGCGTTTTTGCTGGAGACGGGTTGGCGGCCTGCCTGCAGGCTGCCCTGGTTTTTCCTTGGGGTTGGGCGATTGCCGGGGTTTTGGTTTGCTCTGCGATCGGCATCGGATTCGGACTTTATCCGGCCCACAAGGCGGCCTGTCTGGATCCGATTGAGGCATTGAGGCATGAGTAGGTCCGGGTTGGAAACGCCGAGAACGCCGGAAACGCCTAGAATCGAGACATCAGTTGGGCCCGACTTTTCGGTAGTCGTCCAAATGCTTCTACCAGTTTATCGGCAGCTGAATGCAAGTCGGGAGCGTACAGCCCGAGACATTTGCAAAGCTCGGACTCAAAGAAGAGCACCTCTCTGGCGCCGGGCATTCTGGTGTCCAGATAGCCCAGGGCTCGCAACAAGAGCTGATAGATTTCCGGTACGGCATGATCCGGCTCAGTAACTTCTTCGACGAGTTCGACAAAGTAAGAAGCCACGGAAGTTTTCAGATAGTCTTTTCGGATGCGTTCGAATGTGGTCCTGATTGAAACTTCACGCAGCGTATGGAGATCGCTCTTGCGCGAGAAAGACAACAAAAGATCGCAGTGATAGAATAGATCGAGCTTGCCTGAAAACACGCTGGCCTGACGGAGCGCCCCTTTAGCGATGGTCCTGATTTTTCCGTGGCGGTCCGTGAACCAGCTGATGATCAGGCTCGTATCAGAATACCTGATGCGCCGGATCAAGACCCCATTCAGTAGTTCGGACATTTTGAGAACGCCGGCGTTCTCGGCGTTCTCATCTGGGCGGAATCGAGAAAGCCTGATTGTTTACAGCCAGAGCCGCTTCTTTGACGGCCTCACTCATGGTCGGATGGGCGTGAACCGTCCTCCCCAGATCCTCGGCGCTGCCGCCGAACTCAATGATCGTGACAGCCTCGGGAATCAGTTCCGACGCACCGAAGCCGATTATTTGCGCACCAAGGAGCCTGTCCGTTTTTGCATCCGCCAGGATTTTCGCGAACCCTGGAGGCTGGTCATTTGCCAGCGCCCGTCCATTGGCGATAAATGGGAATTTGCCGACCTTGACAGCAATCCCTTTCTGTTTGGCGAGATCTTCAGTGAGACCCACACCCGCCACTTCAGGGTTAGTATAGATGACGTTGGGGATAGCGTCATAGTTTACGTGTCCGGCTTTTCCGGCAATGCGTTCAACGCAAGCGACGCCTTCGTCTTCTCCCTTATGCGCGAGCATCGGCCCGTCGACAATGTCCCCGATGGCGTAAAGGCCCGGGATATTCGTGCGGTAATGCTTGTCGACGGCAACGCGGCCGCGCTCCGTCAACTTGAGTCCGAGATCCTTTGCCACAGCTCCGTGCAAATAGGGTATCCGGCCAACCGCGACGAGAACTTTGTCTGCGCTAAGCTGCAGTTTGTGCTTTCCCTTGTCTATGGCATCGACCTTGGCAGTGCCATTTCCATTTCCAACGGCAACGGCCGTCACCGTTGTTTCGAGATGAAACTTTACGCCTTCGGATTCCAGCGCCTTTTGGAGCACCTGGGTCACATCCGGATCGAACGACGCGGCGATTCTGGGTAAGAATTCGATCATGGTGACCTTAGAGCCGAGCCTGGCCCACACCGAGCCAAGCTCTAGTCCGATAGCGCCGGCGCCGATCACCACCAGTTCCTTGGGTACTTGATTAAAAGAAAGGGCCTCATCACTCGTTACAACCGTCTGCCGGTCGATCGTGACGTTCGGCAACTCCGCGGGTACACTGCCGGTCGCGAGCACAACATCTCGCCCTTGCAGTTCCTCCTGAGTTCCATCCTTCTTCGTCACAACGACTTTCCCGGGGGCGACCAGCTCGCCGGTCCCAAAAAGCCGGGTGATCCTGTTCTTCTTCATCAGGAACTCCAGACCTTGGGTCAGCTGGCGGACGACTTCCTGTTTGCGCTTCATCATTTGTGTCAGATCGAAGCTGACGTTTTCGAACTTAAGGCCGTGTCGGGCGGCCTGGTGTCGAGCGAAATGGAAATGGTCCGAGGACAAAAGCAGTGCTTTGCTGGGGATGCAACCGATGTTAAGGCAAGTGCCGCCCAGAACCTCACGTTTGTCGATAATCGCTGTATTTAGGCCGATTTGAGCAGCTCGAATAGCTCCCGTGTATCCGGCCGGGCCTCCGCCGAGGACGATGAGATCGAAAGACGTCATGGAGGTATGGTTGACTGAAAGGGGAGTAGGATCAAGCGGAGGTAAGGTAGCCCATGCGTTAGCAAAGGCGACGGGCTTCGCTTAGGCTGGGTTCTATGCAGAGTATCACCCCTTGGACCGGCCTCGCGCTCTGCCTTGCGCTGGTTTCGTGTGCCTTTCGATCAGGGAGTAGCCACGCCATGGAGCGAAGAAACGAGGCTGCAAATCCGGACGCACGATTCTGGCGTGCCGTCGAAAAGGCGGATGTAGTCTACGTCGGAGAAACGCACAATGACCCGGCGCACCACCAGTATGAACTGGAATTGGTTCGCGGGTTATTGGGACGAAAAATGAAATTTGCGATCGGTTGGGAAAT
>JAFAMB010000065.1 GCA_019233825.1 Verrucomicrobiota bacterium | reverse complement strand
ATTATCCAGCCTGGGAGTTCCGGGTATGCGGCAGCCTTTTCTGATGGAGGGCAGTTGTCAGGCAGCGCCAGAAATCCAGCGCGAGTCAGGAGAGCGATACCGGTGGTTCAGCGCGACCGTTCCCGGCATTTCCTAGCCTTTTTTTAGCGAGGCGGCGCCTCAGACCGGCGAGGCGTATCCGGCAGTTTGATCGCGATGGGTGTAGAACAGCGGGGTTCAGCCGCCTGGCTAGCCAAATTCGAGCTGTTCTCCGAAGGAGAACCTCTTTTTCCCAGCGCAGTCTGGGAAAAGGCGTGTCCTGCAAACGTTCAGAATCTTGTTTTTTTAGCAAGATTTTACGCGCGTATCTTCATAACTCGCTACATGCGCGCATGTTTTACGCCGACACGCCGACACGCCGACACGCCGATACGCCGACACGAGGCTTCGCTGTGGTTGCGGCTCCGCCGCGCTATGTAATCTGCGGTTTCAAATTCGGAATTAGGCTTATTGCGCCGTCCAGCCGCCATCAATGAGAATATCCGTCCCGGTGATGAAGCCGGCGTTCTCGGAGCACAGGTAGACAGCAAGCTGACCAACTTCCTCTACCCGGCCCCAGCGGCCAAGCGGGATTTTTGAAATGAATTGCTGGTTGAGCTCCGGATTCTGAATCAGTGCAGTGTTCATCTCCGTGGCAAAGGGTCCCGGGCTGATAGCGTTTACGGTGATCCCCTCGTTGGCGAGTTCCAGCGCCAGGGCGCGCGTAAGGCCGAGCAAGGCCGTCTTGCTCGCCGAGTAGGCCGAGCGACCTGGCAGCGAAACCCGGCTCATCGTCGAAGCCATATTGATAACGCGACCGTAACCTCTTCCTTTCATGTGCGGCACAAATGATCGGCACATTAGAAAGACGCTCGTGAGGTTGGTATCGATGACACGACGCCACTCTTCCAGGGTGAATTCGACCAATGGCTTCCGAAGATTGATTCCCGCGTTGTTGATCAGAATATCGACCCGGTTAAAGGCGCCGATCACGTCATGTTCGAGTTTGCGGATCTGATCTTCCTCGGAGACATCGGTTGGAAAGACTTGCGCCTTTCCACCCATCTTCTCCACCGTGTGTTTCACTCCGTTCAACTCCTCGCTGCCGCGTGAAACCAGCGCAATGCTTGCGCCCGCAGCACCGAGCGCTACGGCCATTGCTTTGCCTAGGCCTTTACTAGCCCCGGTGATGACCGCCACCTTACCGTTCAGGTTATCTTGACTCATTCTCTTGATAGTAAAGAGCGCTGAGAGCAAGGACACAACCGCCCTCAATTCGAAGAAGAAACCCGGGCTTGGTGAACATGCGCGAGCTTAGCATGACGAGCGAGAAATTGCGGAAAAGGAGCGGAGAGACGTGCATACCCGGATCGCGCGGGAGCGCGCGGGAGCGCGCGGGAGCGCGCCCCGACCGGCGTCCCTACCAGGTTGGTTTTGACAACGCGTCGAGGCGTTCGGATAGTTCGGATAGTGAGAAATCTGGATCTGAATGATTTACTCGATGGCTGGCCACACGAGCCGGGCCAGGTAAAGGCCCGAAAGATCGTGGGACGCGACGGCTGCGAAAAAATCCAGCTCAGGATCGATCTTGGCCTAATCCAAATGGAACTGTACGGACGCCCGGATGGGCATCGCCCGCACGGATTCGAATCGCTGTTGCATTATCATAAGGCGAAAGCGGCGATCGCAAAGTCCGGTGATCAGACCTACTCGTTGTCTGAGGCGGACGTTACGGCTTTACAGCACGAGGGCTTCCAGTATTACCACCGCTACTTGAGCCTGTTTCAGCTGCGAGATTTTCAAAATGTCATTCGCGACACCGAACGCAACCTGGAGATGTTCGACTTTGTCAGTGAATACTCTACCGACGAGAATTCCAAGTGGACCTTGGAACAGTTCCGCCCCTACGTAATAATGATGAATACGAGGGCCAGAGCATCGCTGGAGTTGAAGGATGGCAAAACGGCGGAGGCGGTCAAATTGATCGAAGCCGGGAAGGAAAAGATCGAGGCATTCTATCGAGCTGTCGGTCAACCGGAGTGGATCGAGTCGAGCAACGAACTTGCGTTCTTAAACGACTGGCTCAAGGAGGTTCGGGCTGCTGTTCCACTGACACCGTTAGAGATGATGGAGCGTGATTTGAGGCGGGCCATTGCAGATGAGGCTTATGAACGTGCGGCGGAATTGCGCGACGCAATCCGTTCCTTAAGAATCTCGAAGAAATCACCTGATGAATCGGTCGACCATTGAATACCGGCGGTAGGGCGCGTTCCCGCGCGACCGGGCATGCACATCCACGTCGTGGGGACGCGCATGCCCGGTCGGGCTGGAGCGGGCCCCTTACCGGCTCGGAAGCATGTCCATGTCATTGGGACGCGCATGCCCGGTCGCGCGGGAGCGCGCCCCTGGTCCGCCGCCATATCCGGATCGGGCCGTGGCAAAAACTTGCTGTGAGCCTTGCCAGACCAATTCCACTCATGGATATTCCTCGCTTCCAAGCTGGCGACCCAGGAGCCGGCTGCAGTTTGTCTATGAAAGTGCTTCGAATCATTTTGTTTTTTGTAGCATACCTTAGTTCGGGTGCGATCGGTGCCGAAACAAAGACCGACGCCGGCCAGAAGTTGTCGTTTGCGGACTTGCAGAAAAAGGCCGCGAAGTTTGGCACTGTGTTAACGCTGCCGACGTTCGAAAGCACTCCTGCCGAGGTCGCGAAGACGACCGATAATACGATTGCCAGGGCCGACAAGGCTCTTGATGCAATCGGCCGCTTAGATCCAAAAAAGGTCACGTTTCAAAATACCTTTCGCGCCCTGGACGATATTCAGGCCGAGGTCACTCAAGAGGAGAACCGGATCGAAGTGCTGAGCCAGGCGCATCCGGACGCTCGGGTACGTGAGGCGGCGATCGAGGCGGAACAGAAATTCAGTGACTGGGCTGTGGGTGTCGACTATCGCAAGGACGTTTACAAAGCGGTTAAGGCGTTCGCAGCGACCAATCCGAACTTGCAAGGTGAAGACCGTCGTTTGTTCGATGAACAGCTACGCGATTACAGGCGCGCGGGCCTGGAGCTTCCAGAGGATCAGCAAAAGGAGGTAGAAGATCTTCGAAAGGATCTGGCCAAATCGCAAACTCTTTTCGAATTCAATGTTAATAACGCCGCGACTCCCGTGAAATTTACTCGAGCTGAACTGGAGGGCGTGCCGGATAGTCTGCTGGCGAAACTGAAGACCGGGGAGGACGAATATGTGCTCGATGCAAACGTCACCTTTCAAATGACGGAGGTGATGGACAACGCGGTGAACGAGGAGACGCGCAAGAAACTGTATATCGCGCGCGACAATCGGGCACGCGCCAGGAATGTTGACCTTTTAAGGAAAGTGCTCAAGCTCAGAGCTGATATTGCGCACACACTCGGATACAATTCCTGGGCCGACTACGAGACCGAAACGCGGATGGCCAAGAGTGGCGAAACCGCGCTCGGATTCCTCGAGAAACTAAAGGATGGCCTGGAACCAAAGTACCGAGCGGAGCTGGCTGAATTCAAACAGATCAAAGCGAATTCAAAAGGTTCCACCACGCCGGAGGTCAAGATCTGGGACTGGCGCTACTGTGCAGAGCAACTTCGGCAGCAGAAGTACCAGATCGACGCGGAGGCGCTCCGGGTCTACTTCCCTTTCGAGAACGTCCTGCAAGGGATGTTCAATGTGTACGAACGGATCTTCGCGATCCGGATACGAGAGGTGCCGCCTCCCTCCAAGTATGTGGACGACTTGAGATTGTACGCGGTCATCGACAAGGACTCCGGGGCACCGCTCGGAATGTTGTACATGGACATGTTTCCCCGGCCCGGTAAATTCCATCATTTTGCGAACTTCTCCCTCATCGACGGAAAGCGCCTTGAGAACGGAAAATACCAGCGTCCGACGACGGAATTGATCTGTAATTTTCCGCCACCAACAAAGGATGGTCCCTCTTTGATGAGTCACGACGAGGTGACAACCATCTTTCACGAGTTTGGCCATGCGATGCATGCAATTCTGACTCAAGCCAAGTATGTCCGGTTTGCGGGCACGAATGTCCCTCGGGATTTTGTCGAGGCGCCGTCTCAGATGCTGGAGTATTTCACGTGGGATAAAAAGGTATTGGACATCTTTGCGGCCGACTATCGCGATCCAAGTAAGGAGATTCCGCAGGAAACACTAACGCAACTGAAGGCGGCGGACCTGGCCACAAAGGGCTGCTTCTACCGGCGACAACTGTCATTTGGGATTTTGGATTTGACTTTGCACTCCGGCCTGACCGCGGACCAGTTGACTAATCTTCCCGATTTCAGCAACAAAATACTTGGAGAAGTGTTTTTGCCGCCAGACCCATCGACGGCGATGATCGCATCATTCGATCATTTGATGGGATACGGCGCCGGCTATTACGGGTATGCCTGGGCCGACGCGATCGCAGCCGATATGGCCTCGGTTTTTCAGACCGCACCGGACGGATTTCTCGATTCAAAAATCGGTCGAAGGTTGCGTGACGAAATTTATGCTCAGGGCAACTCCCGGGAGATTGCCGTTTCAATCGAAAGGTTCCTGCGGAGGAAACAGTCAATCGATCCGTTCCTTAAGCATGTTGGGATTCAGTAGGAACGATATGAAGAAGCTCATTGCGTTGGTGGCCTTGCTGATTATCGGCGGCCTGGTCCTGTTTGGTGTAGGGCACACGAACTCCACTAAGGAGGGTTATAGCCTGACTCTACAAGAGGCTAATAAGAACAAAATCCTTTTGCTCACTGTCGGAAGCGAGCCCCGAACCTTGGATCCTCAGCAGGCACAGGGAGTGACGGAACACCATATCATCATGGCGATGATCGAGGGGTTGGTCGCGCCGAGCATCGACGATCAGTCCAAGGCAGTTCCCGGGATGGCGGATCACTGGGAACACAACGACGACTACTCGGTTTGGACATTTCACATTGGGGAAAATCGAAAATGGTCTAATGGCGATCCGGTTACAGCCGAGGATTTTGTGTTTTCCTATAAGCGGATGCTCACTGCGTCTTTCGGGGCACAGTACTCTGAAAACCTTTTCATATTGAAAGGCGCAGAGGACTATTATCGAGGTAAGATCACTGATTTTGAACAGGTCGGAGTGAAGGCACTCGACGATCATACGCTGCGTATCGAGTTAGTTGGCCCCACCCCTTACCTGCTCTCTCTTGTGCAGCATGACTCCTGGCTTCCGGTCAATCCGAAGGCGGTTTTGAGTTTCGGGAAGATCGATACACGCGACAGCAAGTGGACGAGTGCAGAGAATTTTGTTGCCAACGGCCCTTTTAAGATGAAGAGCTGGCGGCCCAACGACGTTATAGAGGTCGTTCGAAACCCGCTCTACTGGGATGCAGGGAACGTGAAGCTGAACGGGATCAATTTTTATTCGATCGAAAATTCGAATACCGGTGAGAGAGCGTTTCAGGCCGGACAGTTGCACAAGACTGACCAGGTCCCGCTGGATAAGGTGCCATACTATCGCCGCAGGCATCCGGACCTTATAAGGATCGATCCCTACGAAGGAGTTTATTTTTATCGGATTAACGTCGCACGCAAACCGTTGGATAATCCGAAGGTCCGGTTGGCGTTGAATCTGGCGGTGGACCGTGACGCGATCGTGAAAAATATCCTCAGGGAAGATCAAAGGCCGGCTACCGGTTACACTCCACCCGGGATGGGTGATTATCAACCGCTTAACAAGATAGCCTATGATCCGGAGCGGGCGCGTCAGCTCCTGGCTGAGGCAGGTTATCCGCATGGCAAAGGTTTTCCAAAATTCACTATTCATTTCAACACGGTGGAATCACATCGGGCAATTGCAGAGGCGATCCAACAGATGTGGAAGGAAGAGTTGAACATCGACGTCAGTCTTGAAAATCAGGAATGGAAAGTTTACCTGGACACCCAGAATAGCAAGAACTATGACCTCTCCAGATCCGGGTGGATTGGGGATTTCATGGACCCGGTCACTTTCCTGAGCATGTGGACGACCGGCAACGGAAACAATAATACCAATTGGGGCAACCCGAAGTTCGACGCGTTCATTGAACAGGCCGCCAGGACCGGCGACCCTCAAGCAAGGCTCGATATTCTCCATCGGGCGGAAGATCTATTTCTTAGCGAACCTCCGGTTGTATTGGTCTATTGGTATACCAACGCTTATCTATTAGAACCGTCTGTCCAGAATTGGAATCCGCTGGTACTGGGTAACCACAATTACAAGTATATTGACCTGAAAGCAGAGCGGGAACCGGCCAAATGATAAAAGTAATTGTCGGACGTTTACTTCAGTTGATTCCAGTGCTCGGGATCATCTTGACTCTGACTTTCTTTATGTCCAAGGTGGTACCGGGCGGTCCGTTCAGCGCGGAGCGTCAGGCGACACCGGAAGTCATTGCAAAGCTGAATGCATACTACGGCCTTGATAGACCACTCTGGGAGCAATACCTGACTTACCTGGGAAACGTCGTCAGGTTCAACTTCGGCCCTTCGTATACGTACCAAAGCGAGTCGGTGAACGAGGTTATCGCCCGCGCCTTCCCGATTTCGCTGCAGATCGGAACGTTGGCCTTTTGTATAGCCTTAATCATTGGCGTCACCGCCGGCGTGGTGGCAGCAGCGAATAAAAACAAGTTGTGGGATTACTTCCCGATGTCGTTGTCAATGCTTGGGATCTGTCTTCCGACGTTTGTATTAGGGCCGATTCTCGCGCTGGTATTTGGTCTGGTTCTGAAGCTCGCTCCCGTGAGTGGCTGGTATGGATTGAACTATGTGCCATTCCATCCGATGATTATGCCGGCGGTGACCCTCGGGCTGTTTTATGCCGCCTACATTGCCCGCCTGACGCGAGGTGGGATGCTGGATATTCTCAGTCAGGATTTTATTCGGACGGCTCGCGCGAAGGGAGTTCCAGACCATGAGATCCTGCTTAAACACGCGCTGCGGGGCGGATTGCTGCCGGTCGTAGCGTTCCTGGGGCCGGCGTTTGCGGGACTGATCAGCGGCTCTTTCGTCGTAGAGAAGGTTTTCAACGTACCGGGGCTCGGTCAGGAGTTCATTAAGTCCGTATTCAACCGCGATTATCCGCTCATTTTGGGCACCGTCGCTTTTTTCGGAACTTTGATCGTCCTGTTCAATCTGGTATCGGACATCGTCCAGGCGTTGCTCGATCCCAAGTCGCGGAAATAGGATAGGGAACCGGATATGGCTACCGGGACAGCATCGATTGAGCCTGCCCCAATTCGTGCAGATGAGTTGGTGCAAGGGACTTCGCTCTGGAAAGACGCATGGTTCCGGCTGAGGAAGAATCACGTCGCATTGTTTGGTCTCTACACGTTTTGTACGATTGCACTGCTCTGTCTTGTGGTGCCATTTTTTACCGGATACACCTACGAGCAAACCGAGATCAGCTTAAAGGCGAGCGCGCCGATGGAACCGATCTTCTTGCGCACCGAGGCTCGTAAGGCAGGGGAGCCGAAAAAAAGCTTCATCGCACTCTCGAATCTGGAAGACGAATTCCTGGAAAAATCTCAATCAGACCGTAAGGCCATCGTCGCGAAAATAGCCGAAGGCGAGGTCTACCAGGAAGGGAGGAACACCTATCAACGTTCCAGTCAACGGCACGTATTCGGTACCGATCCCCTCGGACGCGACCTCTTGACGCGGGTTTTGGTGGGAGGGCGGATCTCGCTGGCGGTTGGTTTTGCGGCGACACTCGTTTCGGTTTGCATCGGGGTGTTGTGGGGTGCTACCGCAGGCTTTGCGGGCGGGAAGATTGACACCGTGATGATGCGGTTCGCGGACATACTGTATGCGCTCCCCTTCACGGTCATCGTCATTCTCTTGATGGTGATGTTCGGACGGAACTTCATCCTGCTCTTTGTGGCTATCGGAGCGGTCGAGTGGCTGAACATGGCCCGTATTGTTCGGGGTCAGATCATCTCGTTGAAAAATCAGGAATTTATTGAGGCCGCTATTTCGCTGGGACTGCCAAGCCACCGGATCCTGTTCCGGCATCTGATCCCCAATGTGATTGGGTCGATCATCATTTACGCCACCCTCACTGTTCCGAATGTGATGTTATTGGAGGCCGTCCTGAGCTTCCTCGGGCTTGGGGTTCAACCACCGCTAAGTTCCTGGGGTGTTTTGATCGATGAAGGATCCCGTACGATGGAGACTTCGATCTGGCTGCTGGTCTGTCCCGCAATATTCTTCTCCTTGACGCTTTTCTGCCTGAATTTTCTTGGAGATGGGCTGCGGGATGCACTCGATCCGAAAGCTTCGAAAGATTAATGGCGCTGCTCGAAGTCGAAAATCTCCGGACCTACTTTTACACGCGTGCTGGCATAGTTCGCGCGGTGGACAACGTCTCCTTTACGTTGGAGCAGGGGGAAACGATGGGGATTGTCGGTGAATCAGGGTCGGGCAAGTCGGTCACTTGTTACTCTCTCCTCGGCCTCATTCCTCGGCCACCGGGCAGGATCGTTTCAGGCTCCGCGCTCTTCGGCGGCGTGGACCTGCTGAGCTGTCCCAAAGAGCAGTTGCGCCGGATTCAGGGGAAGAGAATCTCGATGATTTTTCAGGATCCGATGACATCGCTGAACCCGTACATGCGGGTCTCGGATCAGCTCGTTGAGCCTTTGCTGGTGCACGATAGAATGAGCCGGTCGCAAGCGCTGACCAAGGCCATCGCGAGCCTGGAAGAAGTGGGCATTCAGGATGCAGCAAATCGGATTAATCTTTATCCGCACCAGTTTTCGGGCGGTATGCGTCAGCGCGTTATGATTGCCATGGCACTGATCAGCCGCCCGGAGATTCTCATTGCCGACGAGCCAACCACTGCCCTCGATGTAACCGTCCAAGCACAGATTCTCGAGCTGATTAGACAGCGCCAGAAGGATTTGGGAACAGCGGTGATATTCATCACGCATGATCTGGGCGTCGTTGCCTCGTTTTGCAACCGTGTCAATGTCATGTACGCCGGCCGGATTGTCGAGTCGGCGCCTACGGACGAAATCTTCAATCGTCCCATGCATCCCTATAACGCATCGCTGCAACAATCGATTCCGGCGCTGCACAAGAAGGGCCAAGCGCTGTTCACAATTCCTGGATTCCCACCAGATCTCACGGTCGAATTTCATGGGTGTCCATTTGCCTCTCGCTGTGCCCACGCAGGCGATATCTGTAAAGAACAAGATCCAGCGCTCAAGCAGATAGTTCCCGGCCATAAAACCTCTTGTATCCGGTTCCAATGCGGCGAGATCGCGGATGTTCGCAGCAAGAATTTCGTTTCTGCCGTATGAGTATGTTTCTCGAGCTCGAGAATCTGAAAGCGCATTTCCCTATCTACCGGGGCGCAATTTTTCGGCGACAGATCGGATCAGTGAAAGCGGTGGACGGGATCAATCTCCAGCTTAGAAAAGGTGAGATCCTCGGTCTTGTCGGTGAGTCGGGTTGCGGCAAATCGACTCTGGCCCGCACCATCATGCAGCTCATCCCCACCACGGAGGGTGCCGTTATTTTGGAAGGGCGAAATCTTTCGGAAATCAGCAGGCGCGCGGTGCGCACAGAGCGGGTGAACTTCCAGATGATCTTCCAGGATCCGTACGCTTCCTTAAACCCTCGGATGACGGTTTACGATGCGCTGGCGGAAGCGATTCAGACGAGACAACAGTTCGACAAGAAGTTGTTGCTGGAAAAGGTGGGGCGGTTGATGAGAACAGTTGGTCTGCCGGCGAATCAGATGCGGCGGTATCCGCACGAGTTTTCCGGAGGCCAACGGCAACGTATCGCCGTTGCCAGGGCTTTGGCGCCGCAGCCTAAACTGATCATCGCTGATGAACCGGTCTCAGCATTGGATGTCTCCATCCAGTCCCAGATTCTGAATCTTATCGCAAAGCTTAGTCAAGAGATGCACCTTACAATGATCTTCATCTCGCACGATATTTCGGTGGTGAAGTACATTTCGGACCGGATCGCGGTGATGTACCTGGGCCGCCTGGTCGAACTGGGGCCGGCTACCGAGGTTGTTGAGAAACCGCTGCATCCCTATACGAAAGCGCTGGTGTCGGCGATCCCGATTCCTGACCCGCAGGTGGAGCGGAGGCGCCAGCGTATCATTTTGCAAGGGGACCCGCCGTCGCCGACGAGCCCGCCGGCGGGATGCGCATTTCATCCGCGTTGTCCCTACGCAATCGCCGCGTGTAAAGCACAACGGCCCGAACTCGAACAGAAAGAGCGGCACCGGTTCGCAGCTTGGATCAGGATCGGAGAAATTTAGTCGCAAGGTGGCATAGGCATCCTGCCTGTAATGGCGTGTTGCGGCGACAGCAAATACAGGCTGGAAGCCTATGATACAATCTGGCGTGTGGCGACCCCAGATACAGGCTGGAAGCCTATGGTACTATGAATGCCCCAGGATCGGGTGCGGTTGATACGGTGCCTCGAGAGCCTTGAGTTCTTCCTTATCCAACTTGATTTCCAGCGCTTTTACCGCGTCTTCAATGTGGTGCGGTTTCGTGGCGCCAATGATTGGCGAGGTCACTCCAGGTTGTTGCAAGATCCACGCCAGGGCGATCTGGGCGTTCGCTGCTTTTCGCTTCTTGGCGATCTCGGTGACGCGTTCAACGACTTGAAAATCGGCTGCCTGATAATAAAGGCCGTGAGCGTATTCATCTGTCTTAGCTCGAACGGTCTCGCCCCTATCTTCGGGCCGCCGATTACCTGCCAGAAAGCCACGCGCTAACGGGCTCCAGGGAATCAAACCGACGCCTTCGGCCCGGCAGAGCGGATTCATCTCGCGTTCTTCCTCCCGGTAAACAAGGTTGTAATGGTTCTGCATGGAAACAAAGCGAGCGTATCCGTTCTGATCAGCCAGATGCAAAAATTTGGCGAACTGCCATGCGTACATGCTGGAAGCGCCAATATAGAGCGCCTTCCCCTGATTGATAACGTCCGTTAAGGCCTCCAAAGTCTCCTCCATCGGCGCGGTCGAATCGTACCGATGAATCTGATAGAGATCGACATAGTCGACTCCTAGCCGTTTCAAGCTCGCATCGACTGCGTGCCGAATATGCTTCTTCGAGGTGCCTCGCTCATTCGGGGTATCGCCCATCGGATTATAAACCTTGGTGGCGATTGCGACCTGTTCCCTTCTGGCACCCAGTTTTTTCAACGCACGGCCGGTGACTTCCTCGCTCGCACCGGAGGAGTACATGTCGGCGGTATCAAAGAAATTGATGCCAGCATCAAGCGCCTGGCGAAAAAAGGGGATTGATTCCGGTTCGTCCAGAACCCAATCGCGCCATTTTGACGAGCCGTAGCTCATGCAGCCAAGACAAATGCGTGACACCTTCAATCCAGTATTTCCAAGGGATACATATTCCATAATGTGTTCTCCGATCAGAACTCTTCGCTGAAGCAGGACCGGCTTGCAACCTTCGGCCGTTTCGGAAATCTGCGAATGGTGGAGCCTGCATCGCTCACAAATCCTTAGACATTTTTGAGCGATGCGGGCTAGAGAGATGCTGCCATAAATCGATGGGATCGGTTCACGACATTCTGAGAAGATATCCGGAACTTGTGATCTTCTTAACTCTGGCGATCGGGTTTTACATCGGTCGATTGAAGATCCGCGGTTTCAGCATTGGATCGATGCCCGGTGTTTTGCTGACGGGACTGGCGATCGGGCAGTTCGGTATACCGATCTCACCGGCTATCAAATCGGTGTTTCTTCTTTTCTTCCTTTTTGCGGTCGGGTATGGGGTCGGACCGCAATTTTTTCATGGGCTCAAGACGGACGGCCTGCCGCAGGCATTCTTTACGGTGCTCGTTTGCCTCGCCTGTCTCGCAACGGCCTACCTTACCGCGCGAATCTTTGGTTTCGGTGTCGGTTATGGCGCAGGAGTATTCGGCGGAGCCTGTACCGTTTCTTCTGTGCTCGGGGTCGCGACAGACGCGATCCATCAACTGGGCGGCTCACCAGAGGCACACCAGGAACAGATTAATGGGATGTCGATTGCATTTGCGATAACCTACATCTTCGGCACGGTTGGTAGTTCTGTGTTCCTGGCGTTGCTTGGGCCGAAGATTCTGGGCGTAAATCTGGCTGCTGAATGCAAGGCGTTGGAATCTGCGATGGGAGGGAACGAGCCGGATCCTTCTGTTCACTCTGCGTATCACATGATCAGCGTACGCGCCTATCGATTAACCGATGCGCGATTCGCGGGACTGACGGTGGCAGAGTTCGAGGCACGCTTTCCGAATCAACGTCTTTTCGTTGAGCGGTTGCG
>JAFAMB010000049.1 GCA_019233825.1 Verrucomicrobiota bacterium | reverse complement strand
TCTGGTTTTGTTCCTACGCCTGATTCGTGAGCTCTGCTGGTGAGAGTGGCAGGGTCATATCGCAATACAGAATAAAAAAATGTATTGGGCTTCCCGGCTACCGGGCGCACCGGCGGCCGGAACGCACCGCTTTGCGAATCCTCCAGGAGCCGTGGAGCGTGTCGGAACTCATGACGTTATTTGCCTTTCGCAGCGTAACCAGTCCACGTCGCCCCACGTGATCGGGCCGTGCCATCCGGGTCCGAGCCGGCTCTCAGGCGTGCGGCGTGGGGCAGGGGAACCTCGGGGGGAATACTGAATCCGGCCCGTATTTGGCGGGGCCGTAGCTCGAGCACCGGGGTATCAACGGTCACGCCGGGAACGCCGGGTTGTAAGCAATGCCCAGCCCGGCGCGGACTCGCACCGGGCGGTCCAGCCTGTCGGAGGCATTCAGGCTATTTTTACCTCAATAGCCTTTGCTTTGGCTTTTTCGTCCTTAGGTACATGCACCTTAAGGATTCCGTCTCGAAATTCCGCGCTGACCTTCTCGCCGGAACTACCCTCCGGCAAAGTAAAACTCCGCATAAATGTACCGTAGGTCTGCTCAACCCGGTGATACTTCTTGCCTTTTTCTTCTTTCTCGGTTTTTCGTTCGCCCGAGATTGAAAGCACGCCGTTTTCAACCGAGACCTTGACATCTTCTTTGTTAATGCCGGGCAATTCGGCATTGATGACATACTCCTTGTCATCTTCGGCGATATCGACGCGGGGTGCCCAGGTAGTCACCGTGAACTCCTCGCCTTCGCCGCCACCTTTGAGAAGGGGTACGCGGCGACCGAAGAATGACGTCAGCCGATTTTGCATCTCCTCCAGCTCCCGGAAAGGGTCCCAGCCCGAAGGAGTATTAAACGGATTCCATTTGGACAACGTGTTCATACTGTATCCTATTCGGCGGGTCATGCGCATTCGGCCGAAACCTGTGACCCGCCATTAAACAGGTTCGACAGCGGGCGACGGGAGGGCTCGCTTCCCGAGGGTCACGCGTCCTCCAGGCCGCGGGTATACATTGATCCAACGGGTGATACGCTTCAATCGGTTAAACTAGAAATGTCATCGCCGTCCATCGGATAGGGAGATTTCGGCAATCCTCTGAAATTCCAGTTACCGGCCGACTGCAAATGTCTTGATTGACGCTCGACGCTTTGTCCCGTCAACGCCCGCCATCAAGTTCAAGCAGTATCTGATAACAGTCACGACAGACTTGGACATAGAGTCGTTTGCCCCTCGACGGATCGAGCCACATTTGAGCGCTGCCACAGTCTACCTTGACCTCTACGACTCTACCACGAAGTGGGGAGGAGGCCGTTTATGCCGGATTCGACCTCGAGCAGGCGTAGCGCAGCGCTATTGCGGGTGGACGCGGCCACCGCTGCTTCGTAAGACGCATAAATTTCACACGGAAACTGCAGAAGAACCCAAAATTTTGCTTATAGGGGTTGCCTTGCTGGTGACTTGGCTGATCCCTCAATTACCCATTTGGGTTAACAGATCAGCCAGAATTTTTACTTCTTTCGTCAGCTCTAGAATCCTTGAAAAGCAAAACCTGTTGCAGATGAGTCAAGTTTTATTCCGTTTTCGGTGCGATTAACCATCAGGTGGTTTTGCTTTTCAAGCATTCTAAAAGCGGGACCGCGGAGCCTAAAGGTACATCAAATCACTTCCATAAAGCACGCGCCAGTGAAAAAAATAACCGCGCTCATGCTGATCGCGCCAAAGGATTTCCCCTTCAACAATTTCAGTCCCACCATTAGCGAGGCCGCTGAGCCCAACCGGTGCTATACCCAGCGTGATCTAGCTACCCAATACATCTGGTTGGTCTGAGGCGCGGCCTCGCTAGCAGTTGGCCGCGCAAATGTATTTGTAGACTGTAGCGAGGCGGAAATACCAGCAGCTGCCGGAGAACAACTCAAAGCTATGTGTGTTCAGAAATGGGCTAACATATGAACAATAAACCTAGGATACTCTAGATCCTGTGGATCGCGTGTCTTTAGATATCGGGGTCCCAGATCCGGCAGGTCAACTTGGAGATAATCCGGAGCCCCCTGCGGTTCAGCCCTTATGATTCTTCACTCGCGATTTGCGTGTCTGAGTGAACCGTGTAGCTGTAGGCAGCGTTTGTCGAAACCAATGAACACCGGTTCAAACTCGCCCGGCACAGTTCCCATTGACGCGCTTGGAGTCACCAAATGTTTCGGTGACTTTGTAGCGCTGGAAGGTCTAAGCTTGGAGGTTCATTCCGGGCAATGCGTAGGATTGCTGGGCCCGAACGGCGCCGGTAAATCCACCTTTATAGGTTGCCTCTATGGCGCAGTCGAACGAACGGGCGGGCGGCTGCGAGTTTTTGGCCTTGATCCGGCTCGAGCAGCTCGGAGCATCAAACAGCGGCTCGGTGTGGTGCCGCAAGAAAACGCTCTTGATGAGGAGCTGACCGTGCTTGAAAACATGAGATTATACGCCCGTTTCGAAAACGTACGAGATCCGATCCGGCGCATTGAAGAGCTGTTGGCGCACATGTCGCTGGATCACAAGCGCAACGCTCCGATTCGCTCGCTCTCCGGCGGAATGAAAAGGCGACTCACCTTTGTGCGAGCGCTGTTATCCGATCCGGAGCTGCTCATTCTCGATGAGCCTACCACCGGGCTCGATCCGACGGTTCGGCATTTGCTTTGGGAAAAAGTTCTCTCTTATCGAAAAGCAGGGAAAACCGTCCTCCTCACCACGCACTACATGCACGAGGCTGAGTTGCTTTGTGACAAGATCATCATTCTCAACCGCGGCGCGGCTGTTGCGATGGGGTCGCCAAAAGAACTCATTGAAAGAGAGACTCCAGGATTCGTCGGCATCTTTGAAGCCGACCAGAAAGACCGCGTTGAGGCGCATCTCAATTCCGATTGGCACTGTTTCAATCAGGCAAGGCAATACTGTGTCCGCGCGCGTCAAATCGAACATCTGATCACATTGCAAAGCACATCCGGAGTCAGGGCGATTCAGATGCGCCCGGCTAACCTGGAAGATGTCTATCTCAAACTGACTGGGGAGGAGCTGGGAGAAAATGAATGATTATCTCATCTCGCTCAGATTGGCTTGGTGCGTCGTTGTCAGGAACTGGGTGGTTTATCGCAAAGATTTTTTGGCCAACATCTCGCCGACCCTGGCCGATCCTGCTTTGATGATGGTTGCGCTCGGCATGGGGCTTTCCCCGTTCATCAGAAGTATCGGCGGATTGAGCTATTCACAGTATCTGGCGCCGGGGATGGTGGCGACCACGGTTCTTTTCACGGCGTTCTTCGAATGCAGCTACGGTTTTTACGTTCGGATGACGTTCCAGTCTGTCTTCAAAGCGATGCTAACGACGCCGATTGGTGCGCGGGAGGTCGTTTGGGGTGAGTTCGCCTGGGTATCCATTCGAGCCGCGCTGATGGCGGCGGGCGTGGGCCTCGTGCTAGCCATCGTGGGGTTACTGCCCAACCCGTGGTCGGTGTTTCTATTCCCCCTGATCGGAGGGATCCTGGCCATCCCGTGCGGGGCCATCGGGTTACTGGCTGCGTCATACGTCCACAACATTAACCAGTTCCAAACGGTTTATTCATTTGTTATCGCCCCCATCTATTTCATTTCCGGCGTCTTTTTTCCTCTAGGCAATCGCCCGATCCTCGCATCCATCGTCCAGATTTCGCCGTTCTTCCATGGCGTGAGTCTGCTGCAGATGGCAGCATGGAATGAGGTTTCGCCGGAAAGAATCTTCTATCACCTGGGTGCCTTGATCGCTTTTGCTGTCAGCCTGGGCATTTGGGCGCTGGTTCGGATTCGCAAAAAACTGGTCACATAGCCTGCATCGCTCAGAAATCTTTAGAGATTTTTGAGCGATGCAGGCTGAGCCCGTCGCTTCGGCTTTTGCGTGATTTTTGCGGGCTAGGCCCCATCCGAAAGCTGGTTTTGCAATCGCAGGACATCGTGAAGCGTTACGATACCGATTGGCGCATTTTCGGTGGTAGACAAAATCACGAGTAAGCTCACGGAATTGTCCACCATTTTCGCGACCGCTTCCCTGATTGTTGAGTGTGCAGGAAGAGCCTCCGCCGGTTCCACGGCGACCTTTGGCGATTGATTGCTCAGGATCTTGTTTCGGTCGATTAGTCCGACGAGTTGGCCGTTGATCACCAAGGGGAAATGCTGGTAGGGATATGCGGCGCACAGCCGTTTCAATTCATCCCGATCCGTACTGCTGGCAAAGACCGGAGATAAATTTGCCAGCGTCGAGACTGGACGGCTTTGCAGAGAGGCGAGCGACCGCGGAGGAATGTGGCGCTCAAGCTCTATTCCATCTCGTTCGATGATTTCGCTGTAAAAATTGGCGCGGCAAATCGCGCGGCTAACGGCTTGGCTCGCGATCGTGCCGAGCATGAGAAGAGGAACAAATGCGAACTGGTGGGTCATTTCGAAGACAATGAGAATAGAAGTGATTGGCGCCCGGACCACCGCGCCCAGACAAGCGCTCATGCCCGCCACGGTAAGAGCGATCCGATCGTTCGCCTGCAGGTGCAGCATGAGGCCACACGAATCAGTGAAGGCGAGACCGATCGCGGCCCCAAAGAAAAGGGTGGGCGAGAAAATGCCCCCGGCGCCACCCCAAGCGTAAACCGCAGTCGTCGCAGCCAACTTTGCGATCAAGAGGATGCCTGCCTGCAGGCCATCAATGCCGCCGTGCAACATCTTTTCCAGATCTCCATAGCCGAGGCCGAAGACGCCGATTTTGGCCGTAGTCAAGAAAACTAAGATTCCAAGCATCCAGTTTATTAGTGCACCGACCGCCGGTTTCAGAAAAAAAGGAACGCGGTTGATCTGTTTAATCTTGTCTCGCCAAATCAGGGTGCCCTTTTGGAATCCGATACCAGCCAATGCTGCCAGCGCTGCGGCAGGAATCACCAGCAGATAGAGCGTGCTGGAAAAATGCCCGATCGACGGGATTACAAACGCTGGGTCTTCCCCCAAAAAAATGTGGCAAACAAAAGTAGCCGTCACTGACGCGATCAGCACCTGGGCGAGGAAACCCCGGTTGTTCAGGTCTTCGATGATCTCCTCAAGGACGAAGGTGATCGCCGACAACGGCGTATTGAATGCGGCAGCCAATCCTGCAGCGGCGCCGGATAGGAGAGCCGGGCGCCGGCCCTGTTTGGCGATGCCGAGCCATCCTGCGATGTTCGATGCGAGCGCACCCGCGATATGAACCGTCGGCCCTTCTCGGCCGAGGCTGCAGCCCCCTCCTATCGAGATCGCGCCCGCAAAGAATTTCGCGATCGCCACCCTGAGCCGCATAAATCCAAAATCCCTCCAGAACGCGACCTTGACCTGAGGAATCCCGCTTCCGGCCGCCTCGCGGCTGACAAAAGTAATAATCAGACCCGCAATGATTGATGCCGTGAGAATCGTCGCCAGGCTGAGAAATGCGAAATTGCCCGCCGGCATTTGTCGGGAAGGCGTTTCCCAAAACGTTGAGAAGATGATGCTGGCCCCTTTTTGGAAGGCAACCGCAGCAAGGCCGCCGAATAATCCGTAGATGAATGGGAGAAGATATGTTCGAAGATCGATGGGGAGTTTTCGAACGCAATCGGCAAGGAATTTTCGCAAACCAGTTCCTCCAGGTACTCTCAACCATGGGGTGTACCTACCCAACACGCAATAGCCTGCATCGCTCACAAATCTTCAGAGATTTGTGAGCGATGCAGGCTTAGGCAAACCGGCCACGGCCAAATTCGCGAAGTAAATGCTGCACATGCCACGAGTAGTCCAATCCTCTGCGCCATTTGCAGACGATGCAGCTAATATGGCGAAAGCAAACGATGATTTTCATTTCCTGGGTAGTGCCACAACCTGGAGCTGATCGCCTGGCGACCTGAGGCCAACCAGGAAAAGGTCGCCCGGGTGTCTCGGATTTCCGCGCCCCAGCGAGGCGATCTCAAACGTGAATTTGCAGCGGCGTGATGCCGACCGGTCGATGGCCGCAGCGGTCTGGTCCATCTGGATAAAAGAATGCGTCAGGCTTCTTGTAATCGGCTGGAATCCGAGAGCCGACACCAGGGTATTGATGAAAGTAGCGTACATAAAAATTGGTCCGTTGGTTTATTTGCCGGGCGCATCGGCAACGGCATTTTTCCCGTCTGTTACGATTTACAAATGAATTCGGCGCCTCAAGTTTCAGCGTTTCCGACAAAAATTTTCCGATAAGCCGCTCTCTTGCGAAAGCAGTCTTCCCGTTCCCTTGAGGAGCGCAGGAGAACCTGTAACAGTAATCAAAGTGATGTATGAACAGAATTACCCGCGAAGAGTTAAAGAAGAAGATTGACCGTGGCGAGGATTTCAAGCTCATTAATTGCCTGGATGGCTGGATGTTCCGCGCCAAACGTATTCCGGGTTCGATCCATTTTGAGGGCCTGAAACATGCCTTGGGAACGCTCGATCCCAAGGAAGAAGTGGTAGTCTACTGCTCGAACTTCGGTTGCACGGCGAGCGTTCTCGTGTACCAGCAACTCGTCGATCACGGTTTTCAAAACACGTGGCATTACCCGGGCGGGGTCGCGGACTGGGAAGATGCCGGCTATCCACTTGAAGGGGACAGTGTGGGGCGAATGGATCAGACGCATAATTAACCCGCGAAAATCAGGCGCCATCGGAGGCAGCGCGCAAACCGGCGGGTTGCAGAACGAAGTGTCACTATGATGATTCCTGGGTCTTTGCGAATTCAGACAAAGCATCTGTCACTTTCTGCATAAGGGTGTTAGCGTCTTGAACCTGGTCCGCCGATGCCGTATTCGCAGGCTCCTGGGGCGAAGAGTCATGCTCAACAAGTGCTTCCGAAACCTGAGGCATGAGAACTTCGCTGTGAACCAACGAAATCTTGGTTCCCGGAAATTTCGCTTCTATGAACTGCTGCAACTGGTCTCGTTGCGCGTATCCATGAGGTAACTCGATAGTAAAACTGGCAGGGATCATGCCAACACTGTCCGAGAGTAGATATCACGGAGCAAGGATGGGAGTTGCACAGCGACGCGGAAGGGATGCGCTCCCGCGCGTCCGGGCGTGGGCGTTTCGAGTCGTGTGGACACGCCTCCCCGGACGCGCGGGAGCGCATCCCTACCGGTCCAAACTGACGGCAACTAACCCCAGCCGACGTAACGCGCGATGTAGGGTCCAAATCGCGCGACCCTTCCGCGAGGTGGAGTGTCAACGGAAATATAGCCCTGATTGCTGACGATATGTCCAGTCTTGGTGTCGTAGATCATTACACCAATGAGCTGCAAGTTGCTGTAGGTGTTTTCATATACTCCGTGCGAAAAGAAACTGGCTGTCGTCTCAGAGTTTATCAGCTTTGGCCAAAGGTTTTGAACCTCGGCCGGGAAAATCTTTGATGTCTCTACGGCCAGGAATCGAGGTTCTGCCGCAAAACACGACGAATGTGCTGCCCAGAATCTCCTCGCTCGCGCCTCCGCCAGCGCAATCTCATGCTGGCTCGGATAGCAGGTGTCGATAGCAAAATCGCGATGATCGATTTTTTCTGCGTTGACTGCCGAGAGCCCCGCGAGCAGGAAAACAAAAAGAAGCGAACAAATTCGGTTCAAAGGTTACGCTCCCGGTTTTTGCGTGATTTTTGCGGGCTAGGCGTCGTTGGGATAATGATTGGATGCAGACTTGCTTTGCTCTATTCCGCTCCCGGTGGATGAATTCGCGGCTGTTCACCAAGCGCGTGAAAGAATTTCCTCTCGAATCGTTTCCAACACGAGACCGGATGATTTTTGCGTTAACCCGCTAAAGCTTATGGTAATTATGGCGAAAATAACAGTTACAGGATAAGCAGCTTCTTCAATACGCCTCCGATTTTTTAAGACCATTGAAAGCCACAAGCAAAATGACGGACCAAAAATTCATCTTTCTCTACGAAACCGGCCCTCTCGGATATCTGATCAGCATGCGAAAAGCTCTGGCTATCCTTTTGGCCCATAAGATTCGAGACGCCCGGTTTCAACGTCTCCTGGCCCAATGGGCTTGCGCTCTCTTCGCGCTCCTTGGGGCCGGTGCCTGCGGGTTCTCTCTGTTGCCGACATCCTGGGCTGCCGGTGTTTTTGCTCCGAGCCTCTGCCTTTTCGCCATCGTCCTCTGGCTTGGAGCGGGAGACCTCTTTCTTGAGTTCGCTTTGGAAGACGAGCGATTCTTTGAGATCGCGACCAGGAATAATGCTTTGACCGTATTTGAAGATGAAGACGGATTGCTGGCTCAACCGCCTGCATTTGTCCTGGCGCGGCGTAGCCGCAACTGTAAAGGATGAGGTATCGGCGCTTCGCCTACACGTTAAGTCCGAAACCCGCATGCACAATGTTGGCTCCCTCATCAACCCGAGCTTCGTCGACGATTACTGATATCTTTATTTCGGATGTGCTTATCATCTGAATGTTGATATCGGCCTTTCCCAATAGCTCAAACATTTTGGCGGCGACGCCCGAATGGGAACGCATCCCAATGCCGACCACGCTTAGTTTGGCGATGCCGCCCTGGGCACTAAATCCTTTGGCGCCGATTTCCTCCACGATCGGTCCGAGATGCTTTTCGATTTTCGGCAATTCATCCGCAAGCGTCGTAAATGAGATATCGGTGGTTCCCGAGGCTGAAACGTTCTGCACGATCATGTCGACATTGACATTGATAGCCGCGATCTCACTGAAGATTCGCGAGGCGATACCTGGTTTGTCCGGCACATGGCTGATCGTGACTTTTGCTTGTTTGCGGTCAACGCTGACTCCGCGGATGACCACTTTTTCCATGCCGGCAGTCTCTTCTTTCACTAGGGTTCCTGGCTGATCGTTAAAGCTGCTGCGAACTTCGAAAATGACGCGAAACTTTTTTGCAAACTCAACCGATCGAGCCTGCATGACCTTCGATCCGAGGCTAGCCATCTCAAGCATCTCGTCATAGGAAATCTCTGGGATCTTTCGGGCGTTCCTGACAATTCGCGGGTCGCAGGTGTAGACACCATCGACATCGGTAAAGATTTGGCAAAGGTCGGCTTTGATGGCGGCCGCTAAAGCGATGGCCGTGAGGTCGGAGCCGCCGCGCCCGAGTGTGGTGATTTGCCCCTCCAGGCTCTCGCCTTGAAAACCTGCGACGATGACGATGCTGCGGGCGTCAAGAAAGGTGTGAATCCGTCTTGGCGTGATGTTTGCGATTTTCGCCTTGGTGTGAACCCCGTCAGTAACAATTCCGGCTTGCGCACCCGTCAATGAGACCGCGCGGCCGCCCAGACCGTTGATTGCCATCGCCGTAAGCGCGATCGTGGTCTGTTCCCCAGTGGCCAGCAGGACATCCATCTCGCGTTCGGTCGGCTGCGGTGCTACCTGGCCGGCGAGCTTGATCAGATTATCAGTCACTCCGGACATTGCCGAAACCACGGCGACAACCTGGTTGCCGGTCCGTTGCGCTTGCAGGATGCGTCGAGCAACGTTCAAAATACGGTCCGGAGTCCCGACGGAACTCCCGCCATACTTCTGTACGATCAAACTCATCTTGCTCTCTCTAGAATTGACATGATTGTCGCTTTGTCGGGACGGGCAGAAACCGGTTTCACACTATCGTTCAGCACGGAAGCGACATCTTTCAAGCCGTGGCCGGTCAGCGTGCAGACGATCGTCGCATCGTCCGGGACGTTTGGCAGCGGACACTGCGTGCAGGCTGTCTGGCTGCAGCATTTCATCAGCCCTGCGATCGATGCGGCGCTGGCAGGCTCCACAAACACGCCTTCACGTGACGCCAGCCAGCTTTGGGCCGCAAAAATCTGGTCGTCGGAAACGATCTCGATGGCTCCACCCGATTCTTGGAACGCCTCTTTGGCCTGCTTCCAGCTCGCTGGGTTCCCGATCCGGATGGCGGAGGCGGCGGTTTCCGGGTGTTCGATGACGCGATCATAATAGATTGGCGCGGCGCCCGCGGCCTGGAATCCGAGCATTCGTGGAAGGCGCGTCGCGCGCTTGAGGCGGTGGTATTCGACGTACCCCTTCCAGTAGGCGGTCGTGTTGCCGGCATTACCGACCGGTAACAGATGAAGATGCGGCGCGTCGCCCAGAGCATCGACGACTTCAAACGCGGCGGTTTTCTGTCCCTCGATGCGGTCGGGATTAACGGAGTTGACGACGGCAATTCCAGGCTCTGTCGAGAGGTCGCGCACCAGCTTCAGGCACTGATCAAAATTGCTTTCGAGAGCGATCACGACCGCGCCGTAGACAAATGCTTGAGCAAGTTTACCCATGGCGATCTTTCCGGCCGGCAACAGCACCGCACATTTAATCCCGGCTCGGGCCGCGTACGCTGCTGCCGAGGCCGAAGTATTTCCGGTAGAAGCGCAGACAATGAAGTTCGCACCCAATTCGACGGCTTTGCTCACGGCGACGGTCATGCCACGGTCTTTGAATGAGCCGGTCGGATTCAACCCCTCGTATTTAAGGTAGACCCGGCAACCACGACCGACAATTGAGCTCAAGCGTGGCGAAGGGATTAAGGGTGTGGATCCTTCCTGCAATGAAACGACAGGGGTCCTGTCCGACACCGGAAGATAGTTTCGATACCGTTCGATCACGCCGATCGAAGCTTTGATAGCCGACAGGGGATCGTTCATGAGAGAACCCATAACAGCATCGGCGGCGCCTTAACGCACGCCAGGCTCTGGATCCGCTGAACCGCAGTCCACATTTTACCGAACGGCGCATCGTGGATGATCAGAACCAGGGGTACGGCATCTCCCTCATGCCCCTCAGGCTGAATGACCGATGAGATTCCGATCTGATGAGATCCAAGGATGCTGGCTACCTGAGCGAGGACGCCCGGCTCATCCACCACTGATAACCGCAGGTAATACCCGGAAGAGACTTTTTCGATTGGCAGGCATTTTCCATACAAGCCGTGCGGGGTAAATCCGAAGGCTTTGCCGCCGGAATCATACCAGATGGCCGCCTGGGCCAAGTCGCTGATCACCGAACTCGTCGTCGGGTCCTGACCTGCGCCGCGTCCGTAAAACAAAGTGTCGCCCACGATATCGCCGCGAACCATCAAGGCGTTAAAAACTCCGTTCACCGACGCCAGCACATGCTGTTTCGGCACCAGAGTCGGATGGACGTGCGCTTCCACCATGATGTCTCGATTGGTCCGGATGGTGGCGACCAATTTGATCCTGTATCCCAGGCGGTCCGCGAACCGAATATCCGACGCATTGATCTTTTCGATGCCCGCTACGTGGATTTGGCTGGTGCCCACCCAAAATCCGTACGCGAGTGAAGCCAGGATTATCGCCTTATGCGCCGCGTCCCAACCATTCACGTCAAGCGTCGGGTCCGCCTCGGCGTATCCATGCTCCTGGGCTTCGCGCAACGCTTCGGGAAAATCCATGCCTTCTTCGGTCATCCGGGACAGAATGTAGTTGCTTGTGCCATTGAGAATCGCGTGGATGGATTCGATGTGATTTCCAATGAAGCCCTCCCTGATGGACTTAATGATCGGAATCCCCCCGGCCACTGCAGCTTCGAAGAAGATCGGCACACCTTTGTCGGCGGCCTTTTCGAAAATTTCGAATCCGCGCTCAGCCAGCAATGCCTTGTTTCCTGTCACCACGACCTTTCCGGCATCCAAGGCCCTCATCATGAACTGGTAAGGCGTATCGATTCCCCCCATCAACTCGACGAGGATGTTCACGGTCGGGTCTTCGATCAGCTCCTCCCAACGCCTCGTCACAATCCCTGCCGGAGGATGTACGGCCCTGACGATGTTCGGATTTCTGACCGCAATCCGTCGCACGGCGAGTTCGAGGCCAACCCGTTCGCTGATGAGGACGCGGTTCTGAATCAGGTGCTTGTAAACACCTGTTCCGACCGTGCCCAGGCCTGCCAATCCGATGCCAATCTGCTCCATTTTTTGAGGAGGCGAACTATCGCGAAAGTAGAATGAACAGTAAAGTCCTGAGTTTTTCGGTGGGGTCGCGCGGGAGCGCGACCCCACCGAAAAGATCAGAACTTTATTTATGCGAGACCCAATCGAGCGCTTCAGTGACCGAGTGGACAACTATGCAAAGTTTCGCCCGGGTTATCCGGACGTCATGCTAAGGCTCCTCCGCAACATCGTTGCGCCTCCCGCGATGGTCGCGGATATCGGTTCCGGGACCGGAATTCTGACCCGGCAACTGCTGGATAGAGGATACGAGCTCTTTGCAGTGGAGCCGAATGACCGGATGCGGGCCGAAGCCGAACGTACTTTGAGTAATCATCCTTATTTTCGCGGCGTCCGGGGCACGGCGGAGGCGACCACGCTGCCCGATCGATCTGTCGACCTCATTGCTTGCGCACAAGCTTTTCATTGGTTTGACCGCATAAGGGCGAAATTGGAGTTTTGCCGAATTCTGAAAGGAACCGGGAGCGTCGCCATCGTCTGGAATGAATGGCTGGACGAGGCTTCAGAGCTGAACCGGAAGTACGACGAGGTCCTCAGGCGTTGGGCTCCCGAATATCCGAATGTCAGCCGCCGTCGCGTGGGTTTGGAAGATATCCGGACATTTTTTGCGCCTGGTGAGTTTCACCTCTATACGTTTCCGAATGAGCAGAGCCTGGATCGCGAGGGATTTCTCGGCCGCCTGCTTTCCTCCTCTTATGTTCCCAATGTGGGTCAACCCGGCCACCGGGAAATCCTTGATGCCGCCGGGGAGGTCTTCGACGAGTACGAAGTCGAAGGCAAGGTGACCCTCACCTATGAAACGAGGCTGTATCTTGGACGGGTTAAGGTAGCATAGGCTTCCAGCTCAATGTAGCATAGGCTTCCAGCCTGTAATGGTAGCATAGGCTTCCAGCCTGTAATGGTAGCATAGGCTTCCAGCCTGTATCGAAGCGATCACCGGCCCTTTTGTGTGCAAATTGGCGCTTGCTTTACAACAATATTATAATATGTATGGATGTGACTGATTTCTTCGATTCAGAAGCCAATTTCCAGGTCTATCGACGTAATCTTCCGCATTGGACACAAGCAGGCGTGACCTACTTCGTTACCTTCCATCTCGCCGATTCATTACCCGCACAAAAGCTTGCGGTCTTGAAAGAGGAAAAACAGCGCTGGCTTACCCTAAATCCGCCTCCGCACAAGAAAAGGCAGACCAAAGAATATCATCGCAGGTTCTCCCAACGCATTAATGAGTGGCTCGATGCCGGCTATGGTTCGTGCGTTTTAGCCCGCCCAGACATTCTCCGGTTGGTTGAAAGCGTCTTAATTTTCTTCAACGGACAGCGCTATGCGCTCGGCGAATATGTAGTGATGCCGAATCATGTCCACGCGCTTGTGAGGCCGCTTGCGAACCATGATCTCTATCGGATTCTTCATTCCTGGAAATCATTTTCGGCTAACCAAATCAACAAAATAATCGGCTCGCGTGGTTCCGTGTGGCATCCGGAAACGTTTGATCACATTGTCAGAAGCGCCAGCCAACTAGCTCGCATCGAGCAATATATTCGTGACAATCCGAAATCGGTGCCGATGAACAAGCGCCCGGGTATCGCTTGATCGCTTCGATACAGGCTGGAAGCCTATGCTACACTACTACCGTTGCCAGGACCTCCAGCACCCGATCTATCTCCGCTTGGGTGTTGTAGAAATGCGGGCTAAAACGAATGTATTGCCGGCCTTTGCGATCTTGCCGTGGCGAGCAGACGATCTGCTCGGATGTCAGCCGCTCGAATAGCGCCCGCATATCTGTTCCGGGGCGCGACACCGTGATAATCCCCGAGGCGTTGGGTCCATCTGTTGGTCCCAGAACGGCGAATCCGAATTTGCGCAGCCCGTCAATCAGCCGGGCTCTGATAGCCAGAATCCGTTCAGCGATACGGCCAATACCGATTTCGAGCAATAGATCGATTGCAGCCTTCATCCCGGAGATGCCTATCAAGTTCATTGTGCCGGGCTCATAGCGTTGCGCCGTAGGGTGAAATTCGATTTCCTGCTGGGCGACATATCCCGGCGCCTTTATATTCCAGGACCCCAGAAGGGTCGGCCGACAAATCTCAAAACACTCCTTGCGCACGTACACAATTCCGATGGCAAGCGGACCGAGTAGCCATTTGTGCGCGCCGGCGCTCAGAAAATCCACATATTCCACCCTGGTGGGGAAAGCCCCAAGGGTTTGGATTGCATCCAGGGAGAACAGAATTCCCTTCTCCCTAAGCAGTTTGCCGATGGCATCCACATCGATCCGGTATCCAGAGACGAAATTGCAGGAGGCCAGAGCCACCAGCCGGGTCTTCGGGGTTAGTGCCCCGGCGACAAGTTCTGGAGTTATCGCCCCTGGCTCCGCGGGGTCCAGCAAGCGAATGGTCACACCCCGTGATCGCAGATTCAGCCAGGGGTAAACGTTGGCCGGATAATCGTCCAGGTAGCAGATGACTTCATCGCCTGGCTGCCAGTCGATTCCGTTCGCAAACAAGCTCAGCCCAAGAGACGTCGGACCGATCAGCGCGACTTCGTCGGGACTGCTGCCGATGAGTCTTGCGGCCGAGGCCCGTGTTTCCTGGAGCAAATTAAGAACCGCGCTGAAACTCTCGAAATTAGCGGCGCTTTGTTCAGTAAAGCGAATCACCGCGTCGGCCACGGCCCGCGGCAGTGCGGTTACCGCAGCGTGCGACATAAAAATTTTGTTCCGGCAGATCGGGAAAGCATCTATCCGGTTTTCTTCATTATCGACTATGTCCTCTAACAGAACCATAAAACGTTCCAGGTGTTACCTTTTCTTTTGCTCGCCTTCTTCGATCAATTTCCAAAAGCCGGCGTGCTCCTGCAGTTGTTCATCTTCAGCCATCGGCAGCTTCGAGCGGAAAAGGAAATCTCGGATCGTATTTTTGTGAAGGACGCGGTGGACAAGGACACCCTCGGGACAACGTTCAAAGTAGATCCGGTAATCATTGGTTCGATAGCGGTAGAGGCGTTTTCCCTCCCGCTCGATTACGCCAAAGGTCTTGGTATCCAGGTTTTCGAGGTCTTCTGGCAAGAACTGGAATTCAGCGAGTAATTCCAGTTGAAGTTCCTTCGGGATGCGGGCCATCTCCGCCGCGCTGATTTCGTTGAAGACAATCTGGTACATAGAGCTTGTTCTCGCGTCCATTCAGAGTAACATAGGAGACTTTCCGTTCCCACAGCTGTGGCGCACCCGCATGTTTGCAAAAAAGCTTTGGAATCGGCATAATCTGTCGTTCTTCTTTTCTTATCAGGCTTTTCCGCGAAAATCGAAATACTCCTATGAAGACCTTGCTTTTTTTACTTTGCGCCTTCGCTGGTTCGGCTTTTGGCCAACTGGCCTGGGACAATCCGGAACAAACGTTCAACTCCAAGCCCCAGGACGAGTCGGTTGTGGCGAAATACCGATTTACGAATAAAGGCAAAGAAACCATAAAAATACAAAATGTCGCAACCTCTTGCGGTTGTACGACAGCTGCCTTGACGAAAACGGAATACGCGCCGGGTGAGTCCGGCGAGATCGAAGCTAAATTTACGTTCGCCGGCCGTACCGGCAGGCAGGAAAAAGCCATTACGGTGACAACATCGGCAGCTCCGCAGCAACCGACCATCCTCCGGCTATATGTAAACATCGAGGAACCGGTGAAAATCCAGCCGCAGGTCGTGTATTGGCGGGTCGGCGACCAACCCGACCCGAAAACAATTCATATCGAGGTTGCTGATGATTCGCCGGCAAAGATCGCCTCTGTGCAGTCGGACAACCCTGCGGTTAAAGTTCAATTGACGGAGGTGAAGCCTGGAAAAGAATACGAAGTACAGGTCACACCCGCTAGCGTTACCCAGCCTGGTGCAGCAACCGTCTTGATACGGACCGACTATCCCCGCGATAATCCCCAGACGAAGTACGTCTACGTGCGGATTAGATGAGAGCGCTTCGCCAGGCGTTGTTGATTCTCCTGGCCGCGCTCATTCCAGCGGGCTTGACGGCGGCATTCCATCCGCGACGACCCGCCTGGTCTGAAGATACGCTGCTACCGGGAGAGGTAAAACTGCAAACGGTGTTGGCCTGGGGATCTGACGTCCTCTGGATCGACGCAAGATCATTAAAAGAGTACGAGGCAGAGCATGTTCCCGGCGCGATCCTGCTGAATCTCGAAGATTGGGAGCAGTTGTTTCCCCGATTTCTCGATCGATGGCGTCCGGAGGAAAAGATTGTGGTCTATTGCAGCTCGACGTCCTGCGAACTGAGCCACGAGGTTGCGGAGCGCTTAAAAACGAACGGGATTTCGCCGGTCTACGTGTTGAAGGGGGGGTGGGAAGCTTGGAAGAACAGAAAGTGATCAGTGGCTCGCGAAGGACTCGATGGCCGGACATTTTCAAACTTGGTTGCGTATTGGTACGCGTCACGGTGGGAGCTCTGTTTGTGCTAGCTGGAGCGACGAAGGCGTATGACCCTGGCGCATTCGCAATCGAGATACAGCGGTACCAGTTGGTCCCATGGGTTCTGGCGGCACTCATTTCTGTTTATCTGCCTTGGCTCGAAATGTTGTCTGGCGCGCTTTTACTCCTGAAACGTTTCGAGCGCGGAGCCTTGCTCTTGACTACGCTCTTATTGCTGATTTTCTCTCTGGCTCTGGCCAGCGCAATGTTCAGAGGTCTCAGCATCGATTGCGGTTGTTTTGGCAAGGCGTTCACGGCGACCGGGACGACGATTCCGTTGCTGCGAAATCTTCTGCTGCTCGTCTTCATGGGCATTCTTTGGATAAAATCTCGATGACAACTTCATTTCGTTGTTGGGCCGAGATCGACGTCGAAGCGATGCGACATAATCTGCAGGCTATTCGTGCCATGGTTTCCAACGGCGTCCGCATCATTGCAGTCGTCAAGGCGGACGCCTATGGCCATGGCCTTCCCGAAATCGCCCGCCGGCTCGATCGTGATGTAGACCTGTTTGGGGTTGCGAACCTAGTCGAAGCCCAAACTATTCGCTCGACGGGTGCTGAAGCTCCGATTTTGATACTCGGTCCGGCGCTGCCCGAAGAGCGGCAGAAGATAGTGACAGAAGCGTTCATTCCCACAGTTTCAACCCTCGAGGAGGCGGCTGGGTACGCCGAATGTGTGGCCGTCGGCGGACGGCTGGCTATCCATTTCGTCGTCGATACCGGTATGGGGCGGATCGGTTTGTGGGAGGAGGAAGCAGACGACGTTCTCGGTGCGATCCGCAGGATGCCTCAATTGCAAGTGTCGGCATTATCCACGCATCTTCCCGTGGCCGATGAAGATGAAAAATATACGGCCCGACAGCTGCAGCGGTTTCGCGCAGCCGCCAGCCGTTTGCTGGCCGGCGACGAACCGGCAACGGTATTGAACAGTGCCGGGGTCATGCGTTTTGGGAACCAGGCGAGACCTGCCGATCTGGTACGCCTCGGGTTAAGTCTTTATGGGGTGTCACCGCTGGGCGAGTTCCAACAGAGATTCCGACCGGCGATGACTCTGAAAACCAGAGTCACGCTGGTCCGGACAATGGGATCCGGGCGGAGCATCAGCTACGGAAGAACATTCATTACTCCGCGGAAAATGACAGTAGCGACGCTGGGTGCGGGGTATGGCGATGGCATCGATCGACACTTGTCCGGTCGAGAGACGGATGTTTTGATCCGCGGCCGGCGATGCCGATTGTTAGGCCGGGTGACCATGGACCAGATCGTGGTGGACGTGAGCCACCTGGAACGTGTTGAGCCGGGCGAGGAGGTCGTACTAATCGGTCGCCAGGGCGATGAAGAGATCCTGGCAACTGAACTGGCGACGAAAGCCGGGACTATTGCCTGGGAAATTTTTACCGGGATCACCAAGCGCGTAGTGCGTGTCTATGGGTGAACGTCATCACGGTTCGGAGTTCGGGGTTCGGGGTTCGGAGTATTCGCCCGCCAAGCCGAAGAGCGAATATCTCGCGGCGAGGTGACAAGCAGCGTCCCGCGCCGCTACTCTCCGAACCCGGAACCCCGAACCCCGAACTTATTAAGTTTCATACGGCGAAGAAGCGTGTTTTCTTGGCGCATGCCGGCAGAGCGTCAAGCGAATCGCCTAATTCATGAAAAGTCTCCTTATCTGCTCCAACATGCGCACAACCCGGTGGACTGGTATCCCTGGGGCGAGGAAGCATTCCAGAAGGCTCGGACCCTGAAAATGCCAATCTTTCTTTCGATAGGCTATTCTACGTGTCACTGGTGCCATGTCATGGAGCGCGAATCATTCGAGAACCCCGCGATCGCAGACATTCTTAACCGGTATTACGTCAGCATCAAAGTCGATCGTGAGGAGCGACCGGACGTGGATCGTGTTTATATGACCTTCGTTCAAAGCACAACCGGATCAGGCGGCTGGCCGATGAGTGTTTTTCTCACGCCCGATCTCAAACCGTTTCTAGGCGGAACCTACTATCCGCCGGATGACCGCTATGGCAGACCGGGATTCGCCTCCTTACTCACCCGTATAGCTGAAATCTGGAAGGAAAGTCCGGGCAAGATCCTGGATCAAGGCGCCCAGTTGACACAGGCGATCGAAGCTCAGGTCCTGGAAGCGCAATCCATCGAGTCCAGTCCGCTGAAGCTCGATTGGCTGGAGAACGGATACCGCCAGTTGGCATCGGGTTACGATCCCGAAGAGGGAGGATTCACTTCCGCTCCAAAATTCCCGCGTCCGGCAGTGTTCAGTTTCCTGCTGCGATACTGGCTGCGAAGCAAGAAAACGAATCCGCTCGAGATGGTTGAGTTCACCCTGCGCAAGATGGCTGGCGGCGGGATCTATGATCATCTGGGCGGTGGGTTTCACCGTTATTCGGTCGATGACCGGTGGCACGTCCCGCATTTCGAGAAAATGTTATACGACCAAGCGCAGCTTATCGTGGCGTACACCGAGATATTTCAGGTGACTGGTGATCCTGAGTTCGAACGGGTGATTCGAGAGACAACTGACTATGTCTTGCGCGATCTAACCTCCCCGGAAGGCGGCTTTTATTCGGCAGAAGACGCCGACAGCTTCCCTGAGCCGGGCGCAACTGATAAACGAGAGGGCGCGTTTTACGTTTGGACGCACCAGGAGCTTGACCGCGTGCTCACGCCGGAAGAATCCTTGGCGTTTCGCAGGATGTACGGCGTCGAACGCGCCGGCAACGTTGCGGCGGCGAGCGATCCGCACAATGAACTGAGCGGGCGCAACGTGCTGTTCGTGCAGAACGACCTTGAGTTGGTGGCGAGGTTAACCGGCAAAAGCGCAGGAGAGATCTTTCAATTAGTCTCTTCGGCTCGTCGAAAACTAAAATCGGTCCGTGACCAGCGTCCCCGTCCGCATCTTGACGATAAGATAGTAACGGCGTGGAACGGACTCATGATCTCCGGTCTTTCCAAAGCATTTCAAGTACTCGGAGAACAGCGTTACTTGGCCGCAGCGCAGCGGGCAAGCGAATTTCTGCAGGCAAATTTGTACCAACGCCGATTACTCAGGAGTTATCGCGAGACGGCCGGCAGCACCCGCGGTTTTGCTGAAGACTATGCCTTCCTGATCCAAGGGCTGTTGGATTTGTATGAGGCCGATTTCGACATCCGCTGGCTGCAATGGGCAGGAGAATTGCAAGTCCAGATGAATGCTTTTTTCGCCGATCCGAAGGGTGGATATTTCAGCACAGAAGAGGGTGCAGCTGACATTTTGTTCCGAATGAAGGAGGACCACGATGGTGCTGAACCGTCAGCGAATTCAGTTGCCGCGATGAACCTGGCCAGGTTAGCGCGGATCTTCGACCGAAAGGAGTTCCAACATTCGGCCGGCCGCATCGTCGGGGCGTTTCATCCGGCCCTCGAACGGATGCCAGTTGCGTTGCCGCAAATGCTGGCTGCGCTCGATGCGACGATCACCGAACCGGTCCAAATCGTCGTGGCCGGTCAAAAGGGAGAGCCGGAAACCGAAGAACTACTTCGAGCCGTCCGGAAACGCTATTTACCAAATAAAGTCGTGTTGCTCGCAGATGGCGGTGTAGGCCAGAACTGGCTAGCTGAGCATATTGAGGCGCTCGGGCAAATGAAACCGGTCCACGGACCGGCCGCTGCCTACGTTTGCAGGAATTTCGCCTGCGAACTCCCGGTCACGGCGCCGGAACGATTGACGACGCTCCTGGAGAGCCTGTAGCCGGGCCCAATTCCGCTAGGTCCGGGGTTCGCAGTCCAGGTAGGTTAGCCACCACCCATCTGCCTTCACTCCCCGTATGGTACCCAGATGTTTTTGATCTGAACGGCGTGACGCAAGTATTCCCAACCTTGGGCCTGGTGATCGTCCAACCAGTTACGACGTTTGCCGTGATTGATCCAGGTCGCCTTCAGATTGCCCGCAGACTCGCGTTCGACCATTGCACCCCCCTTTGCCGAACCGATATACCAAAGGGCAGCCACGTCGTCGTGCTGCGCCAGAACCTTGGCCAGTTCGTCGGAGTGACCGGTCACAATGTTAACTACACCGGACGGAACATCACTTGTATCCAGCACCTGATATAAATCCGTGGCCAACAGCGGGAAGCGCCACGACGGATTGACGACTACGCGATTTCCCAACGCGATTGCCGGTGCAATCAAAGAGACAAGTGCCAGCAGTGGCCGTTCGGCCGGACAAACGACACCCATCACCCCCCACGGCTCAGGCATCGCAAGCGTGACATTCCGGAACGGCGTCTGATGAACGTACCCGTCATATTTGTCGGTCCAGGCAGCGTAATAAAAGAGCCGTTCGATTGACTTGGCCACTTCGCGATAGGCTTCGCCTGCGTCGGCACCGGTCAGCAAAATGAGGCGATCGGAAAATTCGGCGGCGCGAACCGACAGATTCTCTGCAAGGTAATACAGAATTTGCGCGCGCAGGTGAGCTGTTGCCCGAGACCAGCTTTCGGCCTTGTGGGCTGCCTCTACTGCGTTCCTGATATCCTTGCGATTGCCTAATCCAGCCTCCGAGACGTAACTACCGTCTGCATTTTCGACGGAAAAACTGTACCCGCCGTCCGGTCGCGTCTGTTTAGCGCCAATGTAGAGTTTGGGTGAACGATCGATCAAAGGCTCACCGCCAGCGTTGTGCTGGGAGTTGGCTAAAGGCTGGGGGCTCAGCACGATTTCGGTCTTTTCGTAAGCCGGCAGAAAGCGCTCCCAGTTTGGAACCAGGTATTCGTACATTCCCTCATTCCCTCCTTCGCGCCCGAAACCGCTCTCGCGGTACCCACCGAATCCTGAGGCCGCGTCAAAGAGGTTGGTGGAGTTGACCCACACAACTCCGGACCTCAGTTTGGGAGCGATGTCAAGGGCAAGGTTAATGTTCTCAGTCCAGAGTGAAGCCGCTAAGCCATAGGTTGTGTTGTTCGCTAGTTCCACTGCTTCATTCGGGGTCCGGAAAGTCATCGTAACCAGAACCGGGCCGAAAATTTCGACTTGCGCGAGCGTGGAGGCAGGTTCGACGTCCGTGAAGAGTGTAGGTGGATAAAACAAGCCTTCTTGTGGTAAAGCCCAGCTCGGTTGCCAGCAGGTCGCGCCTTCAGCTCTACCTTGCTCAACAAGGCGCCGAATCCGCTGCAGTTGTACGGGGGCGACGATGGCACCGACATCGATTCCTTTGTCGAGCGGGTCGCCGATCCGCAAATTCTCCATGCGATGCCGGAGTTTTGCGAGCATCTTGGCAGCGACGCTCTCTTGCAACAGCAGGCGGCTACCCGCGCAGCAGACTTGCCCCTGATTGAACCAGATCGCATCAACGACGCCTTCAACAGCGGCGTCCAGATCTGCGTCTTCAAAAACAATGAAAGGAGACTTGCCACCCAGCTCCAAGGACAGCTTTTTCCCGGTACCTGCCGTTTCGCGCCGAATGATTCGGCCAACCTCAGTTGAGCCGGTAAATGCAATTTTCTGGACGTCTCTATGTCGTACGATCAGTTCGCCGGTTCGCCCGTCACCGGTGACGATATTGACTACCCCGGGCGGCAACGAAATCTGTTGCAGCACTTCGGCAAAGAGTAAGGCGGTAAGGGAAGTGTACTCGGCCGGCTTTAGCACGACCGTGTTCCCGGCAGCGAGCGCCGGGGCAATCTTCCAGGCGAGCATAAGCAACGGGAAGTTCCATGGAATGATCTGGCCGCAAACGCCGATCGGTTCATAACCTATGAATGTCTCGTTGCGAAGTTGTGCCCAGCCCGCGTGATGATAGAAGTGGCGAGCGACCAGAGGAATATCGATATCGCGCGATTCACGAATTGGTTTCCCATTATCCAGGCTTTCCAGGACAGCAAATAAACGGGAGTGTTTTTGGATCTGTCGCGCAAGGGCGTAAAGGTATCGGGCGCGTTCGTGTCCCGGGAGGGCCGACCAGGATGCGAAGGCAGCCTTCGCTGCTGCGACCGCCGCGTTAACTTCCATATCGCCGCACTGGACGATTCGTGCGATTGATTGGCCGTTCCGCGGATCAACCGATTCAAAGTATGATTCGTCCATGAATCTGGGGAACTCCCCATTGATAAACGGATGAAATGTGTGCCGATGTTCTTCGAGCCAGCCAAGCGCCAGATCCGCGCTTTCAGGCGCAGGACCGTATTCCATGGTTTCAAAAATTTCTCTGACACTGCTCATGAACGTTTCTCGTTTTTCGTTCCTGGTTTCTCGTTGGCGGACGCCGGGCGGTTTTGGGTTTTGAGTGTTCGACCAACCAGAGCCCCTATTTGCTTCTCACGTCTCACGTTTTGCCGTTTTCGGCGTTCCCGGCGTTTTCTCCCTACCCCATCGGGTGGCGGTATGCAGCGGAGTAGCGTCCTGTCACGTGGTGCTCCAGCTGGCGTTCAATGTCAGTCAACAGAGTGGAGGCGCCGAATCTGAACAGCTCCGGTTCCAGCCAGTCCCGGCCAAGTTCTTCCTTCATCAGAATTAACCATGCCATGGCATCTTTCGCGGTGCGAATTCCGCCGGCTGGTTTGAATCCAACGTTGCGCCCGGTTCGCTCACGGTATTCGCGAATGGCTCGGACCATCGTAAGACTGACTGGCAGCGTCGCGTTTTCCGCCTCTTTGCCGGTCGAAGTTTTAATAAAATCTGCACCGGCCATCATTGCGACTAAACTGGCTCTCTGAATGTTCCTGAGGGTTGCGAGTTCTGCCGTCGCCAGAATCGCTTTTAGATGGGCTTCTCCGCAAGCCTCCCGAAAAGAGGCCACTTCGTCGTACAATGCCTGCCAATCGCCGGTTAGCACGTGCTGACGCGTGATCACGATATCAATTTCTGCAGCACCTTCGCCGACTGCGCAACGAATCTCCTCGAGCCGCAATTTCATGGGGCTGAGTCCTGTGGGGAACGCTGTCGCCACAGATGCGACCGGGATTCCTGACCCTTCGAGTGCCCGGACGGCGTGTGGTACCATGGTCGGATAGACGCATACTGCGCCGACGCTGATACCGAGATCCGCGACACCCAGGGCCTCAAGCAGGTCGCCGCGTATCGGGTGACGCGCTTTTGCGCACAACCGATGGATTTTTCCCGGCGTATCATCTCCGGCGAGGGTAGTGAGATCGATGCAGCTCACCGCTTTGAGCAGCCAGGCGGCCTGCCATTGTTTCTTAACGGTCCGGCGAGCGATCAAGGTTGCGACGCGCCGTTCCACGGCGCTCTTATTGACCTGGACCTGTTTCAACCAGCCTGTGTCCAGCGGTATCCCGGTGTTTCTCGTGGGTTCTTCCGGGGAATGGATGGCTTTCGGTTTGTCAACTGACGTCGTGCGCATAGAGGATCCTCCATGTTCGAATCATCATTTGTTTTGGAGCAGATAGCTCGCAGTTTTTTCATCAGTGATAAGCACATTGAAATAGCCGGCTCTGAGTCCGGCGCGCACGACCCGATGCTTCGATTTGCCGCCGGCAACACAGATTGAATGATCTTTGCGGCGTAACAAAGCGGGGTCGAGACCGATCGTACGGGCGTCGATGGCATGGTCGGCGATTTCGCCGTCGACGTTGACAAAGCGCCCGAGGATATCTCCGATCGCCCCCTTTTTTCGCAGCAGGGCAACCTCGCTTTTCGTTAAATGGCCGGATTCAACATGAACGGATTGCTCGGACAGTGCGCCCAAGGTAAAGCAAGCAGCCGATACCTTCTCCGCCAACGCCAGTACGCTTGCGATCACGGGGTCCCGTTCGAGGGCTTCCTTGGTGGAGCGCAAGCCGAGAATGGCCGGCACGGGCAAAATCGTCGCGTAACCGTCGGCAGAGTTTGCCAGCCGGACCGCGACATCCACGGGCTGATTGGGCGAACTCGTCCGCCCGGTTCCGCCGTTGAGCACAACCACATGGAGACCATGGTTCCAGTGCAGTGGCATCCAACGGACCATCGCCGCCATGGTTCTCCCCCAGGATATCCCGAACATCTTCGGCTTCGGGTAGAGGGAGGCGATGAACTGCGCGCCGGCCAGCGCCACACTATCCAGGATGATACCGTCATTCTCGACTGTTACCGGGACAACAACCGCCTCGCGCAGTCTATACTGCCTTTGCAGTTCGCTTTCCAGATCGGGACGGCGCGGCGAGCGCGGCACAATGTCGACCCGGACGACTCCGTGTGTTCTGGCGTCGCCCAATAGTCGGCCTACCTGCCATCGAGTTAGCCCCAGTTCCTTAGCGATCTCACTCTGGGTCCGGTCGAGGTCGTGGTACAATTTGGCTGCTTGCACCATCAGATGCTCACGTTGTTCGTCAGAGGAAACTCGTGGGCCGCTTCCTTTGGATCCCGGCAGACGTTTTCCGGTTTTGCGTTTCGCCGTCATGGAACGGTTGGCGGTCCAGCCCGCAAAAATCACCCGAAAGCCGAAGCGCCGAGCTCATTGCGGGCGAGATAGCTCTTGTGCTCAAATGTTGCTTAACCCATCAATTGTTGAATCGTAAATTCTCCCGGAAGATTGTCAACCAAGGGGAAACTCCTTGATTGACACTGCCCGGATTTATTTGTAGCACTCCAACAAATACAGGAAACTGCAACAGTTGTGCAGGGATCGGCTCAACCGTAACCAGTTTCTGCTCCCCCCTCGTATGAACAAGCTCTTCAAGAATCTAAATACCTTACTCGGGATTGGCGTGCTGACATTAGGCAGCGCGTTAGGTGAATTGCCTAAATTCAATCACGTTACCATTACCGTGGTTGGCGATGCCGGGCAGAATATGGAGTCGCTCAATAAATATGCAGACGATTTTACCAAGGCCGGAATTTCGATTAAGCAGGTCGGCGCGACATTTACGGGGCTCTATGACAAGCTGAAAACGGATTTTGTGGCGGGCTCCGGTGATTACGACATGGTTATTTTTTATCCCTCCTACATCGGAGACTTTGCCGGCAACGGTTATCTGGCGCCTCTGGATGATCTCATGAAGAAGACGCCAGCGTCGGTCTGGGATCCAAAGCTCGATGAGGTAGAGCCGCCCTACCGCGAAATTTACTGTAAGTGGAACGGCAAGGTGTATGCGCTCCCTTATGATGGTGATGTGCTCGAACTCTATTATCGTAAGGATTTCTTCGAGAATCCCCAAGAAAAGGAGGCATTCAAGCAGAAGTATAATCGCGAGCTAACTCCCCCGGCGAGTTGGAAAGAATGGCTGCAGGTGGCGGAGTTCTTCACTCGGAAACAGGGTGACACGTTGGCCGGTCAGAAATTGGACCACCCATATTATGGCGCCGGAGAGTACGGAGCCCGAGGATTCAGTTACGGCTGGTTCCTTTGCCGTTTCGCCAGCGCGGGAGGCATCTATTTCGATGAGAATATGGGCCCGCTGATTAACACACCAGCAGCTGTCGAAGGGCTGCAGAACATGGTCGACAGCCTCAAATCCTGTCCGCCCGATGTGCTCAGCTACGGATATGAGGAACTTAAGAATGCATTCTTGAACGGCGATATTGCGATGGTCGTGCAATGGTCGGATGTCGGCAAGAAGACTGCTGATCCGCAGCTTAGCAAAGTTGTCGGTAAAGTTGGGTTTGCGTTAGTGCCTGGGACCGAGGTGAATGGTAAAGTGCAGCACCGGACGCCGATGCCGGTGGGCCGTGTCCTGGCGGTTCCTGCTTCCTCAAAGAATAAGGAAGTGGCTTATTGGGTGGCAAAGTTTCTCTCACTGGATAAGAGTCCGATCACCGTGGCGGCGAATTGGAGCGGGCAGGATCCGTATCGGGTGAGCCATTTCACTGACCCGTCGCACTATAAATTTCCGGACGACGTCTCGAGGAAAGAGTACTTGGAAGCGACGGAAGCGAATCTCAAGGTTGGTTTTCCGGATCTAAACATTCCTGGGGCGGCCCAATATATCGATGCCTTGGACCTGGCGGTGAATAAGGCGTTGTCTGGCGAGGCGGACGCGAAATCCGCGCTGGACGCCGCGGCGGAGGATTGGAAAGGCATTACCGAGAGACTAGGTGCCGACAATCAGAAGAAATTCTGGAAAGAGGCGTTAACCAGTTATCGTGCTGCAGGATTACTGCAGTAATTGCCCCTAGCCCGCGGTGAGTGAGGAAACGCCGGAAACGCCGGGAAGGAATGAACGGCGAACAAGAAGCGCCACACGGCGTGACGTTCGGCCTTTGCCGTTCGCGTTTCATTCCCGGCGTTCTCGGCGTTTCCTCACTCACCGCGGGCTCCAGACATGTTAGGAAAACAAGAAAAGAATTTTGCCCGGCTCATGGTGCTCCCGGCGGTCGGCCTGCTCTTTCTGGTCACCATCGCGCCGTTGCTCTTTTCACTGGGCGTATCCTTTACCAATCTGCAGTTTGGATCCCCGCAACCGTTGCGATGGAACGGATTGGATAACTACCTGAATCTCCTTACGAAGGACGCGCGTTTTCTGAACGCGCTCTGGCGCACGCTGCTTCTGGTCGGCGCGGGAGTTGTGGCTCAAACAGTGCTCGGGTACGTCATTGCGTCCTTATTGTTTCGCATCAGTCGAGGTCGCACAATTCTGCTAAGCGCGATTTTGATTCCGTCGGTTATCTCCCAGGTTGTTGCGGGCTGGCAGGGGCGGATGATCTTCAACGCCTCATACGGCCCGCTCAACGACATTCTGGCGCGGTGCGGAATCAAGGGTCCGGCTTGGCTGGCTTCTCAGCAGACGGCCTTAACCTCAATCTTTCTGACGGACACCTGGCAATGGACACCATTCCTGGCGCTGATCATTTTAGCCGCGTTGCAAAGCCAACCACAAGACATTGTGGAAGCAGCCCGCCTGGACGGAGCACACGGTTGGTCGATGTTCAGGTTCGTCACGGTGCCGCTCATCCTGCCGGTCACGGGGATCGGGATTCTGCTGCGCGGCGTTGACTTGTTCAAAACGTTTGACCTGGTTTTTATATTGACCCAAGGGGGACCGGGAAACAGCAGTGAGACGCTGACGTTTTTCACTTATGTGCAAGGGTTCAAGTTCTTCAACCCAAGCTACGCATCGGCCATGTCGTTTATACAACTGATTCTGGTCACAATCGCGGCCAAGACGTTCCTAGCGTTCATCCGGCGGCAAAGGAGCGTTTAACGTGTCAAAACGTATTATTATGGACGTTCTGAAGTGGGGAAGCCTGATGGCGTTTGTGGTTCTGTTTCTTTTTCCTTTCTTCTGGATCGTGGCCAGCAGCCTCAAGTCGCGGGGTGAATTTTTTACACGTCCGCCGGTCTGGTTCCCGGCGCATCTGGATTGGTCGAACTATCCGGATTCGCTTGGTCGCGGAGCGCTGAAGGGTCTGACTGACAGCTTTGTCATCGCTTTTTTGTCGATGGTCATCTCGCTGCTGCTGGGCGCACCGGCGGCTTATGCAATCGCGCGTTTTCAGGTCGGGCGCGAGAATCTGGCGTTTTGGATCTTATCGATTCGCATGTTCCCTCCTATTGCCACTATCCTCCCTCTGTTTGTTATTTTCCGGTTTGTCGGTCTGGTGGATTCCTATACCGGGCTGGTTCTTTCCTACACCGTGTTTAATTTACCGTTCGCAATTTGGATCTTAAAAGGCTTTATCGAGGATCTCCCACGGGAAATTGAGGAAGCGGCCAAGGTTGACGGAGCCAGGCCTTTTCAGATTTTCCGCATGATTGTTATTCCCCTGGCTGCTCCCGGTCTAGTGGTGGCGGCTCTTTTCACTTTCATTTTCGCGTGGAACGACTTCGCCTACGCCGTCATCTTCAGCGGCTCGAAAGTGACTCCGTTGCCGGTAGTGATCGCGCAGTTCGCGGGCGGCCATGAAATTCTCTGGGGCCAGATTTCGGCGGCGGCAATCATCGCGATTCTGCCCGCGCTCGTGTTAGCAACCTTCTTACAAAAATATCTTACTCGCGGGCTCACCATGGGCGCCGTGAAATAATCAGGAGAATCAAGATGCTAAAAAACCTTACGCGACTGCACACCCCGGAGCTACTGCACACCCTCGCTTCCATGGGGCATGGCGACGATCTGGCGATCGTTGACGCACACTTCCCCGCTGTTTCGATGGCCCAACGCCTAGTCCGGCTCGACGGAGTTGACGCGCCTGCGGCGCTCGAAGCCTGTCTGCGCCTGATTCCTCTGGATACCTTTGTCGATGATCCCGCGCTCCGCATGGAAGTTGTCCAGGATCCAAATGAGGTCCCCGCCGTGCAGCAGGAATTCCAAAGAGTAATCGATCAGGAGGAAGGGCGTCACGTGCCGCTGGGCAAAATCGAGCGGCATGCTTTTTACGAACGGGCCAAAAAGGCTTACGCGATTATTGCGACCGGAGAACTGCGACCCTATGGGTGCGTTCTGATTAAGAAAGGCGTGGTTCTTAGCCGCTCATGAAAAACTACCTGCTATGGCGAAACCGAAAGTGACCGTGTTGGGCGCGTTCGTGACTGATCTCACCTGCCGAACGAGCAGAATGGCTAAGTGGGGCGAAACGATATTAGGAAATTCGTTCAAGCTGGGGCCGGGCGGCAAAGGTTCAAATCAAGCCGTGGCGGCGGCGCGGTTGCGTGCGGATGTGCGTCTGATCACGAAGATTGGACGCGATGCTTTCGGGGAAATGGCGAAACAGTTCTATCAGCAAGAAGGAATGAGTCTGGCTCGAATATACGAGGACCCTGAAGTCACGAGCGCGACTGCGACCATCGTGATCGACGAAAGCACGCAGGAAAATGCCATCATCGTTGTTCAGGGCGCCTGTGGACGTCTGACAGTTGCGGAAGTCGAGGCGGCTGCCGCAGAAATATCCAGTTCGGATATTTTCCTGACTCAACTCGAGTTGCCGATTCCGCCAACGATCCGGGGGATCGAGATTGCACACCAGGCTGGAGTGCCGGTCATTTTGAATCCAGCACCGGCTCTGCCGATTCCGGCGGAGGTGTTTCAGAAAGTCGACTATCTGACACCCAACGAATCGGAGGCACTCACGCTGATCGGTAGCAAATCTCTCGATGAATTCGAAAATCTTGAGAGCTTGGCTGACCGATTGTTGGCGCTCGGCGTTCGGAATGTGGTGTTAACCCTTGGTGAAAAGGGAGTATTCATAAAGAGCGGCTCGATCTGCCGGCACGTCCCTTCGTTTCAGTGCGGGAAGGTGGTGGAAACCACTGGTGCGGGAGACGCGTTTGCGGGCGGACTTGCGGTCGCTTTGGCGGAGAAAAAATCGCTCGAAGCCGCCACGATTTACGGTTGCGCCGTGGCCGGGTTATCGGTGACCCGCCCGGGCACTGCTCCTTCCATGCCGAGCCGTGAAGAGGTTGACGAGGTGGTGGCCAGGATGGAGCGCCGGTAGGGGCGCGCTCCCGCGCGACCGGCGTCGCACGTCTCAAAACCGTCTCTTCGGGTTCCGTCATCCGACTTCGGTGACTAGCGGAGGGTCCGTGTTCATCTTTGTTAGATGTGCGACGCCGGTCGC
>JAFAMB010000057.1 GCA_019233825.1 Verrucomicrobiota bacterium | reverse complement strand
TGCGGGAGCAGGATCACTGGCGAGACGCACCGACCACTACCCTTGTTTTCTCACTCCCCGCATCAGCATCCCCACATGCCCCCTGATCAATGAATCCAGATCTACCCAGCAAAAATCTGATCGCAAGAGCAACAGGGCCACCAGGCCATGAATCGCCGCCCAGAGTTGCTGCGCGAGACGCTCTGTGTCAGTGTCGTACATCAATCCAGCCCTCACCGCCGCTTCCACACACCCCGAGAAGCGCTGGAACGCCTGCATTCCAAACTCCTCGTTTCCGGCCTCCGGCCATTGGAGCTCCTCGGTACGCCGAGACACAAAAACAAGTTCATATTCGTTCGGATGTTTCAACCCAAAGCGGATATAGCCCTCGAGGGATTCCTGCAGGGCGTGCAAAGGATCGGGAGACCCGCGTCGGACCTCATCGAGCTCTTCGATCAACCGCTCGAATGTGGCATCGCAAATCTCGGCGAGAATTGCATTCTTATCAGGAAAATAGACGTACAGCGCGGTAGAGGATATCCCGAGGCTCCCGGCGATGCGGCGGATCGTCGTAGCGTCGTAGCCTTTTTCGACAAACAGCCGCTTGGCTGCATCCAGTATTTCTGTTCGGCGTTGTGGTCCTTGCCCCTTTTTCTTTCGGCCTCGCAGCGGATGGGAAAGACGTTTGTTCTTCATGCGTCTTTCCCCAGCTTACCACGTTCGAACCGGAATCGCGCGACTTTCGACCTCTGTGAAAGCGGAATTTCGGGAAGGCTGTCAATCCTCCCAGGGAACAATGGTATAGACCCAAGGACCATTCGGAGTGGTAATCGTCGATAATTGAACCGGGGAAGAATCCAGCAAGTCGCGCGCGCGTTTAGCCGTTCGCTTGCCGGAGGCGGCACAGCCGCAAAGAAAGATCGTGATTCTGGCCGGAAGGTTGCGGTCTTTTTTGGAACCGGACTGGGGGTGGCGAACTTGCTGATGGGTCGCAAAGATGATTGGGATCGAGCAGGCGGTTTTCATAAGAGACTTTCCATGATCATCGATTAGTTATCACTGATACCCACTCTTCGATAATGCAGCCCAGCCCGGTTGTAAAGTTTTTTTCCTTGTCGCCGGCTGCCGGCCAGCTCAAACCCCAGCGATCCGGGCGGGCACGATGCAAAACGCCTCTTCGGATTCTGCAATCCGACTTCGGCGATCCCGGAGAGCCCGGATTCAACTTTCTTAAACGTCCACACCCGGATCGCCCCGGAGCCGGCGCGACCCTACCGGTCGCGCCGTAGCCCGATTTGATGATCTCTTCCTACACCGACGGTCGCCCCCGAAACAAGAACGACACAATGAAAAGTACGATAAACACAATGAATAGAACATGCGCAATCCACGCAGATTCGCCCGCCACACCACTGAAGCCGAATATTTCGGCAACAATGGCTATGATCAGAAATAGAAATGCCCAGCTTAACATAATTTTATATGGCGATTTGTCGCTCGTCCTTTGCTTTAAAGCCTTTCTATCATTCGCCTGATGTCATCCTTACTTTGGCCCAGCTTCTTTTGCAGCCGCCCTAATAGTTCATCGTCCTTACCTTCAGCAAACGCGAGATCGTCGTCTGTCAGGTCGCCGTAGCTTTGTTTCAGTTTTCCTTTAATTTCGTTCCAGGAACCCTTGAATTGCAGTTTATTCATACTGATTTACACGCGGCTGCAATAGTCGCCGGTCCTACTCTTAGGCTTGGTTCAGGTGCCGACCCGATTTAGCCGCCTCTGCCGATTCGCGCAAAGTAGAGGAAGCGTCCCCGCTTTGCACTCTTCGGAACAGAGCAAACGAGACGGTTCGCCTACGTCGTACCGGAACGCGCGGGTGGAGCCCCCCTACCAGCCGTTACTCCTCCTGCTGTGCCACCCAATCGATCGCGAACTTCACCATTTCTTCCGCATCCTGAAAGCCGAGCTTCTCTTTGATGTGGGCCCGGTGTGTTTCGATCGTCTTCACGCTCAGATGTAGTGTTTCCGCGATGGACCGGGTCGAATGGCCCTTGCCGAGCAACTGCAGGACCTCTAATTCGCGATCCGACAACGCATCAACCGGGGAACCAGTCCCAGCTTCAATTGACTGCACCGCCTTGAAAATCAGCTTCTCTCCGAATTGCGGACTGACGTAAATTTTGCCCTGAAGCACCTTGGAAATCGCCTCTGCCACATGATTCATCGCTTCGGCCTTCATGACATAACCGAGAGCGCCGGCCTTCAAGGCGCGCAGTCCAAATACAGCTTCATCGTGCATCGAAATCACCAGGATCGCGAGATCCGGTTGCTCGGCTTTCATCAACTTAATCAGCTCGATGCCGTTGGTTCCCCGCAGCGACAGATCGAGCAGCACCAAGTCTGGTTTGAGCCGCCTCATCGCGTCCAACGCTATTGGCGCAGAATCGGCGTGGCCGCAGACCTCAAGTTGCGACTGCTCCGTAATCAAGCCGGCCAAGCCAAATCGAAAAATCGGATGGTCGTCTACGATCAATACCCTTTTCTTTACGTTGTTACTCTCCTCAGCCATTAATTGTCCCGGGATCGATTCTGAGCGGAACTTACCACATTTTGCAACTCAACGACTGCTTCGTTCACGAGCTGCGCCAGATTCGAGGCTTCCTTTCCGAGGTCCTCGTTCAGCGTCTCGGCCTTTCCCGCCAAAAGCTTGCACCCGAATGCCGCTCCCAAGAGCTGTTGTGAGACCCCTTTATGCAGTTCGTTCTGAATCCGTCGCCTCTCCAATTCTCGGCCCTCGGATAAGCGTGCCTCGCAAATACGCTCGAAAATCGGATTCGCAAACGGAATGAAAACACAAAGCATAGATTCAGCGAGCTTCTTTTGACTAACTGATGTAAAAGAGCGCATTTCAAAGTCTAAGTCTCGTCCATCAGCTGCCTTGAATGCCACCTGGACTTGTGCCGAGGTTCGATTAGCGAGAGCAGCCTCCCAGCGAGCTCTGTCCTCGCTCACGATGTACGGTAGGACCCCTTCCACGAACCAGAGCCGTTGTTCAAGAATCGCCGCTGCATTGACAAGCGACGAAAATAGTTCGTTGCATTCCATTACTTCCGCACTTACCGGTTTGACTCGGACAGCGGGTAAGCCGATCTCCTGCAACAGCGCACAAATCTGTTCGCGCGGGATTGTCACGTTTTCTTTTCCTTCATTTCGCCAAGTTCGCGCAAGAGCGCCAGAAGTGCATCCGGGGAAAAAGGCTTCACCAGATGGTGATCGTAGCCGGCCGCCCGACTCCTCCGCTGGTCGTTGCCTGTTCCGTAGCCACTCATCGCAATGGCAAATTGCGGCCGGTTAGCACCTAGTTTTTCCATCAGTTGCCAGCCGTCGCCATCCGGCAATCCTATGTCGCTGATCAGCACGTCGCAATGCGACTTCGGAATTTCGCGCAAGGCTGTCGCCATGTCCGCGGCCGTGCAGACTTCGTAATTCAATTCTTTCAGAAACAACTGCATATACTTCGCCGTATCCTCGTGATTCTCGACCAAAAACACACGCAGCGAATCCATAGAACAATCGTCTTTCAGCAAAGGTTCCCGGCAGGCCCGGGTTCACTGGTGAGAGGTAAGCGGACACTGAAAGCGGCTCCGAGATCCTTTCCCGCGCTGTGACCCGCGATTGCCCCATCGTGCGCGTCCACAATCGTCTTCGAGATCGCTAGCCCCAAGGCTAAGTCATTTGTGCTCAAATCCCAATTCCAGATCCCCATCTCTCCTGCGATCACCGATCGTATGTCGGGCTCGATCTTCTCTATCAGGAGGGCCAGCGCCTCGATAATACTCTCGAAGGTTGCTCCGCATGCGATCATCTCAAGAATCTCTTTTTGGCCACCGAGTATCTGTTCGGAGGGTTTCCGCTCGCTGACAAGGTGCAACTGACTTTCAATCTGGCTGAGAAGCAGATCACCGCTAAAAGGTTCAATTAAAGTTCCCAACATTACGGCAAGAAAACAGAACTCAGTTTGCTTTAAATCCTTAACACTATGTTGGCACGTTGGAAACAAAAGATGACGCCTGTGTCCGCCGCCTGCCAGTTGCATGACAGCGGCTGAGGCAAAGTTTGCCCTCAAGAAATGCAGCGATTCACCAACGTAAATCCCCGCCGAATCAATCCTCAATTTGAATCTATCTCATCCTCATCGCGTCGTAAGCCTGCATCGCTCAAAAATCTTTAAGATTTGTGAGCGATGCAGGCTGAAGGGTGCATTTTGCTGCGCAAATGCACGCCAGTGCACCATCGTCTGAGCGCGTAGTCAGGGTACGCCCTTAGGAGAAGATCGTGCAAGATCCGCCAGAGCATCCAAAGACTTAGAAAGTTCTCAGAGCAATAAAGTTGGCTCAGTAAGGGTTTCGCCGAGCCATCTACCATGGTCGCCACCGATTTTCATTTAGAAGTAGCTTAGTAGAATTTTTCTTGTGACAATTCTACAAGATAAAGATCAAGCGACGACGGCATCGGATGACGAGTTGATGGAAGCCGTGGTTAATCGCGAGGGCGATGCGCTCGAGAGCATTTACAAACGATATGAATCGCTGCTCCGCACCGTAATATTAAGTGTCATTCGCGACGAGTCGGACGTGGAAGACGTTCTTCATGACGTTTTATTGCAACTCTGGGAGCAAGGGAATCGCTACAACCCGAATGAAAAGGGGTTGCGCGGCCTCTTGGTCACGCTGGCACGCAGACGCGCGCTGGATAGATTACGTCGAAGAGCCGCTTACCGGCGCGCGACTGAAAGCTTGAAAATGGACGCCGATAACCCTTTGACCTGCGAGACCTCAACCATGTCAAACCAGGTCGAGGTGCACGACCTCTCCGAGCTTCTAAGCCGAGTGATGCAAGAATTGCCTGCAGCGCAAAAAGAGGTGGTTCATCTTGCCTTTTTCAAAGGTATGAGCCAGCGCGAAATTGCGGCTAACAGGCGGATTTCTTTAGGAACGGTTAAAACTCGGCTGCATCTGGCCCAGCGAAAATTGCACAACTACCTCGCGCCGATACAGAATAAGATATAGGGGGTTCGGGGTTCGGGGTTCGGAGTTCGCAGTGGCCATTCGGGTTTCGGGCGTTCGAGGTTCGGAGTTGGTCGTTCACCGTTCGCCGGCACTTACTAGACATGTCCGGGCCTAAAAAAACCCAATGTAATAAGACCCGGATAATCAATCTAAGCCGGAATCAAAAGCGCGGAGAGTTGCTTCGCCTCACCCGATACGCACACACGAACCCGAACTCCGAACTCCGAACCCCGAACTCCGAACCCCAAACTCCGAACCCCCATCAGAAAAGCCCCCGATTTAAGGCTAAGGGCCGCAATGTGAAACATTTTTCTCACGTCTGACAGACAAGATCACGAAGGACGGTCAATAATGCGTAGTTCGATCAGCAGGTCACCCTATCCCGGCAAAGGTTCTTGCGCCGTATGCGGACGCTGGACAGAGCTGGAGATGTGGGATGATGGACTAAATGGACACTTCTGTGCGGAGTGTTTTGATTATGTAGTTGACGCGGAGGAAGCGTTAGCGAGCCAGGGCCTTAATCATCAAATTGCGGGCAGGCAAGCGCGTAAGGAGGCATAAAATGGCAGCCCCGTCTATGGTCGGAGAACCCGCCCGCGCCGAGCAAACCGGCGCTCAAACTCTCCCGATTCTTCGAGATCTATGGTTCGAAGTTAAGAAGTTAGGGATCCATTGCCTGAGAGCGGGAATTCGAGGCCATCCAGTCCTGTTGTTGCATGGTGGCGGTCTGGACGCAGCCGGACTCAGCTTTCGAAAGACCATCCCCGTTCTGGCGCAACAGCACCGCGTATTTGCGCCGGACTGGCCGGGTTTTGGCCTAAGCGACGCGATGCCAATAACCTGGCGGGTTGAAGAGTGCGTTGATTTTGTGGGTGCGATTCTGGATGCCCTTGGTCTGCAACGCGCGAGCCTCGTTGGCATTTCCATGGGCGGCGCATTTGTCCTCGGGTTCGCCCTTCGAGCACCCGAAAGGATCGGGCGACTTGTACTTGTCGATAGCGCCGGCCTGGGCGACGAGATTCCCGGAGGCCTGCTATCCTATTTTACGATGCGCCTGCCACTGTTGGACGAGCTGAGATGGGCGTTGTTAGTTGGGAATAGAACACTCGCTAGAAAGATGCTGTGCGCTCCTTTAGCTAATCGGAAGCATGTGCTGACGGAGGAAATACTCGACGAAATCATTGCCCTTGCCAGACGAGCCGGGTCCGGTGCGGCTTTTCGCCAGTTACAGCGGAGTGAGTACCAGTGGCGCGGTTTGCGCACGAATTACCTGCATCGACTCAGCGAGATTAAAGTTCCCACGCTGCTGGTGCATGGGGCGGAAGACAGGGTTGTGCCGGTCAGCTGGGCCGAGCGCGCCCACAGTCTGATAAAGAACTCGAAAATCGAGATCATTCGTAGATGCGGCCACTTGCCACCGGTTGAACAACCGGAGCAGTTCAATCGCATAATTCGAGGTTTCCTGCTGGGCCAATGCGCGTCACCCGACTCACGAGCAAGGTTTTCCTGGCCTTCGCTAGGACCCGGCGTCCACCAAGTCTTTCAGCAGTGCAGCCAGCTCGCAGTCAATCCCGGAAATCCTCGCAAACTAGATCTTCACTCTGGTTCCGTTTCAGGCTCCGCCTCGGGGCGAGCCGGAAAAATCAGCAAAGCAACGCCTTGAACAGCCTGTTCGAGATTCGTGTAAACGTTGCATGCCCGAGACTCCCTGATTCTTTTTACTAGTCGAGCGGCGCCTTGCGACGGCAGACTCCAGAGGCCTACCATAATCACAGAGTCGCGAAGTAACATCTGGATCGACCGAGCCATTTTTCCGACGGCCATTGCGGACCTCGCTTCGATTGCGGATACCAGGACGCATCTGGGTGCCAGTTCGCGCAAGCGGTGGAGTTTTTCGGCACGAAGCGCTCTCCAGGGAAGCAAAACGCTTCCGATCCCTTCAGCCTCGAAAAGACGTGCCAGAACATAGCCTACCAGTTCGTCTCCTTCCCCTACGAAGGGCACTATGACTAATCCTGATAGTTGCCGGTCTGTTCCCTGCGATTCTTCCTCAAAACCGCGTCGCGATGGAACCGTCATCTCTTGAACCAGCTGCCGCAATTGTTCGTAAATCCGCGACTTTGGCTTGGTGGCGGTCGGTCCTGGAAAAAGATCGTTCTCAATGATCCGAATAGTCGGGACTATGATCTCTTCGGCAGTTCTTATGGACAGCTGCATCCCTGCCAGTTCGATCATCAGCGCTTTCGCTTCCGAAAGTCTGCCTTCTGTCAAAAGTAGAATAAGTTTGGTTTCTGTGGAAGTAGGAGGTTGAGCCGCCAGCAAAGCGCTCCAAGGGTAAAAGGCTGGAAAATAGCGTCCGAGCGTTACCAAACAAGCCGTCAGCGGTGTCGCCAGCAGCAGACCAATCGGACCCCAGAGCCACGTCCAGAAGAGCGCTGACAGGATGACCGCCAAGGGAGATATTCCGGTGCTACCCCCCAAAACAAATGGTTCGACCACGTTGTTAGTGAATAGCTCCAAAAACAGGTAAAGGGACACCACCAGTATTGGTTCCCGCCAAGTTGCAGAAATCGCAATTGATAAGGCTAGCGCGAAGAAGGCGGATATCCAGATGCCGATGAAAGGTAGGAAGCGCAACACCAGGGTAAGAACCGCCCAAAGCATGGCATTCGGAATACCTATCAGGTGGAGCCCTATCCCCAGGACGAGCGCAAACCCGCTATTAACCTGCAGCTGCACCAAAAGGAAGCTGCTTAATCGGGATCCAGCCTCATCCATTGCGAGCGTTGTCGTAACCCGGCGCGAATGTCCGATCAAACGCAGGAACCGGCTACGAAGCCGCTGGCGTTCTAAAAGCATAAACACGACGACCACCACCACCACGGCAAAGTCGCCCGTTGGGCCTATAATCGGTGTCATGCCGGCCTTCACAAGCGGCAAAAGAGCGTCTGAACCGTTAACAACCTGGACCTTTGTTGGCTCTGGTTGCTGAGCGCCAGCGGCAGATGCGTTGGCCTTTTCCAGGTCGCTAATGAGTTCACCTACGTTTTTGAATGCCAGGTTGACCGGTCCAGGCGGTCCTTTTTGAATCGCTGCCCACTTGGCTTCGATGTTGTGGCGATATTTCGGGAGTGAATTTACCAGGTCCACAGCCTGCAACGATACCGCCGCGCAGACCGCACCAATCACCGCAAAAGCCATCGTCACGGTGCTCAGAACGGCTAAGACCGAATTGAGTCCCCATCGCTCCAGGCGAGACACCGCAGGCGCCAGCAAGAAACTAATGAGGCTTGCCAGAACAATCGGAAGCAAAAAATCTTTTGCCCAAGACAAGGCGCAAAAAATTATCACGACGTACGCTAGACCGATTAGCCTCCCGGATTCAGACGGCTTAGTGGATTTTGCGCTGTCCGCCATCGGATTGTTCCGGCATGTTCGTAACCGGCCCGGTGCGCGGTTGTCTGGACCATGTAAAAAGGCCGGGCGTCCATCACGCCGCCATAGTACCACAGGCTTCCAGGCTGTAATGTAGCATAAGGCTTCCAGACTGTCGGGTGTGGCAGGTTGTGAATACAGGCTGGCAGCCTATGGTGCAATATCAGCCGTTTTTGGCGCGCGTCCGGGCAGCTTTTCTCGCCGCCAGCGACTTGTCCTCGTGACTGCGGCGTCGAGCGGCCGATCGAGTTTGCCGTGCGAGTGATGTTTTCGAAACGGTCGCTTGACTCTCGCGTTTGAGCGCTCTCAGTGTAGCGCGAGCACGCTTCCGCGAAGGCATGGGCTGCTTAGCCGACTGAGCCCTCTCGTACTCCCTTTCAGCCTTATGGCGCGTCTCGTCGGAAACCGTACCTTTCTTTGGAGGTCGCAGCTTAACGCCTGCACGACGCGCCTTGGATAGCCCTATGGCGATTGCTTGCTTGGCCGACCGCGCCCCATGTTTGCCCTCGCGGATATGTTCGATCTCTTCGCGCACAAATTCACCCGCCTGGGTTGAAGGCGCCTTGCCTTCCTTCTCCGCCTGGCGGGCGCGTTCCAAAGTTCTCTTCTCGGGCATAACAGTTCAAGTTCGCGCCTTTAGCAAGGTTCGGCCGTACAAAACGTTCGGGATTTTATCAACGTCGGAGCTCCTTCGTTGTTGCGTCACCCAACACTTTGGTACAAGCCGATCCACCACTTGGGGTCGTCGTTGCCTGAAGTGTCTTGCATCGCTCGTTTCGGTGCCGCACTTAATCCAGCGACCCTCTTTTGATCCGATCTTCGCGATTTCGAACTTTTGCTTCCCTCTGCATTCGCCCCAGCTCTTTTGAGGCATCCACCTCGTGCATCGAATCTGTGACAAACCCTTTCTGGTTAAAAAAACCCTGTTCGGCGCCTTCGACGGTAAGCCGGTCTTTTTCAGGATTCTGCTCGCTCCTGGAGCCGGCATCCCCCGAGTTGATGGCTTCCTCCGGTCGTATTTCCTCAATTGAGCTGATTCTGCGAAGTGATATTAAGCGCCCAAAGTACGCGTTGATTTGCTCCTTCTCGACCTGCGCCAGCTCGGCTCCCGAATAAAACGTTGGAGCTTTTCTTATGACCGTCGCCGGATACCCGACTCTGATGAAATGACCTTGTCCGCTAAACTTGACATCACCCGCAGGAACGACGTGCACCTTTCCAGGCGACCAGCTGCTCTTCACGCCGAGGAATTCTACGTGTCGTGTACTTGGATCCATCCAAAACCCGTCCGCGGTTCCGACTGATTCACCGCTTTGATCGATGACTTTGCATCCGGTAAACTTACGGGCGCTATTCTCGTCGAGAGAGTCAATCCTCTGCATTTTCATCTCCTTCCGCCTTATGCAAGAACTCGGAGTTGGTTCGCGCGCGATTGCGCCGGCGGATCTAGCCTTCAGGAATCCTGATTCGCTTTGGAGAGCTTTAACGCGTTGAGGAAACTGGGTGAGCCGCGTTTTCTGGTGCGTAGTTGCAGCAGTATCGCGGACCTGGAGGGCGTTGCTTGCAACGCCTTCGGCCGACCGGCGAAAGGTCTCTCGCGGACCTGTTGCGCTCAACCGCCATCGAGGACGCGCCGCCAGAGCTGCCAGCAGCTCCCCTCCAGGACCCGTTCAGCCGTTCATTGCGGGCGCTCCGCATTGTTGACCGGAGTCGCGCTCAGTGCGCGGTTGATAAACTCGTCAAAATCGCTTTTTAATTTCCGCCGTGAAGGCGAATCGATATAAAGCATGTGCCCGGCCTCATAAAACTTCAGCTGGATATTATCTCGAATGGCGGGGTCCAGATTCATTCCGCGGACCACATTCTCGGCCGCAAAATATGGAGTAGCCAGATCGTAGTATCCGCAGCATACCCGCACTTTCAAATACGGGTTCCTGCTCATCGCTTGTTTCAGTTTCGCGGCCACGTCCAAATACTTGTTCTCAGCAAGGTTCCATGGATTCACGTCTGCATGAGTCTCATAGGGCAGGTCGGTCTCGAACTTCAGTTCACGCCTGACGTAGTCGTTAAAAGCAGCCGTGAACGGGCCAATCACAGCCTCATCACTCGGATCGAAATCCTCGTCATCCGTTCCGGGACGCAGCCGGATACCGGTGAACCGGCTATCAAAGCGGCCGACGGAGCGGTTCTCGCCTTTCAAAAGGTCATTGGTAAACCGCTCCTGAGGTTCGCGCAGGCCTTCTTGCTTAAGGTAACCCGCGTCGAGTCCGGTAAACCGAGACAATTCATTGGCAACGCGATCCCGGTCGGTTTGCGGAAAAGAATCTCCGCGCCCTAAAGCAATCAAGTATTGCTCGGACGAGAACGTTTCAGCCCGCTCAAGAACATCTTGCAACGTCAACTGCTGCAAGTCCGGGGGAAGCCGTTTGTGATACCACGCCGTGGCAGCATAACTCGGCAGGTAGAGCGGATAAGGAACATCGTTCCCCGGTTCAAAATCGATCGTCTGAAAATTTAACACGGAACCGATCAGCACAATCCCGTTAACGTACATCCCGTATCGATCCTGCAGGTAGTCACTCAGACCGGCCGCGCGCGTGGTCCCGTAGCTTTCGCCAACGATGATTTTTGGGGAAGACCACCGGCCATAACGCGTGGTCCAGAACCGGATAAAATCACCGATGCTTGCAAGGTCCTGTTTGTATCCATAAAACTGCTTTGCATCTTCGCCCTGCACGGGACGGCTATAGCCTGTTGAGACCGGGTCGATGAAAACCAAATCGGTTTTATCAAGCCAGGTTGATTCGTTGTCCACAAATTTGGCGGGCGGCGGCAATGCTTCGCCACGATCCGACAACACGACGCGCCGCGGCCCGAGTCCCCCCATGTGCAGCCAGACCGAGGCCGAACCGGGTCCGCCGTTGAAGGCAAACGTCACGGGTCGAATCGCAAGGTCGGCGACGCCATTGAGAAGGTAGGCAACAAAAAATATTTGAGCCTTCGGTTTCCCTTTGGATGGATCGAGTTGATCCAACGACTTTTCCCTGCTTGTTTCTTTGCCTGAATCTTTCTCCGGCTGCTTTTCTTGTTTGGTATCTCGGATCAAAAGGTACCCGGCGATTGCCCGGTAGCTGAGCGTCTGGTTACCCGGCAGCGTCACGGTATGTTCTGTGATTACAGGCGCGACCTCCTGAAAATCTCCCCTATCTGGTTTTAACTCCAGAGCCAGGGCCTTCTCTTTTCCGGTGTCATCGGATTGCTTAAGGTCGACTGGTGCAGCGACCGCCAG
>JAFAMB010000117.1 GCA_019233825.1 Verrucomicrobiota bacterium | reverse complement strand
TCATCGATCCAAAGAAGAAGAGTCTGCTGTGGCGCGGCTGGGCGAAGGCTAAGTTTGACCGTACGCTGCCTGGGGCGAGCCTTAAGAAACTGGCTAAAGAGGCCGTCGACACGATCCTGGCGAAGTTTCCGAGCCGGTCGTGAGGGGGCCGGCGCGCTATGAAATCTGTGGTTTCTGATTCGGAATTCGGGTTTAACCGCGTCGCCGGTTGAATGCAGCGATGGCGCGGTCAGTTTCGCGTTTGACGGCTTTCTCTTTCAGGTCATGCCGCTTATCGGTGGCCGACTTCCCTCGACCCAGGCCGAGCTCGACCTTCACACGACCGTTCTTCCAGTAAAGCCGGAGCGCAACCAGCGTCTGGCCCTGCACAGCGGTCGCGGAAAATAATTTAACAATCTCGGGCTTGTGCAGCAGAAGCTTCCGGGGGCGTTTGGGCTCGTGCTGAGTATGGCTCGCGCGCGCGTACGGCTGAATGTCGGCGTCGTACAAAAAAACTTCGTTGTTCTCGACCCGCGCAAAGGCGTTATTAAGATTGACGGAGCCGGCCCGGATGGATTTGACCTCCGTACCTCGCAGCTCTATTCCGGCCTCTATCTTTTCACAGATCTGATAATTGTGGAAAGCCCGGCGATTGTTAACAATGTCCACGGATATAGCGTCGCTCCGGAAGCCTAGCCTGTGGCGCCAGGCTCCGGCTGGAACTCAAAGGTGAGTTTGCCGTCAATGATCTCCTTCAGCGCGATGTCCGCATTCGACATGCGCGGTCCTACTTCAACGAGGGGTCGATGACCCATGGTCAATTGCCGCACGCGCTTCGATACGAGATTGACCAGCAAAGCAGTATTCGGAATGATTTTGGAAGCTTCCTCAAGAAGTTGGCTAGACATATTCAGGCTTTACCCTCGAGCCCAAGACGGCGATGGCACAAGAAGAAGTGAGAACCTGGGAGAGAATGCGAATTTGTCAAGGATTTGTTCTCAGCTCGTTTTGAGCCAAACTCCGGATGGACATATTGCGGCTTAGCCGCAGCTAAATCGTCCTCGTGCTCGATTTCTGGGCGTTGCTGTGAGAAACAGCTTAGATCTGAAATACCGAGCATCGACAAGCGGCTCGGACGGAGCCTCGCCCAGAAATCGAGGACGAGTTCGAGCACGAGCACGAGGACGAGAGGGATGCTGCATGAAAATCGACTGACAGATCGTCGCACAAATCTTCGGAGATTTGTGAGCGCTGCTTACGTTGCTTCGTGCTTAATATAGTCGGCAACAAACCGTTCCCGGAACCGCGGGAAAGTACCATTATCCAGTGAATTCCTGATCTGCCGGGTGAGATCGAGGTAAAAGTAAAGGTTGTGCATCGTTATAAGGCGCAAACCGAGAATCTCCTGCGCTTTGATCAGATGGCGGATGTAACCGCGTGTAAAGGTCCGACAGGTGGCGCAGGCGCACTCTTCCTCGATGGGTCGTTCGTCGAGACGATAGGGGTTGTTTTTTAAATTGAGGGTACCAAATCTGGTGAATGCGGTGCCGTTCCGGGCCAGCCGGGTCGGGAGAACGCAATCGAACATGTCGATTCCTCGCGCAACCATTTCAACGATTTGGGAGGGGGTCCCGAGGCCCATCGCGTACCGTGGCCGTTCCGCGGGTAAGAACGGCACGCTATGATCTATGGCCCGCATCATTTCGGGCTCGGGCTCGCCGACGCTCACGCCGCCGATAGCGTATCCGTCGAAATCCATTTCAACCAGCGTGCGAGCACTCTTTTCCCGCAGATCCCGATAGATTGCTCCTTGAACGATGCCGAAGACCAGCGGTCGTGTTTTTTCCGGCTGGTCGGTGCCCCAGGTTCTGCAGCGTTGCGCCCAGCGCAACGTCCGGTCGAGACTGACAGAAGCGTATTCCAGCTCGCACGGATAGGGTGGACACTCGTCGAAGGCCATCGCGATGTCCGATCCCAGCGCGGTTTGGATCTCCATCGATATTTCCGGGCTAAGAAAACAGGGTGAACCATCGATGTGATTATTGAAGTGGACGCCGTCCTCCGTGATTCGGCGGAGTTTTGACAACGAAAAGACCTGGAATCCCCCGCTGTCGGTGAGAATTGGGTGGTGCCAGCCCATGAATCGATGAAGGCCGCCAAAGTGATTGATCACGTCCGGACCTGGTCGAAGGAAGAGGTGATAGGTGTTGGCGAGGATGATTTGAGCGCCAACCGCACGAAGTTCATCGGGGGCCATCGCTTTGACCGTGCCCTGGGTGCCGACCGGCATAAAGATCGGCGTTTCAACGATCCCGTGTCGCGTGACCAATCGACCGCGACGGGCATGCGAAGCCGAATCGGTCTTGATAAGCGCGAAAGACATGCTGAAACCTGGCACTCAAACAAATTCTTGCGAGGGTTCAACCAGAAAGCGGCGCTTACTCCGGCGAATGTGCTGCCTTTTAAAATGTTGTGCTTGATAAATGGTTGGCAGGTTTCAAGTTGGTGAAATGAGCGCGCAAACACCGGAAGAGAAGAGTCAACCGGGCGAGCAACCTGATCGTGAGGAGTCCGAGATCGACGAAACACTTGAGGAGTCTTTTCCTGCGAGCGATCCGCCCAGCTGGACGAGGGGGCGCAGTGACGATTCGGAGGTCTAAGCTGTTCAATGGCAGCTGGCACCAATTGACTGCAAAGCTCAAAAAGGCAGTGGTTAAGATGATCAGATATGGGAGCGCGTCCCTACCGCAACTTTAACGTCAGAACTTGAAAGGGCCTAAATGAAAGGCGTACTCGCCTTTCTTCGTGGATCTCCAAAGCTTTAATGGGCTCCTCAAGCAGATTGACCAGCAGGGCCTCGCGGAGAGGCGCCGCGCTCTCGATGACGGCTTGGCCGCGATCTCCGTGAGGTTCGTAAACCCGCAGGATCGTCGCCTCGGAGTCTTCGGCCTTTTTCAGGGCGGAGAGCTCGAGCCGATCGCCCGTCAATCGAATAGGAACGACGAATTTCGAGGAGTTCGTTGCTCGGTCGTTGAGCGTAACACCTCGGAGAGGAGAGTTAAAACTCACCGCAGCACGCACGGTAGACGTCCTCCAATCTCCAGGGTGCGGGTACAGCGCGTAGCTGAACTCGTGATAACCTTCGTCGGCGAAAGGGTCCGGGTAGATGGGCGAGCGGAGGAGGCTCAATCCGATCACATTTCCTTCGATGCTGTAGCCGTATTTACTATCGGTGAGCAGGCTAACGCCATAGTGCGGTTCGCTGAGATCGGCCCAACGGTGGCCGGGAACCTCAAAACGCGCCTGATCCCAAGGAGTGTTCCTATGGGTTGGCCTGGGAACTGCGCCAAACGCCGTTTCGGTCCATCCTTCGTGAGTTCGAATTTCGACAGGAAAGATTGCGCGAAGGAGCCGGCGCCGGCCATGCCACCGGACTTTGGTTCGAATCTCGACAATCCGTTCGCTTCGGTAGATGCGGTACTCCTGGACAATTTCGATCTCGTTCACGCCTCGGGTCACTTTTATCGATGCCCTTACCGGCCCGGCTTCAATGAGTTCCGGAGGCGAGATCGCAGGAAGCTCTGCGCCTTCTTTCGCATAGGAGGCATCGATATCCCAGGCGTCAAACTGGCGAGGTAGATCATTGTAGATCCAGAGTTGATTTCCCCGGTCTGCTAAAAGCTGGCGATTGTGCTGCTTATCAAGGAGCGCGGCTAGCGTGCCATCGGCGTTGAATGCGGCCCTGATACACTCGTTCTCCAGTTCCGAAGAGGTCGCGCGCAACGCTCCGTGATTGTGCTGCGATTTGTCCGTCCTGGGAATGCCAGGTGCGTCAAGAACGGCGGGAAGCAGCGTGATCGATCCGAGTGCCGGCACATGAATTTCCGGGGCGCATAACAGCAAGGTCTTCTCAGAAGTCACCTGGGAGCAGACCTGCTGGCCGGTGTCGGCGGCCCATTCCTCCGGATCACCCGGAAAATCTTTTATCTCGGCTCGTAACTGACGATCGTAGAGTTGCAGATTCCAGATCTCGATGCCAGAACCTCTTAATGGTTGTCTGAGAGGTCGGCCGGACAACCGGGCAAGTGCCAGGTCCCTGAGTGACCGAGCGGTTTCCAGCGCAAGACCAAGGTCCTTTTTTGCCGTTTCGTAGACGGAATAGATGCTGGAACCCGGCAGGATATCGTGGAACTCGTTTAGCAGAAGTGTCTGCCAGAGCCGGGCGAATTCTGTTATCGGGTAAGGGTAGTCGTCCTGTCCGCTCGCAAGTGCCGTTGCTGTTTCGGCCTCAATAAGAGCGTGTTCCAGCCTGCGATGGAGCGATTTTATCTGGCTTTGAGTTGTGTAGGTGCCGCGATGAAACTCTAAGTATTTTTCGCCGACCCAGACAGGTAAATCGTGACGGGTGATGCCTTCATAAAACTTTGCGACCTGGCCCATCTGGAGACGCGGCATTCCGGGGAAATCTCGAAAGCGCTCGAACCGGTCGAGCATCTCTGAGCTTGGGCCGCCTCCGCCATCGCCATGGCCGACCGCAAGGAGGGTCTGCGAGTGACGGTCCTTTTCTTTAAAATTGCGCCATGTTTCGCCCAGATCGTATGCAGCCACGCGCCCGTTGTAGCCGCCGCCCGGGTTGAAAAAGCTGTGAGCCAGGACCCGGCTACCGTCAATGCCCTCCCACCAGTAGAGATCATAGGGGAACAGATTCCGCTCGTTCCAGGTCATCTTGTGGGTGAAAAAGTACTGGAGTCCGCCCGACAACAGAAGTTGTGGCAGGTTTCCAGTGAAACCGAAGGAGTCGGGAATCCAGGCAACACGCGGACGCTTGCCGAACCGCGACTGGAAGTAACGCTGGCCCAGCAGGATTTGGCGGACCCATGACTCGCCCGCGGGCAGATTGCCATCTGGCTCCACCCACATTCCACCGACAATGTCCCAGCGGCCCTCGTGTACGCGGGTTCGGATCTGTTCGAAAAGGTCCGGATCATCCTGCTCAATCCATGCATAAAGCTGCGCGCTGGATTGATTGAAATGTAGGCGTGGGAACCGCTCCATTAGCCTGCTGACTGTATGAAAGGTTCGCCGGGCTTTTCGTCTGGTTTCCTCCAATGGCCAGAGCCAGGCCAGATCGATATGGGCATGTCCAGTGAGCCAAATGGATCCGATACTTGGATAGGCTTGGCGAATAGTCTGCAGTTCGGCTTGGAATGTGGTTTGTACCACCTCCAGGCTTCGCCGGCTCGCATCATCGAGCGGCGCCGGTGGTGCCGTGAATTGCCATTCCTCCCAGATCGAATCAAGGCTTTCCGCGTTGGCGTAGAAGCTCTCCAAGGATCGGCTTTTTGAGGTCGCAGCGATTCGGGCCAGGTAAGAGGGCGTATTACCGCGCGGCAGAATGATCCCGGCAAAGGCTCGATCCAGGGCATCGGCCAGCCGGCGCGTGATTTCTTCGCGACCAGTCGAGGCGAGATAGTGGGCTGCCTCGTGCGCTGCCGAGAGGTCTTCCAGCAAGCTCCTCAGGACTTGATCGGGCCACACCAGCGCCGCCAGATTCACGCGCGGCCGGTCGACCGGGGTTCCAAATAGGCCATGAGGAACAGCCTCCAGATCAAAGGTAAAAGTCTCGCCTGCGATAGCGCGCTCAGCGATCAGGTGCTCTTGATGGAATGTGTTCAAGCCGCCGATCGGTTTTCGGTTCGCGAAAAGGAGCGCTTCGCCATCGACATCGAATCGAGCGTGGACGACGTTCCCAGCCCAGGTTTCCGGTACGGAGCATTGGAACTGGAACAGGACCGGGTGAGATTTGGCTGGCCATGGATCACCGCTTCGGACAGTTTGCCAGCTTTTGTCGGAGGAGGTCCGAAATTTTGCTTCGGTGATCGGGAAGACTTCGCGGTCGCGCCATGCGGCCAGTTCAGCCAATCGGAGACCCAATCGAGCCAGGGTTTGATGAATAGGATCACGATGGATGGGCATGATTGCAGTCCACTGAGGCTAGTGCGCCAGGCGCTCGAATGCTTCCCGATATTTCTCCGTCGTCTTTTCGATGACTTCCGGAGGGAGGTGTGGTGCGGGCGGAGTTTTATTCCAGTCAAGAGTCTCGAGGTAATCACGAACAAATTGTTTATCGAAACTGACTGGACTGACCCCGGTCTGGTAACGGTCGGCCGGCCAGAAGCGAGATGAGTCGGGGGTCAAACACTCGTCAATCAGAATGATATTGTCATTGTGCAGGCCAAATTCAAACTTGGTGTCCGCAATGATAATACCGCGTTCGCCGGCATGCACGCTACCGTCGCTATAAATTGCGAGGCTGAGATCCCGTACAATGGTAGCTCTCTCCTCGCCCAGTAATTCGCAGCATTTCTCCCAGGGAATGTTTCTGTCATGGCCGGAAGCTTCCTTCGTCGCCGGCGTGAACATCGGCTTGGGCAGCTGGGCGGCGTGTTCCAAGCCCGGCGGCAGCCTTATGCCGCATACGCTGCCGAACTCCTGGTATTCTTTCCAGCCGGATCCGGCGAGATAGCCTCGAACCACGCATTCGACAGGTAGCGGGTCCGCCTTCTTGACCAGCATCGAACGTTCGCTGAGGATCTCAGAGTACGGCTGCAGATTCTCCGGATATTCCGCAAAGTTAACCGTAACGAAATGGCTTGGCACCTGGTGGAACATTTGAAACCAAAACGCGGAGAGCTGCGTGAGGAGTATGCCTTTTTCCGGGACAGGATCAGGAAGAATGCAATCGAAGGCCGAGATTCGATCGGTCGCCACGATCAGCAAATTGTCTCCAAGATCGAAAACTTCGCGAACCTTTCCGCTGCGCAGCTTTGGGATGCCGGGTAACTCAACTGACATGATGCCGCTCATGCTGAAACCTCTTGCAGGAGTCGAATGATGTTTTGTTCAATTTCCCGAAGAGCCTCCTTGAAGGGGCGATGAGGGATATCGGGGACATCCCAGTAACCGATCCTGTCAACCCAAGCCGGGAATTGGTTTTGCATCATGGGAAGATGCTCTGCGCGGTCCATGGCGATCGAGCGATCCGATTTCAGAAGATCGTCTTCTAATAGCTGGACTCGTTGGCGGCCGGTATAGCGAAGGTCGATCTGGCGTTCAAGCAGCGCCTCGGCCGCAAAGGACGAGAGGTATCCTTCGGTGAGGTGTATGGCCAAACCGCGAGACATAGCTGTCCACGGAATCTGTTGCCGCTCGGCATGATAGTTAAAAACAGCCTCGGCGAAGCGGCTTCGGTAAAAATTCCCGGTACAAATAAAAAGGATCCGGTGATTCACGGGCATGGAATAAGCCAAAAGGCCGCCGAAGGAAAGGGAAGAAGCGAAGAAGTCAGGAGTTCAGGAGTTGCAGGAGTTCAGGAGTTGCAGGAGTGCAGGAGTTCAGGAGGTGCAGGTGCCATGGGAAAGGAACACGATCTGTTGGTTCTCCTGCATGCCCCGGTTCTTGAGCAATTCAAAGAGGCGGCGTTTGGGTTTCTGGTCG
>JAFAMB010000108.1 GCA_019233825.1 Verrucomicrobiota bacterium | reverse complement strand
GGATCGTAACTGGAACCTGACTGGCTAGAGTTCGGCTCCAATCCGCCGGCCGCAGGTATGTACGCAGTGTTTGGATTAGCCAGACGCGACTTTTCGCTTTCGCCACAGGCCGCCAAAAGCAGTGCAATCAATACTATCGGAAACCATCGAATGCTCATACGCCAGAAAACAGCTCCGAATAAACTCACCCATCCGAATCGTCAAGCCACCTGCGCTCAAATGCAGACTATTTTGATGACAAGACAGTACATAACATATGCAGGCGGCGTTTGCCGGAGTCCACACCCTCTGCTATATCGTCGGCATGACTTATGCCGACCTACGAGTATCAATGTGAAAAGTGCCATCAGACATTTGATGCCTTCCAGTCGATGAAGGATGCGCCGTACGACATCTGTCCGAAAGAGCTCTGCCGGCTGCCGGTCTGGGGTAAGGGCAAGGTGAAACGTCTTTTAGGCACTGGGGCGGGCCTGATCTTCAAAGGCTCAGGCTTCTATATTACTGATTACCGCAGTCCCAGCTACAAGGAGAGCGCCAAGAAAGAAAGCGGAGCCTCGACGAAGAGCGAATGCGGGAAGGGAGGTTCGGAAAAGACAGGCGGGTCATCCGGTGCGGCACCGACAACCGGCAGCTAATGCAAAGTAGGCGAAGCGTCCCGCTTTGCATTCTTCAGAACCGAGCAAACCGGGTCGGTTCGCCTACGTCGTTCTTATGGGACGCGCCTCCTGCGCGTTCGGGGAGAAAGCCGGTCGGGCGAGGCTCGTCCGAGCCGTGGCGGGTCTAAGCAACGAAAACAGGGCGATATCCCCCGAAAACGCCGAAATAAGCGTTGTAAAAAAAGAAGGGACGCTTTGAAACGTGCAATCCCGGTCAAGCGGGAGCGTGACCCTACCAACCCGGCAAGATGACAAAGCGGGCTGATGGCATATATTGAGCAAATGTTTAGATTGACTCGGGGTGAACAACTGCTGGTAGTCGGGCTTGGTTTGGCGCTTCTCGTGGGGGCCGTGGTCAAACACGTCCGGGCAACCGTCTTCCAGCAACAGCAGGTTGAGTCCAAGTAAGAAAATGCAGAGATCTTTTAACGAAGTTGTTCAGCAAATCATCGATCGGGATTCGCGTTACGAGAAGGAAGCCTATATCTTTTTGAAGGAAGCTCTCGAATTCACCATCAAGCAAAAAAAGCGCGGAAAAACGGAGACTGGGTCACACGTGAATGCCGGTGAATTGCTTGATGGATTCCGGCAACTCGCATTGAAAGAGTTCGGTCCGATGGTTATGACGGTTCTGGAATACTGGGGAATCCGAGCTTCTGACGATGTCGGCGAGATGGTGTTTAATCTGATCGGCGCGGGCGTTTTTGGAAAGACCGAATCCGATTCGGTCGAGGATTTTCACCGTGCGTTGGACTTCCGCGCTGCATTCGTGGCACCATTTGAGCCACGCGGTTCGAGGTCGGCGAATTCCTGAGGGCTCGAAAAAGTTTTCAATGGAGATCCCCGAGGTTCACGCATCGTCTTTCGAACTCCCGAATGGCTTGACTGTTATCGTTGCCGAGCAGCATTCCGCGCCCGTGGCCAGTGTTCAGGTTTGGTGTCAGACGGGCAGCATTCACGAGGGCGAATGGCTCGGCGCGGGTCTGACTCATCTACTGGAACATGTCCTGTTTAATGGAACCGAGCGGCGCTCTTCGAAGCAGATCAGTGATGAAATCCATGGCTTGGGCGGGTATCTGAACGCCTACACGTCGTTTGATCGTACCGTCTTCTGGGTTGACTGCCCCGCTAATGCCGTCCGGCAATCTATAGATTTGTTAGGCGACATGCTGTTTCGGTCGATTGTCGACCCTGCGACGCTGGAGAGGGAAATGGATGTTATCCGGCGCGAATTCGACATGGGACTCGATGATCCGGACCGTGTTCTGAGCTACCTCACCTTTGGAACAGCTTTTCAGGTACACCCGTGTCGCTACCCGGTGATCGGGATTCGGGATCTGTTTGATCAGTTGAACCACGCAGATGTCCTCCGCTATTATCGCCAGCGCTATCGTCCGAACAATTTGTTTTTGGTAGTGGGCGGTGACGTGGAAACTGAACGTGTACGATCAGATGCCGAAGAACTCCTGGGTTGCTTTAAGCGCGGACCACTGAAGGCCATAATGCTGCCGGAAGAGCCTCCTCAATTGGGACGTCGGGAAACGTCGCAAAGTTTCAAAGCTGATCTCGCGTACTTTAATCTGGGCTGGCATGTGCCCGGTGTTTCGCATGACGATATGGCATCCGTTGACGCGGCTTCCGTGATACTCGGCGGAGGAGCGAGTTCCCGGCTTTACAAAGAGCTGCGCGAGAAGGAGGGGTTGGTCTATGGCGTAGGAGCTTACGCTTATACGCCTAGCTTTCCGGGTCTGCTCACGGTCTCTGGCACCTGTGCCAAAGAGGTGGCAGATCTGGTCCCGGACCGCATCGTTCAGTGCGTCGATGATCGACGGGAACGCCGGGTGACTGACGCGGAGTTGATGAAGGCCAAGCGGATAATCACCGTAAACGCGATAGAACAACTTCAGACGGTTAGGGGTGTCGCATCCGACCTCGGGTTAAACTGGCTGTATGCCCGGAATCTCGACTTCAGCCAGCAATACCTGGAACGCCTTCGCGCGGTCAGCGTAGCGGACGTCGAACGCGTTGTGGGTCGCTATTTGACCGATTCAAATTTAACTGTCGCAGTGCTCCGTCCTGTGAGTCATGCCAAACAGGTCTCGATTCCCAAGAACCAGACCGCAACTCCGCAGCTCCACGTCTTGAGCAACGGTGCCAGAGTCGTTTTGGTTCCCGACCGGCGCCTTCCGATAATTTACTCTGCTGGGGTGTTCCAGGGTGGTTCTTTGTATGAGACGGCGGAAGATAACGGAGTCCACCGCTTGCTGGCGCAGGTAATGCCGAAGGGCACCGGGTCCAGATCGGCAGAGCAGATCGCCGAAGAGATCGAGGGCATAGGCGGCACGTTGTCCATCGAGTCCGGGTATAACACCCTACGCGTTGCGGTCAGTGCTTTATCGGCTGATTTCGACGACGCGTTTGCCGTGTTGATGGATGTGACCGGGAATCCAGTTTTCCCTGCGGAAGCAATGGAACGCGAGCGTGAAAGTCAGATTGCCGCAATCAGGGCGGAGAAAGCGCAACCGCATTTGGTCGCACGGAACCTGTTGCGGGCTGAAATTTACGGCAGTCACCCGTATGGCCTCAATCCGCTTGGTCGTGAAGAAACTGTCCTGCAAATTTCAGGGACTCAACTTGCCCGCCGGCATCAGGAGTGCTTTGTCTGGCCAAACGCCGTTTTCGGGTTTTGCGGGGATTTCGATTCACCGCGAATTCTCGATTTGATCGAGGCACACGCGCAGAAGTTGCCGGCTCAGAAATCGTCGTCGGAACGATTTTGCCCAGCCGTCAGCGGTTTTAAAAGCCGGCAGGTTACATCCCACGAAGGCCGGCATCAGGCGGTCGTTTACATCGGGTTTCTGGTCTGCTCCATGGCAGATCCGCACCGGCTCGGTCTCGAATTGTTGGACGAAGCGACCGGCGATTCAAGCTCGCGGTTTTTTGTCAAAGTACGCGAGGAACTAGGCTTGGCATATTCCATCGGAAGCTCATTGTTTCTGGGAATTGCACCGGGGATTTTTAGTGTCCATGCGGCCACAGCTCCTGAGAAAGTGGAAAGCGTTTTAGAAATTTTGCGGGTCGAATTGGAGAGCCTCGCCGCGTACGGGCTGGAGCAAGTGGAGTTTGAGCGCGCCAAAACGAGGACGCTGGCGCAACTCGCTTTCCAGCTGCAGAACATGGAAGCATACGCTCACAGCGTAGCGCTGAACGAATTATACGGCCTGGGGTACGATTACGTTCATCAGCGGAAAAAGCAGATCGAAGGGTTGACTATAGATTCTGTCAATGAGCTAGCTAGGAAATATTTGATGGATAAACCGGCGATTGCGGTCATTGTTAGGCCTTGAGTAAAATGAAAAACTGATATGGCAGAATACCAGAACACCACGGTATCTTCGGGAGAGATGGCGCAGCGGTTTATCGAGTTCGTGCTGATGCAAGCGCAGAACGCGGCCTTCATGTTGGGCCAGATACCACATCCGCAAACCGGGAAGGCAGAAGTTAACCTGGACATGGCTCAGCTACTGATCGACCAACTGGTAATGATTCAGGAGAAGACAAAAGGCAACTTGAATACCGATGAATCCCGGATCCTGGCCGGAACGATCTCGAATTTGCAGTTGGCCTTTGTAGAGAATATGCGGAAGGAGCCGTCCAGCGCGGTCGGGACTCCACCGCAGCCATCTCCGAAGACCGAACCCAAGCCCCAGGAGGAATCGGCGCCGGAACAAGGCGAAGCCGACGGTAGAAAGAAGTTCGTTAAGAGCTACGGTTCTTGAATCGGTTGCTTGGAGCACGCCGGCGAGGTTTCAGATTTTTCGGCTCGGCGTTGTCCAAGCAGGCTTGAATGGTAAAAAGCTTCGAGATTCAGGGCGTAGAAATTGGGGGGGCAAGACCGTTTTATATTCTCGGCCCGTGTGTCATCGAGTCTGAGCAGTTCGTTCTGTCGATCGCCAATGATCTCAAAGAGATCTGTGATTCACTAGGCGTCTCTTGGATCTTTAAGGCATCCTACGACAAAGCTAATCGGACATCAGCGAAGTCCTTCCGTGGCATCGGGCTGCAAGCCGGCTGCAGGTTGCTTCGCGCGATCGGCGACGAGCTCGGAGTTCCTGTCACCGCCGATATTCATTCGCCAGAGGACGCTTACACCGCCGGCCAATTCATTGATCTGCTGCAGATTCCGGCTTTTCTGAGTCGCCAGACCGACCTGATCCGAGCAGCAGCGGAGACGGGGCGAGCTGTCAATGTGAAAAAGGGCCAATTTCTCGCTCCCTGGGATGTTCGTTACATCGCAGACAAACTCGAAACCTTCGGATGCTCGTCTTACGTCTTTACGGAGAGAGGTACCAGCTTTGGCTATAACAACCTGGTCGCTGATATGCGTTCGCTCCATTGGATTCGGGAACTCGGCTTTCCGGTTGTCTTTGACGCAACGCATTCGGTGCAGCGTCCAAGCGGAGCGGGCGATCGGAGCGGTGGTGATGGCGTGCTGGCGCCCGTGTTGGCGCGAGCTGCCGCGGCTGCCGGCTGCGACGGTATATTTATCGAGACCCACTACGACCCCGGCCAAGCGCTCTCAGATGGACCGAACCAGATCCCGCTCAAGGACCTTGCGGGTTTGCTGGCCAAGCTTAAACAAATCCATGAACTCAGCCGTTAAAGCAGTGGTGGTGATCGGATGGCTCGCGAGCTTTTCGCCGGCACTGCATGCCGACGACAACCCGCCGGCCCGCAAGCTTGACCTGCCAGTGCCGATTGGACATGAGGTCAAAGGGTTACGCGTTCCGGTTCGCAACGACCAGGGTAAGATAGAGATGCAGTTCGATATTGAGACCGCGACTCGTCTGGATGACCAGAATATCGAAATGCACACCGTCACGATCCAGACCTATAACCAGCAAACCGGTAAACCGGACGCAAAAATTGACCTGCAAACATCCATGATGAATCTGGATACGAACGTGATTAGCACTAAGGAACCGGTTCGGATCACGAGAGAGGACTTCGTCCTCACGGCAGATGGCGGGGAATTTAATTCACAAACGCGCCAGGGCAGGGTGGTCGGGAATGTCCATCTGGTGCTTTACAACCGGAATGAATTTCAAACGAAGTCCGGCGGCGGAGGTCAACAGTAAGTCAGTGAAGAAATTAGTCATCCTGTTCGGAATCATCACCTGTTTTGGAACTTTCCGTGTTGTTTTGGCACAGCAAAAACCCGTTTCCGCAACAAAAACCTCAGCGGCACCTAACGCAGGGCCCAAGGCTCCCGGGCCGAAACGAACTCCCGGCCCCGCCAAGCCGGCCGCCGGAGGTTCTGAAACAGCAGGTAGTTCGAACGATCTCTTCGGTTCAGACAGCAAAAACCGCCCCCAAGGTCCCACCGAGATTACGGCTACACAGGAGGCCCAATTCGATACGAAAACGCGCACCGGAGTGTTCATCGGCAACGTGAAAGTCGTAGACCCACAGTTCACAATGACGGCCGATCGATTAACGGTTCATTTGAACAAAGACGAAGAAGGTGGAGGCTTGAATGATGCCACCGGTGACGGGAATGTCATTATCGTGCACGTTAACCAGCCCAAGACGCAGGGGAGCCAGCCTCAAGATCCGGGCGCGGCAACGACAACGGCTCGGACCGCAGCAGCCGGCCAAACCAGCGCGCCCGGTCAGCAACCGGTAACCTCGACTGGAAAAGCAGAAAAGGCCGTGTACGCGGCAAAAGATGGTTCGGTCACGTTGACCGGTTGGCCGCAGGTGACTCAGGGAACCAACACACACATTGCGACCGCGCCCGGAGTCAAGATGGTACTTTACAAGGACGGACGCATGCAAACCTATGGCAGTACAAGGACGTTAATTGAGGACAGAACCGCTACGAACAACCCAAACGCGAATGGCGCCCACTAGGCTAGGACTTGAGTCTCCCGTCATCGAAACAAGACGGCACATTGAAAAGCCGATTCTGCGTACCGAGAAACTGGTGAAGATCTACGGTGGCCGGTCGGTCGTAAACGGAATAGATATCCATGTCAACAAAGGAGAGATCGTGGGCCTGTTGGGTCCAAATGGCGCTGGTAAAACCACTACGTTTTATCTTATAGTAGGTCTAGTTCGGCCCAACGGTGGTCGAGTGTATTTCCAGGATCGTAACGTGACAGGGTTTGCGATGCATCGGAGAGCCCGTATGGGCATGGGGTACCTCCCTCAGGAGGAATCCATCTTCAGAAAGCTGACTGTCGAGCAGAACATCCTGGCGATCCTTGAGACGCTCCGAGTTTCCCGCCGGGAGCGGCGGCGGCGTTGCAGCGAATTGCTCAGGCAATTTGGAATCGACAACTTGGCAAAAAATCAGGCGCTGACTTTGAGTGGCGGCGAGAAACGCCGCCTGACCATTGCGAGGTCTCTCGTCACCAACCCGACGCTCATGATGCTCGATGAGCCGTTTAGCGGAGTGGATCCGATCGCCGTCTCGGAAATTCAGCAGCATATCTCTAATCTCAGAAAATCAGGATTGGCAATCTTGATCACGGATCACAATGTCCGCGAGACGTTGGAGATCGGTCCGGCAGTTCATCCCATACAGCGTCAGGCAATCATAGCTCCGGCAATTCTTCCGGATCTGTCGGCAAACAACCGTTCCGCTCTCAGCGGGATCCAGCAGGAAATGTACCCCTGCCGCTTGGAGAGAGACTCCTGGCTAGGGTTGGAGGTGCTGGCAGCCGGCAACATAGTTCTTTAGTTACATTCGAAAGCGTTCACCGAGGTAGAGCTGTCGACTAATTGGATCATTAATCAAGAACTCGCGGGTGCCCTGGCTTTCGACTCTTCCATCGTAAATAAGATAAGCCCGGTCCACGATCTCCAACGTCTCGCGGACATTGTGATCCGTGATCAAGATTGCCAATCCTGATTTTCTGAGATTAGAGATATGCTGCTGAATTTCCGAGACGGCGATCGGATCCACTCC
>JAFAMB010000121.1 GCA_019233825.1 Verrucomicrobiota bacterium | reverse complement strand
TGACATCCCAAATAAACTGATCGGTAGCAGACCAATCGTTTGCGCACAAGTGAGCAGAGCGACAGAGCCGGACGGGAGCAGACTTGCCAGCAGATTATCGATGTAGGCACTCAGCTGGACAACGCCCCGGCTCAGGAATACCGGAACAAAGCTCGTGAGAACGCCGCGCACATGGCTTGAGGCCGTGTCGAGCGAAAAGCGCAGCCGCTGAGTTAAACGCAAAACTGTCGGGACCTGCACAAATAGTTGAGCAAAGCTGCCAAGTACTGAGCACCACGCTGTGTAGACGACCAGCATCGACAAAGACTTTGTCGTGCCGAAGGTCAACAGGCCGGCGATGATGAACAGGTTCCACAACACGGGTGCGGAGTAGGAAAGAAAAAACCGCCCGTGACTGTTTAGAATACCCAGGCACCACGCGGACATCACCAATGCGCCCACCCCGGGGAAGAGAATTTGAACAAGTCTGATTGTCAGTCGCCGCGTTTCACCGCTAAATCCCGGAGCGATCGCATCGATCAAAAGTGGGGCGCTCAGAATTCCGATAATCACCAGGGTCGAAGTAAGCACAGCCAGAATTGATCCGACGACACTCGCCAGATCGTTTGCATCCTTTTCGTCCGAAGCAGCCAAGAGGCGCGAATAAACTGGTATAAACGAAGCCGACAGAACGCCCTCGCCAAAAAGGTTCTGGAGAAAGTTTGGAATCCTCAAGGCCGCGCGAAAGGCGTCTGCTGCGGGCAGAGTGCCAAGGTAATGGGCTAAAACACGTTCCCTGATCAATCCGGCCAACCGGCTGAGCATGATCCCGGTTGCGACAAAAAAAGCCGGTCCACCTGATGATTGCTCTGTCCTGGGTGCTGCGGCTCTTGCTGGCATCGCGTCGTAATTGTGCGCCCGCATCTTTATTCGATCCGCCCGCACCCGCAAGAATTTCTCGGGGAAGGCTCCGGTCTTCGCTCCGAAACTGCTATTCGGGAAACCCCAGAACCAAAATCTCCAAACACAAAATCCAATACCTCTACCGTTGGTCTTGCGTATCCGGTCGTTGCGGGACATCGTAAAAGTTCGTAAAAACCCCATAGCTCAACCAAGGTGAAAGCCCTGCTCAGTGCGGCTTTTCACCCGACTGCAATGCAGCACATTTACGCAGACCCAACTTTCCAGATGGCATGCGATCAATTCTGGATGATCGCAGAGCATCTGCAGATTCCGATGAATATGCGCGATCGTTTGATGTACCCGAAACGATCCATCGCGGTGGCCGTTCCGGTTCGCATGGACGATGGCTCGGTGCGGTGTTTCCAGGGCTACAGAGTTCAGCACACGCTGGCCATGGGGCCGACCAAGGGAGGCACACGATTTGGCCCTACGGTAACGATCGGGGAGGTGGCCGCCTTGGCGATGTGGATGAGTTGGAAGTGCGCGCTCGCCGGCTTGCCGTACGGCGGCGCCAAAGGGGGCGTGTATGTCGATCCGCGGAAACTTTCGGGAAGCGAGCTCGAGCGATTGTCCAGACGCTACATGCAGGAAATGATCCCTTTTATCGGCCCGCACACGGACATCATGGGACCAGACATGGGAACCAACGAGCAAGTGATGGCTTGGTTCATGGACACTTACTCCGCTAACCTGGGACACGCCGTTCCGGAAATCGTGACCGGTAAACCAGTCAGTGTGGGAGGAACCTACGGACGCAGGGAATCGACAGGACGCGGCGTCGTTTACCTCATCGAACGCGCGGCACACCTCTTGAAAATGAAGCTGGGCAACGCGACCGCCGTAGTTCAAGGATTCGGCAATGTTGGAGCGGTTGCCGCGCAAGGCCTCGCCTACAAAAATGGAATGAAAATCATTGGCATCAGCGACATTTCCGGCGCCTACTACAACGAACACGGAATCGACGTACGTGCCGCAGAAAAACATGTCCGTCAGCGCGGAGATCTGGCCGGATTCTCCGGCGCCGAACCGATCCCGGCCGACGATCTCTTGACCTTGCGCTGTGACGTCCTGGTACCGGCAGCCGTCAGCGGAGTCATTCATGGAGGGAACGCCGGGAAAATTCAGTGCAGGATCTTGGCAGAGGCTGCCAATGGGCCCACCACCGTCGATGCCGATAAGGTATTGTTCGAACGTTGGAAGGAGATATTCGTAATTCCGGACATTCTTTGCAACGCGGGTGGAGTGATCGTCTCCTACTTTGAATGGGTCCAGAGTCTCCAAAGTTTCTTCTGGAATGAGACCGAAGTGGTCGACCGGCTTTTTCGCGTCCTGGAGCAATCATTTGGCGCTGTGATCAGACGCGCCAGGGAAGAAAAAATTCCTCACCGCCTGGCCGCTCTGGCTATCGGAGTGGAGCGGGTGGTGAAGGCTCGTCAGGATCGCGGGCTCTTCCCTTGATATGCAGTTTTGAGCGGGTTTATTCCGTTATACCTTTTGCCCGAACTCCGAACCCCGAACTCCGAACCTAACTTCCCCATGCAGATTCAAACAATCGAGCCCCAGACACCTGAAGTCGCGAAGCCGCCGACCCCGCTCTGGTTCAAGGAAGCCGTTATTTATCAACTTCACATCAAGACCTTTTGCGATGCGAATAACGATGGTATCGGTGATTTTCAGGGACTGCTGAGCAAGCTGGACTACCTCAAAAACCTTGGTGTCACCGCAATCTGGCTTTTGCCGTTCTACCCCTCACCGCTCAAGGACGATGGGTACGATATCGCCGACTATTTCACCGTAAATCCTTCGTATGGGACGCTGGATGACTTTAAAAAATTTCTGGAGGCGGCTCACGAGAACGGTCTGCGCGTGATCACTGAACTCGTATTGAACCACACCAGCGATCAGCATATCTGGTTCCAAAAATCGCGGCGGGCAGCGCATGGAGACGCGTGGCGTGATTATTATGTATGGTCCGATGATCCCACGAAATATGAGGAAGCGCGGATCATTTTTAAGGACTACGAGGTTAGTAACTGGACCTACGATCCAATTGCCAAATCCTATTTCTGGCACCGGTTCTTTTCCCATCAGCCCGATTTGAATTACGACAACCCGGAGGTCAAAGCCGCGGCGTTCAAGATTCTCGATTACTGGCTCGATCTTGGAGTCGACGGGCTCCGGCTGGACGCAGTTCCCTACCTGATCGAAAGGGAAGGAACCAGCTGCGAAAACCTCGCGGAGACCCATCAGATCCTGCAGGAGCTACGGGGGCGCATCGACGCGAAATACAGCGACCGGATGCTTTTGGCCGAGGCGAATCAATGGCCCGAGGACGCGGTCGCCTATTTCGGAAAGGGAAATGAATGCCATATGGCGTTCCATTTCCCGCTGATGCCGCGGATGTTCATGGCATTGCATATGGAGGACCGCTATCCCATTGTCGACATACTCGAGCAAACCCCGCCCATTCCAGAGAACTGCCAATGGGCTATCTTCCTGCGCAACCATGACGAACTAACTCTCGAGATGGTCACCGAGGAGGAGCGCGACTACATGTACCGCACCTACGCGCGCGATTCCCGGGCGCGAATCAATCTCGGTATTCGCCGGCGACTAGCACCGCTATTAGGTAATAATCGCAGGAAGTTGGAGTTAATTCATTCTTTGCTGTTCTCGTTGCCGGGAAGCCCAATTCTTTACTATGGAGACGAAATTGGGATGGGAGATAACATCTATCTTGGCGACCGCAACGGTGTCCGCACTCCTATGCAGTGGAGCTCAGATAAAAACGCCGGGTTCTCCCGCGCCAATCCGCACTCCCTCTTTTTACCGGTCAATATCGATCCCGAGTTCCACTATGAGGCGATTAATGTGGAGGTCCAAGAGGCGAATTTGTCCTCGTTCCTCTGGTGGATGCGCCGTGTGATCGCGATCCGTAAGCGTTTCCCGGCGTTTGGCCACGGCGATTTTCAGATGCTGACCCCGTCCAACAATAAGGTGCTCGCATTTACGCGCACCTACGATAAGCAAACCATTCTGGTCGTTGTTAATCTGTCCAGGTTCTCGCAGGCGGTCGATTTGGACCTCCAGAACTGGATAGGCTGGGTGCCGGAGGATACCTTTGGTCACAGCCGATTTCCTGTGATCCGAGACGGCAGTTATACCATTACTCTTGGACCACATACCTCCTATTGGCTCCTCCTGACGCCTCCGGCGGTGACAGGTGTCGCCGGCGGTGAGAGAGCTTTACCGATCATAAATTTCAGTGGCGAGCCGGCCTGGTGGTTTACCACAGTCGGATCACGCTTCATCGAACGGGAGCTGGCAGATTACATCAAAAACTGCCGCTGGTTCCGAAGCAAAGCGCGGACGGTTTTGAATGTAAGTCTGCTGGATCTCATCAATTTCCCGGGCGACGGGGTCGGACATCTTCTGCTGATCGCTTTTAATTTTGTTGAAGGTCCACGGGATCTCTATGTCTTGCCCGCTCGCATGATTTCCGGTGAGGAAGCTCGCAAGATTGAAGTTGAATATCCCGCGACCGTCATCGCTCGTGTTGGTCAGAATGGCGACTTGATGGTCGACGCCACCAGTTCACAGGTTTTTCAACGCATTCTGCTGGAAGTCACGGCGGAAGGGCGGACTCTGGCCGGTAGAGTCGGAAGGTTAGTTCCTACCAAATCGACGCGTCTGGCAGAAATCCTTAGTAGCGGTCCGCCGCAAGCATCCAGAATACTAAAGGTAGAACAGAGCAATAGCTCCATTATCTATGACGATAAGATCTACCTGAAACTGTTCAGGAAACTCGAAGAAGGAATCAATCCCGATCTGGAATTGACCAAACAACTGAGCGACAAGTGCGGGTTCGAACATGTACCTGCCTATCTCGGGGATATTCAGTACGTCGCACCCGGTCAGGACCCGGGGGCAGTCATGGTGATTCAGGGGTTTACACCGAACGAACAGGACGGATGGTCCCATACGCTGGGGGCGGTCAGTCGATATTTCGATCGGGTTCTAGGCGAGCCCCAGCTCCCTCAGCCGCCACTGGTCGGGCTCTGGGATGAAGTTCCCGAACCGTTCGCCAGCCTGATCGAAGGAGTCCATCTTGAGACCGTTCGCCTCTTAGGGCAAAGAAGCGCAGAGATGCATATCGCTTTGGCCCAGGATACCGAATCGCCAGATTTCGCTCCCGAGCCATTTTCGCTTCAGCACCAGCGTTCGATTTTCCAGTCCATCCGAAGCGAAGCCAAACATACTTTCGCACTGCTCAGGAGGTCGGTCAGCGGTCTTGAAGAGTATTCCAGAAGTTTGGCGGAAAACGTCCTTGCGCACGCCGAAGAAGTGGGAGCTTGTCACGATTTCCTTCTGCGCGAGCCGATCGAGGTGAAAAAAATCCGTATTCACGGCGACTATCACCTCGGCCAGTTGCTGTTCACCGGCAAGGATTTCGTGATCCTCGACTTTGAAGGCGAACCGGCGAGACCGCTCGGCGAACGCCGGTTGAAACGCTGCGCACTGATTGATGTGGCCGGAATGTTACGCTCATTTAACTACGCGGCTCATCACGGCTTACTTGGGTCCAGGACTATCCGGCCGGTTGATCAGGCTACGCTGGAAGCGTATGCCGACCTTTGGTCCACACGGGCCAGCCAGGTGTTTTTGGGATCCTATCTGGATAGGGCTTCGAACGCCGTTTTCATCCCCAAAGATCAAGATGAGCTGAGGCTTTTGCTCAGAAGCTTCCTGATTCTCAAGGCCCTCTATGAACTTCGATATGAACTTAATAATCGTCCGAAATGGGTTGCGATTCCCTTGCGCGGTATCTTGACACTGCTCGAAGAAAGCGTGACGCAGGCGTCTTGACATGTGCTAGGGAAGCGCAAAGCAGGCGAAGCGTCCCGCTTTGCCCTCTTCAGCACAAGCAAACCGAGACGGTGCGACTACCTCGTACGGCGTGCTCGGCAGGGGCTACCAAGCACTTTGACGCGCCAGGACGAAACCCAAGCAGCCGAGTTTAATGAATCACTTTGACTTTGTTGTCCTCGGGAGCGGAGTCGCAGGCCTGAGTCTGTCGCTCAAACTGGCTGCGCATGGCTCCGTTGCGATCGTCACAAAGCGAAGACCGGCTGATTCCAATACCGCGTGGGCCCAAGGAGGAGTCGCATGCGTGACCAGTGCAGAGGATTCGTTTGACCTGCATATTTCGGACACGTTGGTCGCAGGCGCCGGTCTTTGCGATCAAGCAGCCGTGCGCACAATCGTCACCGAAGGACCGACTGCTGTCCGAGAACTCATGCGGATCGGAGTCCATTTCGACGAAAGAGTCCTTGCGGGAGGGCAAAGAGAACTGGATCTGGGCAAAGAAGGAGGGCACTCCAAAAGACGTGTCCTTCACTATCACGATACCACGGGTCTAGAGATTGAGCAGCGGTTGCTCGATGCTGTTGTTAAGGAACAGAACATCCAGATTCTCGACAATCATATGGCTGTCGACCTGATCACCACAGGCAAACTCGGTTACACCACTGAGGATCGCGTGATTGGCGTCTACGTTCTCAACGAAGCTATTGGGACTGTCGAAACGATTCGGAGCGATCGAGTGATCATTGCCACTGGCGGCTGCGGGAAGGTTTATCTGTATACAACGAATCCTGACATCGCAACCGGAGACGGGGTTGCGATGGCTTGGCGCGCCGGCGCAGCAGTGGCCAACATGGAATTCATACAGTTCCATCCGACCTGCCTGTTTCATCCCGAGAAGAAATCGTTTCTGATCAGCGAGGCGGTGAGGGGAGAGGGGGGTAAACTGGTCGATGCTTCCGGGCGCGAATTCATGTCAAAGTTTCACAAACTCGCCGCCTTGGCACCGCGCGATATCGTCGCGCGCGCCATTGACGCAGAGATGAAGCGCACCGGTGCCAAGTGCATGTACATCGATATTACCCACAAGCCCGCCGCCTTCTTGAAAGACCGATTTCCCAACATCTACGAAACATGTGCGAGCCTTGGGATCGACATGACCAGGCAGCCGATCCCAATCGTTCCTGCAGCACATTACCAGTGCGGCGGAGTAAGGACCGACCTCGAAGGCGCAACCACGCTTCGCGGCCTCTTCGCCATCGGCGAGGTCGCCTGCACCGGCTTGCATGGGGCGAACCGGTTGGCAAGTAATTCGCTCCTCGAAGCGCTGGTGATGGCCGCACGTTGTTCGCAGGCGCTCTTGAAGCCGAAGTACGCAAAGTATCTTCAGGCGTTCGAGCTGCCGGAATGGCGCCCGGGCCACGCTCAAGATGTGGATGAGGTCGTCGTCATCTATCACAATTGGGATGAGATTCGCCGGTTGATGTGGGACTACGTCGGAATCGTTCGCACGAGCAAAAGATTGCTGCGGGCCAGTACGCGGCTGCGCAATTTGCAACGTGAAATCCAGGAGTTTTACTGGGACTTCAAACTTACGACGGACCTTCTCGAATTACGAAATCTCTGCACGGTTGCCAGCTTGATCGTCGATAGCGCCCTCGCCCGAAGCGAAAGCCGAGGCCTCCACTTTACGCTTGATTATGCGGAGTCCGACGACCTGCGGTTCCTTAAAGATACTGTTCTCAGGCGCTACTAGCGCGCAAAAACGATTCTGCCGTTGTCTCCGGTTGGGAGGCTGGATTTTGTCGCAAGTTTTGTCGAAAAGCGGTCCTGATCCCCGATTTTGGCAAAAAAATGAGCTTTTTGTTGTTAAAAATGCAAAAAGCGCTTGCTCTGCCGGCCACATTACCCGTAGAAAAGCATTTCAATTTGCCATGAGGTTGTCACTTATTATTTCGGTGTGTGTGTTTGCGGTTTTCAGCGGAAAGACTTTAGCGCAGACTCAATACGAGAGCAGCACAGACTTCGCGAAATACGCGATGAAGCTCCGCGAAAACGCGCTGCTCAAAATCGAACCCAAAGTGATTATGTCACCTACCAAAACCGTGTTTACCGGCGATGGTCCTCGCTATCTTACTGGACCTTCGCTCATGGGACGCGGGGCAGCCCTGAGCAGCGGACCTGGACGGTATCCCTGGAGGCTTGGCATTGTGACTACAATCTTCTGGATCGGCGAGCGTCCGAGCGGCAATAACCCAGTGCCCAATGATCGCAGTTCCTGGGACAAGTCCTGGTTTTACAGCTATGGTGGCTACGATAACCCCGACCCTGGATCACGCCGAAATTTTATTCCCGTCAGCTTCGTGCCTCGCCAAAATCCTTTTTACGTGGCTCTCCCATACAACGATGTCGAAGGTGGTCGTACCAAATACGAAGCCAGCCAGGTGATACCCTGGTTCAAACAGGCGTTTGTGCGCGACGGCCAAACTGTTCTCAAAGGCAGGTGGATTGCGGTTCGTCATGGAAACAAAGTTTGTTATGCGCAGTGGGAAGATTGTGGACCGTTCCGTACCGACCATTGGCAATACGTGTTCGGTAACGAACGTCCCAGACCGAATTTGAATCAGGGTGCTGGTTTAGATGTATCGCCCGCCGTGCGCGATTACCTAGGCCTCGGCAACAAAGATGCGTGTGATTGGAAATTCGTCGAGTTCCGCGAAGTGCCTTCCGGCCCGTGGGCCATGTACGGTGATAACAACACATTTGTCATTCTCCGTCGTCAGAGCAACGACCGGTTCGCACGCCGGATAGTTTCCAAAACTGAAGCCACCGAGTAGTGTATTGTCTGGCATTATAATGACGACGCCGTTGCGTTGAAAATCGGCCGTCGTGGTTTCCTGTACTCTAACATCCTAGGGCTTTGTTTTTAAGGTTCGGATCAATCCAGGATTCCAAACTCAGTTTTTGCAGCATTCAAGAAATTTGCCTCGTCCGGATCAACGGCACCGTCGAGGGCCAGAAACTTGGCCAATTGATTCAAAGCCAGCGCCCGCGTCTCGGCGTCTCCGAGCGCTTCACTAATCTTGTGGAGTCGATAACGGGTCCCCTCCCTTGTCTCAGACGCGTCGCGCACCTTGGCGATTGCCGATTGAAAATACAGATCGGGCGTTTGATAGGATTGCCAGCCGATCTCCTGAATCACAGATAGAATCTTCTGATCTTCACTCACCTTCAGGTTTCGATCGGCGAACATCCCGAACAGGAGGAGATCTACCAGAGCTTCGCGTTGCCGTTGAGTCATACCATGAAAAATGAAGCTCAATGATATTGACAAGTTATGGTTTTTCTGATGCTATGGTGCCGATTTTGTTTCTAGAAACGCTTCGTCTTTCTGCCAGCCTAGCACATCACGATGGGTGACGAGACGCAGTTTTTCGAGAGAAACGAAAACTTGTCAAGACCGGGCTTCGCAATTTTAAGAAATGCGACTCACGGGTTGGCAAGCCTAGGAGTGCAAGGATGAATAATCAAGAACTAAATTCCCGTACCACGGAGACGGCTGAAAGTTCGGCTCTGCACGGCAGGCATGCTGCCGGCAAGACAGGTCATCGACTTTTCGCCGGCCAGTCGATGAGAAGCTTGGGGCACCGCGGTGGTGGCTTTGCGGTTATAGCGTTCAACATAATCTGGCTTGCCCTTTCGGCAGGCTTGTTGCTCTCCCCGGGCGCGGCACGCGCCCAGCAATATTCCTTCCAAAATATTGCCTACCCGGGGGACACCTTTACTCAACTGCTCGGCATCAATGATGCCGACGTGATCGCCGGTTATCATGGATTGGACATTAACAAGGGTTTCACCTTGACGTTGCCCAGCCTTACTTTCACTTCTGAGAACTTCCCCAACTCGGCGCAGACCCAGGTCACAGGCATTAACAATGCCGGCGAGACATCCGGATTCTATCTCGACTCCCTGGGGATCAATCACGGGTTCCTCGACAGCAACGGCAATTTCACGACCGTCGATTTCTCGGGCACGACGTTTAATCAGTTACTTGGCCTCAACAACACGGGTCAGGCAGCCGGATATTACATGGACCTCGGCGGTCTCGATCATCCATATGTCCTGCAGCCGACAGGTACATTTAGTCTGATTAGCCTCCCGGGCGGTGCCTCCGGCCAGGCAACGGATATCAATGGTGCGGGACAAGTCTCAGGGTTCTACGCGACCGCGGGCGGCGGCGACAATGGGTTCCTCTGGAGCGCTGGTACGTTGACGACCCTCTCGGTCCCGGGGGCGGCGATTACGGAAGCTTTGGGCTTGAATAACCTGGGCCAGGTTGTCGGGTTTTACCAAAATACCCTCACCAGCAATCCACAAGGATTTGTCTACAGCGGCGGGGTTTTTAAGACGGTTAATGATCCCGGCGCCAGCCAGACCACGATCAATGGCATTAACAACTTCGGCCAAATCGTTGGCTTCGCCCTGGTGGGGGACCCGGCCACTGTCGGGTTTGTCGCCAACCCCCTGGCGGTGCCCGAACCTTCTCTGCCGAGCCTGCTGGCGCTTGGCTCGACATCTCTTATCGGGCTGTGCATTCTTCGGAGTCGGCGCTCTTTGCGCTGACTGGCCTAAGTCTTCATTTCGAAGGCAACAAAAAGTTCCGGCGGCAGGGCTTGTCGCCGGAACTTTTTTGTCTCCTAAACAACCTGTTTGATGTTCGTTCTGGAGCACCCCATGTCACGAACTTTAATCCGCGCTTTCGATAATCAGAACAATCCGATTCTTGCCGGGAACAAACCTGTCGAGCGCATCCATTTCAATCTGGTCAGACTGGGGGTAGCCGAAACCTACCGTTACCGACTACCACGATTTGAGTCGGTGGTTGCGCCTATGTCGGGGACCTGTGACCTGACGGTAGATGGTGAATCTTTCCCTAACTTGGGCCGTCGGCTCAGTATTTGGGATGGCAAAGCCGATGCCATGTACGCAGGACCGAACGCCGAAGTCGCTATCGTTGCTAAAAGTCGCTGCGAGATTGCCATCGCAGGAGGTTTGTGGGATCGAAGCATGGCTCCGTTCCGGGTCAGGCCGGAGGAGATAGATATGGTCGACGTCGGCTCGAACCCTCGATTTCTTATTACCAGCTGAAGCTCATACCGCCGGTTGCGCCACCGCCTCCGTTTGCTCCGCCAGCGCCGCCGAAGAAAACCGGGTCATCCTTCTTTCCGGTATCTGTGGCGGCACATGCCCCAAGCAATAACGACACGATCAGCACCAAA
>JAFAMB010000082.1 GCA_019233825.1 Verrucomicrobiota bacterium | reverse complement strand
GGATTAGAACTTTTTGCGGCAGTGGCGTTGGATGTCCTGAGACGTCATCTAAAATGAAAGAATTCCCGGATATCGGATTGGCAGGCAAATGGACTGTTATTTAAACCGAAAATCCGAAGCTAGGCGACTCGTGCTTGTGCTCGTGCTCGTGCTCATGCTCGTCCTCGTGCTCGTCGTCGTGCTCGTGCTCGATATGTTGGCTTGGGCGAGAAAAGAATCCGAACCCGGTAGTGATTTTGTTCTACCGCTCTGGTGGCGAGACGTCTGCGTTCTCGAGCTCGACAATTTAAAGGTGACGACGTGGGTCTGCGATGTGCGAGATGAATCATCACTTCGCTCAAAAGGCGTCCTGGGTCCAGGGCATTCGTCCCCTGCGCTAAAGCGGGGCTATGAATATGGGCTGCATCTCCCAAAAAACAACAGCGCCATCCTCCTTAATTTTCTACCATCCCATGCGATCGACTCTGGCACTGGAAACGATCTGTTAGAAGCAATGGCAGAGCGATCCAAAAAGATCATTGAACAAATATGCCAGATCCAATGTCGTTCTTGTCGAGTCGTGGTCTTTGCCCCGCATCCCGACGACGAAATCATCGGAGCTTTTTCGCTCTTGTCCGGCGCGGATGTGGACCGCTTTTTAGTTTATGTAACGGATGGCGCGCCGTTAAAGCTCGGCAAAGCATGTGCCAAACTGAAATATGAACGCCAAAAGGAATCGGAGAAAGTCTGTGCGTTGCTTGGGATCGAGCCTGATCACGTCTTTCGCCTCGGAATTCCTGATCAGGAAACCACTTTTCAACTACCCTCGCTGACGCGCCGGATCGATGGCGTTCTTCGTGAGTTAAATGCACAGGTCGTTCTGCTTCCGGCATACGAGGGAGGACACCCGGATCACGATTCAACGGCCTTTGCGGTGCACCAGATTGCTTCAATGCTAGGTGCAAGTGCACCTCGATTACTCGAAATGTCTCTATACCACGGTTCTGAAGGCAGGATGATAACCGGTGAGTTCCTGGAGCAACTAGCCAGCCCGGAGCCTCTGTTAGTAATTCTGTCGGAAGAAGATCGCCGATTGAAACAGGAAGCCCTCGCGACCTATCGCTCTCAGCAAGCAGTCTTAAGGTGCTTCTCAACTCAGTCTGAGCGATTTCGACTCGCGCCAAGCTACAATTTCCGAGCCCCGCCGCATCCAGGAACGCTATTTTACGAAAGATTCGACTGGAACGTCACGGGACATCAATGGCGGCAACTAGCCAGCCAAGTGCTGACTGAATCGCATCGGGTGGTTCAAGTATGCGGATACTGAGCATTGCCTATCCGTTCGCGGCGGTGGGGACTGATTCCGTCGGCGGGGCTGAGCAGATTTTGCTCCAGCTGGATCGGGCGCTGATTGACGCCGGCCACGAGTCGATCGTCGTGGCCTGCGGCGGATCTCGGGTCACCGGTCATTTGATTCAAACGCCGCCAATCCGGACCGAGATAACGCCGGAGCTTCGGGCAAGAATCTATGCTCGGGTCTGCGAAATTTTATCCGATGCAGTAAATCGATTCGATCCGGACCTGGTGCACATGCATGGCGTCGATTTCTATCAATATCTTCCGGCTGACGATAGACCGGTCCTGGTCACGTTACATTTGCCGGTTAGTTTTTATCCGGGTTGGATTTTTCAGTTACAACGACTTCATATCTACCTTGTCTGCGTTTCAAAATCCCAATATCGAACCTGTCCACCGTCGGCGATCACGTTATCACCAATCGAAAACGGAGTACCCTTGCCGTTTGAGCAACCGGTTTCGAAGGAAGATTATGCCGTTTGCCTCAGCCGGATTGCGCCGGAAAAAAACACGCACGTTGCGCTGGCCGCATCTCGAGAGGCACGAATTCGCTGTTTTTTGGCCGGACAAGTATTCGGGTATCGCGAACACCAGCAATATCACAAGGACGTGGTCACGCCGTTGCTTGATAGAGAACGCCAATTTATCGGAGCGGTCGACGAGCAGGAAAAATGGCGGCTCCTTTCTAAGGCGCGGTGTTTGCTCCAGCCCAGTCTGGCGCCGGAAACCAGCTCTTTGGTCGCGATGGAAGCGTTAGCTTGTGGTACGCCGGTAATTGCGTTTCCCTCAGGAGCATTGCCTGAGATCATCGACAACGGTAAGACTGGTTTTCTAGTCCGGTCGGCGACTGAGATGGCGAGGGCCATATTGGTCGCGGATCGGATCAGGCCGGAAGATTGTTTGGACGCTGCTCGCGCACGTTTCTCGGGTGGGCGCATGACTCGAGAGTATATCGAGCTTTACGAGGAACTAATTAGTGGAACGACTGAGGATTTGGAGCGGATGATCGATTGACTGCGAACTTCAGCCTGTCTTAAGTAGAGACGGGTGTTAGGTCGCGTCTTCGAATATCAATCTCCGATGTCAGTGTCCGGTGGACCGGGCATCGATTTGCAACCTCTCGAAGCATGGAACGCTGTTCTGGCGTCAAGGCTCCCTCAAACTGAATGTCCCGTTCAATTTCGGTCAATCTTTCCTTCTTTGGTCTCGCACTCGGCACAGTCGGAGGCATAAATCTTGGAATGACGAAGGCGTACCGTCACCCGTTCAAGCGGCCAACCCTTGCGAGCTTCAAACTATGAACCTCTTCAACAATCAATCCGCACGGGAGCGGCTGGGAGGAGAAAGCAATCGTGAATAAAACCCAACAACGAACAGCGGAGTCCTGGACAACTCGGCGGGCTGAAAAGCGGAAACGCATCGAAAGTGTCCAGCCCTGGATGCGAGGTCTGATCCTGGCGCCCGAGAAGATCGTCGATGCGCTCGAATTACTTCTCAAACCCGGCGATCGCGTCGTCTTAGAAGGAGACAATCAAAAGCAAGCGGACTTCCTTTCTCGCTCGCTGGTGCAGGTTGATCCGAAGAAGTTGCAGGACCTGCACCTGATCATTTCGAGCATCAGCCGGCCGGAGCACTTGACGCTTTTCGAACTCGGCATCGCCAAGAAGGTGGATTTTTCTTTTGCCGGTCCACAAAGTCTGCGCCTGGCGCAGTTATTGGAAGACGGCAAAATCGAAATCGGAGCGATCCATACTTACGTGGAATTGTATGCCAGATTGCTCATCGACCTCATCCCAAATGTAGTCCTGGTGTGTGCCGAACAGGCTGATGAGGAAGGTAATCTCTACACTGGGCCGAATACGGAAGATACGCCAGTCATCACCGAGGCGGCAGCGTTTCACGACGGAATCGTGATAGCTCAGGTCAACGAGATTACTGGTAAATTGCCACGGGTTGATATCCCTGGCTCGTGGGTGGACGTGGTCGTTCAGGCTGACCGGCCGTTTGCCCTAGAACCATTGTTTACCCGAGACCCACGCCAGATCGACGATCTACAAATTCTGATGGGGATGATGGTCATCCGCGGAATCTATGAACGCCACGGAGTCCAATCCCTCAATCATGGCATTGGTTTCGATACCGCCGCGATCGAACTACTTTTGCCCACCTACGGCGAATCCCTGGGCCTAAAAGGAAAGATTTGCCAACACTGGGCGTTGAACCCGCACCCCACGCTCATTCCCGCGATTGAAAGTGGTTGGGTCGAGAGTGTTCATTGTTTTGGGAGTGAGGTCGGCATGGATGAGTATGTTGCGGCGCGCCCCGACGTTTTCTTTACCGGTGGAGACGGGCGACTCCGATCCAACCGAGTGCTTTGCCAGCTCGCCGGCCAATATGCAATCGATGCCTTTATCGGATCGACCCTACAGATGGATGCGGACGCGAACTCCTCAACCGTAACAAAAGGGCGACTGGCCGGTTTTGGAGGTGCTCCAAATATGGGACACGATCCACACGGCAGACGCCACAGTTCGCCGGCGTGGCTGAATCTCGTCACCTCGCCAAGCCCGCTTGCACGGGGGCGCAAGCTGGTCGTGCAAATCGTCGAAACCTTCCGCAGCGGAAACTCTCCCGCATTCGTTGAGACTTTGGATGCGGTCGCGGTTGGACAGAAAGCAGGCATGCCGCTCGCCCCGGTAATGATCTATGGGGACGATGTGAGCCATGTTGTAACGGAAGAGGGCATCGCCTATCTATACAAAGCTGAGGGTCAGGCGGAGCGCCGTCGGGCGCTCGCGGCGGTCGCGGGTGTTAGCCCCATTGGTCTAAAAGCCAAACCTGAAGAGACCGCTGCACTGCGCAAACGGGGAATCGTTGCTTACCCGGAGGATATCGGAGTAGAGCGTCTTCAGGCGAACCGGTCGCTGCTGGCGGCGCGCAGTATGGAAGATCTCGTCGCGTGGTCAGGGGGCCTCTACACGCCTCCACCACGATTCAGGAGCTGGTGATGAAAGGGTGTTGCTTAGCGATCCGGGCCGGCCGCTATGCTGAAGTCGCATGGCCCTATGGTGAGGGTCCCGTTCTGCTGGGCGCTCTGGCCCGGCAGGCGCTGATCGCGGAGGCGGAGCTTACGCCAAAGCCCGGCCTGGTCGACCGCCGCGGATCAGGGTCGCATAGCGATCTATCGCTCGATGTTATGAGACGGTCGGCACTGGCAATCGAACCATTCATTTGCAGGATGGCTTTCCAGGCTGCGAACGAACATCCAAGTGCAAGTCTTCGGGTCACATTGGCGGCCATCGGACGGGCAGCAGAGACCGCCATGTTGCACGTCACAAACGGGAGCAACGCGCATAGGGGAGCTATTTGGACCCTAGGCCTGCTCGCCGCATCGGCTTCCATTAACCAACATAGTTTAAATGCCTTCGCTATTGCGAGAACCGCTGCAGAAATTGCGTCGTTTGAAGACTCTCACGTTTCGAGGCGCGTCTCACATGGGCAAACGGTTGCTAAGAGATTTGGCGTCTCGGGCGCGCGCGGTGAAGCCATGGCAGGCTTTCCGCCTATCATTCATGTCGGATTGCCGATGCTCCGCGCCAGACGGGCGGCGGGTGTTCCCGAGCAAATTGCGCGTCTCGATGCGCTGCTGAGCATTATGGCTCAACTCGACGATACTTGCGTGCTCTACCGCGGCGGCGGGGCGGCCCTGCGGACAGCAAAAAATGGCGCAGCCGCCGTTATCCGTGGCGGGGGCGCCGGTTCATCACTGGGGCAACAACGCCTTCGGGTGATGGATCTGCGATTGCTCGAACTGGGCGTCTCGCCAGGTGGAAGTGCAGATCTGTTAGCAGCTACCCTCTTTCTCGATGCCATCGAGCGTGATCAAACAGAAATACCAACTGACGAAACAGCGGGAGGAAGATTATGGAACAGTTCGAATTTAACTATCCGGCCAAGCGCAAAGTACTAAAGAAATCGCACGTAGGCGTCGTTGGCTCAGGCGATCTTGAAGTCTTGCTCGAGCCGGGGAAAGATGCGGCAGCATCGGTGCGAATCCGGACAAGCGCCGAGGGATTTAAAAATTCCTGGAAAGCGGTGCTGGATCGTTTTTTCGACCGGTACGACGGTGCAGCGCACATCGAGATCAACGATGCGGGCGCCACTCCTGGCGTTGTGTTCTTGCGACTCCAACAAGCGGTGGAGGCCAGTGAACGATGAGGGATCCAATACTTACCCGAGAGTATCTCAAGCGCCGCAGCTTTATCGAATTGAGCGCGCGCGACCGGGCGAAGTGCCTCTTCGATTCCGGAACAGGGCTTGAATTGGCCGGCCCATTCGATAGGATCGAATCACCATGGCTAGCGATGCAGGACGTGACCCCTGAGGCGGACGACGGCTGTATCGTGATGCGAGGAACGATTGGAGGCCAGCAAGCAGTCGTCATTGCCTTTGCCGGAGCTTTTCAAGGAGGAGCTATCGGCGAGGTTTCGGGAGCCAAACTCACTGCGGCTCTCGACCTGGCTCGTGCCGACAACGAAAAGGGAATACGCACGAACGCGGTACTACTGCTGGAAACCGGCGGCGTTCGTTTGCAGGAGGCAAACCTTGGCTTGGCTGCGGTTGCGGAAATTATCTCTTCCATTATTGCGCTCCGAAGACACGCCCCGGTCATCTCGCTTACTGCCGGGACCGTTGGCTGTTTCGGAGGGATGTCGTTGGCTGCTGGCGTGGCCAGTTATGTTGTAATGACTCCCGAAGGACGGCTTGGACTCAATGGTCCGGAGGTGATTGAGGAAGAGTCAGGTGTGGAAGAGTTCGATGCGAGTGATCGTTCACTGATCTGGTCTGTTTTCGGTGGTCGACAACGCTATGACCAAGGCTTAGCGGACGCTTTGGTCGATGACGACGCCGACCAGATCGCCAAAACGGTCCGGGATTTGATTGCGCAGGGAGTCCCGCCGGTTCACCGGAGCGAACAAATCGACCTCTACCGCTCACGAATCACTGCGCTCGATAACGCCAGACAATGGAATCCTGAAGAGCTGCATTTCCGGGCGAGTCAAAACAAGGAGGAAAACCGATGAACAAATTTACTGGAATCCGAGGACGGGTATGGTTCAAGGCGCTTACCGGTCAAGCATCGTCAATGCCGGGCGATCCACATTCCGTATTAACCGCTGACGCGCAGATCGGCGACGATAAAGCCCGATTCCTATGTGTGGTTCCCGATCCGGACGGCAGGTTCCCCTGTGCGCGGCGTGGCGAAGTCGGCCTGGAAGAAGCATACACACTGGCCGCGCGAGTCCGGGAGGCAATCGGCGCAGATAAGGAGAGCGCGAAACGCCCAATCATTGCGATCGTCGATGTGAAAAGCCAGGCCTACGGCAGGCGGGAGGAGACCGCGGGCATTCATCTGGCTGGGGCCGCGGCGGCAGACGCCTACGCGACCGCGCGCTTTGCGGGTCACCCGGTCATCACGCTCATCGTTGGACAGGCGATCTCCGGCGGATTCCTCACCCATGGCTACCAGGCTAATTGTCTTCTCGCTTTTGACGATGATGGGGTGCTGATTCACGCCATGCACAAGGAAGCAGCCGCCCGCATTACCCGGCGGACGGTTGCTCAACTGGACAAGCTGGCCGAAACCGTAACTCCTCTATCTTATAATGTGCGGGATTACGCTAAACTCGGCTTACTCTACAGACTGCTACACGTTTCAAATCCTGAAGACCCTGCCCCCGAGGATGTCTCACTGGTCCGCCACGAAGTGATCGCAGCGATTCAAGATGCGCGCAAGGCATCGCCCGATCTTATCAACCGCACTGAGTCCGAAGCCGCGTGCGTCGCACGAAAAGCTTCCCGCTTGGTGCGAGCCCGGCTTGAGGAGCAATGGAACCACTAGTCCAACCGGATTTTTCGGCCTGTATTCGGAAAGAATTTCCCCAACAGGGTGCCCCAGGTTGCGAACCCGAGTCTTATCGCCAGCCATATTGCCGGCTTATTTACTATGTCTGGCTGGATGATGCTCCTTAGCAATTTGCATCCGAATGCAGGATGAACCTTTCTCCGATCCGCGCTCATTATCTTCTTAAGGTAGATCCTGCGGAGGTGACTTTAACAGATGGTCGAGACGATCACTGTGTACCCTCATGGG
>JAFAMB010000032.1 GCA_019233825.1 Verrucomicrobiota bacterium | reverse complement strand
TGTTGCCTCCGGGCTGCTGGAGGACGACGGCGTAGGAGTTTGTGCCAGTACCAGAGTCAGGGTACACCTCAGAATGACGTACGTCAGGAATGCAAAGGCTGAAACTTTCTTCATGGGGAATCGAATCAATTTTCTGCGAACGAGAGGCTTTGGCGATAGTTTTTTGAGCTTCTGGCCATCCCAAAACTAGAGACGCTGATTTCCACGGGCTTAATAAAAACAAAAGGTGAGATTTTTCCGCTGGAATGGCAATCTTCCCCAAGAATCACCCAAAACCCAAAACTCATAACCCAAAACCCAAAACTTGCTGTAATGCCGCGATTCAACGCCAACCTCTCCTGGCTGTTCCAGGAAATACCGTTCTTCGATCGTTTTGGAGCCGCCGCAAATGCCGGCTTTAGAGGGATCGAAATCTTGTTTCCCTATGATCAACCTGCACAAGAAATCCGTTCCGCGCTGCAGGCACAGCATCAGGAAATGGTGTTATTTAATTCGCCACCGGGAAATTTCGGTGCGGGCGAACGGGGTTTAGCGGCACTCCCCGGCCGCGAGAAAGAATTCCGGGATACGTTTGATCAGGCGCTAGCCTACGCAGAAATACTCCAATGTGAGCGAATCCACATCATGTCGGGGATTGCTGCTGACGGACCAGCTGCCCGGCACACGTTTTTAGCTAACCTCGAATACGCGTTGGGAAAAATCGAAAACTCCGGTCTTTCCATACTTATCGAACCGATCAATACGCGCGACATACCCGGCTATTTTCTCACTACCGTCGAACAGGCAAACCACTTCCTTGAAGAGCTTGCTCATCCTGCGTTGAAGATTCAATTTGATTGGTATCACGCGCAGATCATGGGCGGTGATCTATCGTGCAGAACAGAGAAATTCTTTTCGAAGATCGGGCATTTCCAGCTGGCTGGAGTTCCCGACCGGGGCGAACCGGACAGGGGTGAGGTAAATTTTCCGCACCTGTTCAATCTGGTCGACTCCCTGCACTACGATGGATGGATCGGCTGCGAATACCGACCAAAGGCCCGGACCGAAGAAGGCCTCGGTTGGCTTCCAAAACCGTTTTATGCCTGAACCAAAGAAAGTCGGATTCGTGGGCCTCGGGGCGATGGGAATGGGAATGGCGACCCAGTTGTTGAAAAAAGGATTTCACGTCGCGGCTGTTGACACTCGGCGAGAAGCCAAAGAGAGATGGACAGCGGCCGGCGGAGATTGGCGTGATTCCCCGGCGATGGCCGCGGCCGATGCGGATGTCTTCGTTGTAATGGTGGTCAACGCCGACCAAATCGACTCGGTTCTATTTGGTGGCAAGGGCGCCCTAGAGAGTCTCCGCCGCCAAAGTGTCGTTATCGTGACCAGTACCGTATCTCCGGCCTATAGTCGGGCGGTTGGGAAGCGTCTCGCCGAAACGGGACATCTCTTCATCGACGCGCCCGTCAGCGGCGGGGTCATCGGAGCGGATTCGGGTAGCCTATCGATCATGGCTTCTGGAAGCGACGCAGCCTTCGAGACGGGCGAGCCGGTATTAAGGGCTATGGCTGCGAAGATCTATCGCATTGGCGCGGAACCGGGGCTGGGCTCAATCGCCAAAACGGTTAACCAGTTGCTGGCCGGCTCCCACATTGCCCTCGCAGCTGAAGCGATGGCGTTTGGGACCCGTGCAGGAGTTGACCCGAACGTGCTTTATGAAGTCATTTCGCACAGCGCTGGATCTTCCTGGATGTTTAACAATCGCGTTCCGCACATGCTGACGGGAGATTTCACGCCGCTCAGCGCGGTGAACATATTCGTGAAAGATCTCGGCATCGTGCTGGACGTGGCTCGCGAATTAAAGTTCCCGCTTCCAATGGCAGCCCTGGCCCATCAACTTTTTTTAGCAGCAGCTTCCGCAGGCTTAGGCGATCAGGATGACTCTTCGGTCGTGAAACTGTTCGAAAACGTGAGCGGCACCTCCGTCGCGCGGGATCGGTAGCCTGCATCGCTCACAAATCCTTAGAGATCTTTGAGCGATGCAGGCTAAAAATGTTGGATGGCGGGCCGCCCAAAATACAGGCTGGAAGCCTATGCTACTTTGCACATCATAGTGGAATGCGTCGGAGAATATCGTAAACAATCCACGATTACGCTGGGCATCATGGAGCGGCTCGCCGGGAGTACGACTGCGGAAAACTTCGGAGTCAATCTACAGGAATCGGTACCTTTGTTGGAATTTAACAGCGCGAAGCTCGATAACAAGTGGCACGAAGTTAGCGCGCGCCGCGCGCTGACGCGTTCGCAGCCCGGTGCGGCGCAATGTGCCGGCGCCGCCTGCGGTAATAACGGCGTCAGACCCACTGATCGCTGGGCGAATCTACGCGCTGAATCCTCCGTCAATCATCAAGCTCGCACCTGTGATGTAGGCAGCCTCGGGTCCCGCCAGATAGGCAACCATTCCTGCGATTTCCTCGGCCGTGCCGTAGCGAGGCAGCGCATTCGCCTTCTTGAGCATTGCGGCAAATTCGCTATCGTCGGGGTTCATCTCAGTATTCACCGGGCCGGGTTGCACGTTATTGATCGTAATTCCGCGCCGCCCCAAGTCGCGCGCAAATCCTTGTACCAGCCCCTGCAGCGCTGACTTGCTCATCGCATAAACACCGCCACCTGGGAAGGGCATGCGCTCGGCGAATGTGCTACCGATATTAATGATGCGACCTCCGTCTTTCATATGCTTGACCGCCGCCTGTGTTGCGACGAATACCGCACGCACGTTAATGGCGAGCGTCCGATCGAAGTCCGCCAGCTTGAAATCCTCCACGGGACCCATGGCCAAGATCCCCGCATTGTTGACGAGGATGTCAATACCACCCAGTTCCGACACGGTGCGTTCAACGGCGGCGACCACGGCGCTGGCATCGGCGCTGTCAGCCTGAATGGCTAGGGCGCGAACCCCGGACGCTTGCGCTGCCTTGACAACTTCGCTCGCCCGATCGGGTGAACTCGAATAAGTCAGCGCGACATTTGCGCCTTCGCTGGCAAAACGTTTGACGATGGCGGCCCCGATGCCTCGGCTGCCTCCGGTGACAAGAGCGCATTTGTTCTTCAGTTGTTGATTCATAGGTTTGAACGTTTACCGAGTGAGAGATTGGGTGGTTAGTGAGGTTGGAAATAATTATTTTATAATAGCTTTTCCTTTCTTTTCCTTTGGTTCGCCGCGAAGTAGGCGTGTACAACATCTACAAGATCTTAACGGGCCCTAATCAATCGCCAGCACAGGCGTCCCTCGATGTTGCCGTGCTTCATATCGAGCAGGCTGCGATTCGCGTGGATGTGTTGCAACTTTGTAGTCGAGTCGGAGGTCGGGATAGATGGTCAGAGATTTAACTCGTTGCAGCGAACGTGGTCGACCAAAAGTCCGCGCTCAGCAAGAAGTTCCTCGACGTCACGGTACGAGAGCGAAAAGCGCAAGTACCAGCCGATCGCAAGTAGGATCATTTCCGGTTCAAATTGCCGCCACTTGAAAACACCCGAAACCGAAGGCGTCAGCAGGAGCATCAGCTCAGCATATTAGACTGCTCATGCAGAGTTGCAACACTTCCCTTTGCGAGGCCGGTCACTCTCGGAACCGATGCGACTTCTTCCCAAGCGCACTTTGCACCATGATAAATTCACCGACGTTCTCGGCGGTGAATAACCCGACCAGTTGGCCCGCGTTATCGACGACCGGCAGGGCCGGCGCGCCCGCTTCCCGGATCACCACAAACGCCCGGTCGAGGCTCATCTGCGGAACGAGCGTGGGAAGCCCGGTGAGCATAACGTCCGTCACCGGTATGTCAGGACCCGACTTCCGCAGAGACGCCAGCAGATCGTGTTTCGTCAATAAACCGGCAAACCCGCCGTTATCATCAAGCACCGGGAATTCGTGCTGCGAGCTCCCAAGCAAGGCATCGATTGCCTGATCCAGCGTCGCTCGATGATTGAGCGTATCGAAACGGGTCATCATCGCGGTAGACACAGGCAGACCAGATGTAGCGTAGCGCATTTGCACAAATGACGACTCGCTTTCCGCACCCATGTAAATGAAGATTGCAATCAGAACCAGCAGAGCGGGCCCTTTGTAGAAGGCCCAAACACCCATAAGCAGGGCCAGCGTCTGTCCAATGGTGGCCGCAATCTGGGTTGCCCGCGCATAACTCAACTTCGTAGCCAGCAGCGCACGCAACACTCGACCACCGTCCAAAGGGAATGCTGGAATCAGGTTGAAAATCACCATCATGACGTTCGTGCAAAGTAGCGCCCACAACGCGTTGAACTTCGTCGGGTCAAGTAGATCGCCAAAATCCAGGTCCCCGGTCACGCCTAATACAAATAATAAGGCGGCCGCAATGACCACATTCACGAGCGGCCCGGCGATCGCCACAACCAGCTCCTGAGCCGGTTTCTCCGGCATCCGCTCCATTCTGGCCACGCCGCCGATTGGCAACAGCGTAATGTCAGCCGTCTTTATCCCGTAGGCCTTAGCGGCAAAAGCATGGCCAAACTCGTGCAACAGGACGCACAGAAAAACCAGCAGGAAAAAAACCATGACTTTAAAAGCGCCCCACACGCCACCCTGGGCCCCGTAGAAAGAAGCAAGCACGGCCAGCAAAAGGAAGAAGGTGGCATGTATTCTGACTTCGATCCCACCAATACGCGCAATTTTAAAAGACCATCTCATTTCCTCATTTCTAACACACTACGTCGTGCGTTAGTCTTCTGTCCGCAAAATAGCGTCCGCCATGGTAACCATCCTGAGGTTCAGAGTGACTCCTAGCTCTTCTCACAATAGCGTGGTTGGCGAAGTAAGCGACGAAATCCGGATAAAAATCCGTGCTCCAGCGGTTGCAGGTAAGGCGAACGCGGCTCTTGTTGAGTACCTTGCCGAACTAACCGGCCTCGCCAAGTCAAAGATCGAGATCAAGGCAGGCGCCAGGGCCCGAACAAAACTCGTGCAGTTCGATGGCATCCACCCAACCGAACTTCGCCGACGCCTCGGCATCGAAGCCTAACTGACGCGCTCCCTAACCCGCAAAAATCACCCAAAAGCCTGCGTCGCTCACAAATCTTTGAAGAATAGTGAGCGACGCAGGCTAGCTGTCCAAACTTTGCGATCTCTGCAATCAATGCTAGCTTCCGTGTCCTTCGTATGAACTACAAAGACACCTTGAATCTGCCCAAAACTGAGTTCCCAATGAAGGCCAGCTTAATCAGCCGGGAACCCGAGATTCTCGCTCGTTGGGAAAATGAGAACCTTTACGAGCAGATTCAGAAAGCGCGAGCACACGATCCCGTTTTCGTTCTGCACGATGGTCCGCCATTTGCAAATGGCGACGTTCATATGGGCACAGCGCTCAATAAGGTGTTGAAAGACTTTATAGTGAAGAGCCGGGCGATGGCCGGCTTCAGGGCGCCTTATATCCCTGGCTGGGATTGTCATGGGTTGCCGATCGAGTTTAAGGTCGTCAAAGAATCCAAGGGACTTTCTCCGCTTGACGTACGTAAGCGATCCGAAGCATACGCCCGTAAATACGTCGATATTCAACGGCGCCAATTTCAGCGGCTTGGTGTCTTAGGGGATTGGCAACATCCCTACCTGACGCTCGATCCCTTCTATGAGGCCGTGATCCTGCGTGTATTTGCCGACATGGTGGAAAAGAACCTGGTTTACCAAAGCAAGAAGCCGGTCTTTTGGAGTACGGGCGCACAAACCGCCTTGGCGGAGGCCGAAGTGGAATACAAGGAGCGGACGGATCCCTCGATCTACGTCGGTTTCCCGATCCGGACCGGCCTCGTCGCTGGAGAAGCTGCCATCGCGATCTGGACGACCACACCCTGGACTATCCCGGCGAACTTAGGTATCGCGGTGCACCCCAGGTTCAAATATGTGGTCCAGGAGTTCAGCCATCCTGAGCACTCCGCCAGAAGGGTGCTGATCCTGGCCGCCGATCTGGTCGAGAGATTCAGTCGGGAAACCGGCTGGAGCCCGACTGGAGAGCCGGTCGAAATCTTCACGGGTGCGGAAATGGAAAAATGGGTCTGCCGGCATCCGTTCCTGGATCGCGACTCGATCATTCTGCTCAGCGAGCACGTGACACTCGACGCCGGTACCGGCTGCGTGCACACTGCGCCCGGACACGGCGAAGAGGACTACCAGATTGGATTAGAATATGGGCTCCCTCTGCTCTCTCCTGTCGACGATAACGGACGCTACACCGAGGAGGTGGGTGTCCCCGAATGGGTTGGCAAATATGTGTTTGCTGCGAACAAGGATGTTATTCAGCGCCTTGCCGAAGTCGGCAGTTTATTGTCTGCCAAAGAGTACGACCACACTTACCCGCACTGCTGGCGATCAAAAACTCCTGTGATATTTCGCGCCGTTGAACAGTTCTTTATCGACCTCAACCGGCTTAAGGCCACCGCGCTTGAAGCGATCGACAAGGTGACCTGGGAGCCGCACTGGGGCAGAAACCGGATCTATGCAACCCTCGAATCGCGCCCCGACTGGTGCATCTCGAGGCAGCGCAGCTGGGGTGTGCCGCTTCCGGTTTTCTACGATGACGGCCGGCCGATTTTAAATCCGGCATGGACCCGTAAGATGGCTGATCTGGTCGAAATGCGCGGCACCAACATTTGGTATGAATTGGGAGACTCCGAGTTGGCCAAGGAACTGGGTTTACCTAAAACGCTTTCACGGAGGAACGATACGTTGGATGTCTGGATCGATTCCGGCGTGAGCCATGAAGCGGTCGTTCGGCGGCACCCGGCATTGCATTGGCCGGCCGACGTTTACATCGAAGCAACAGATCAGCATCGCGGATGGTTCCAATCCTCTTTACTCACCAGCGTTGCGATCAACGGCGTGGCCCCCTACCGGGAGGTCCTCACTCATGGCTTCGTCGTGGATGTCGATAGCCGGCAAAAAATTTCCAAGTCTCAGCAGGGTGCTTATGCCAAGCCGACCGAAGCCGAGCATTACATCAACAAGTATGGCGCGGATATCGTCCGATTGTGGGTTTCAAGTGTCAACTACGCCGATGAGGTACCGTTCGGTGAGAAGATGTTTGACCAGCTGGCTGATACGTACCGCCGGATTCGAAACACGCTCCGAATCCTTCTGGCAAACCTCTACGACTTCAATCCGGCGACAGATTGGGCGACGGATCTCACGTTGGTCGATCGCTGGGCAGTATCGCGACTTCAGCAATTGATTCTACAGTGCCGGGAGGCGTACCGGCTATACGAATTTCACAAGGTCTACCATGGGATAAACCAGTTTTGTGCAGTCGACCTCAGCAGCCTCTACATCGATATCACCAAGGACCGGATGTATTGCGACGCTCCATCGTCACCGCGCCGCCGCGCCACTCAAACCGTCATGCACGAGGCCTTCGATACCCTGGTTCGATTGATTGCGCCGATTCTGGTCTTTACAGCAGAGGAGGCCTGGAGATACTTCGGCCGAGCGACTTCGGTGCATCTGGAAAAGTTCCCAGAGTTCGATAGTTCACGACTCGATTCGAATGCACTGGAGGACGTGGAGGCTTTGCTCTCCGCTCGCGCCATCGTGGCCCAGGCAATTGAGGTTGCGCGACAGCAGAAGCTCATCGGAAACGCACTTGAGGCACACGTGGAACTCTCATTGCCGCGCGGAAATCGAGTGCATCAGGTGAGTCCGACCGACGTCACAGAATTCTTGATCCTTAGCCACCTCGATTTGATGGCGACTGAGGGTGAGTCAAACGCCGTCGTCACCAGAACTGCGCACCTTCGCTGCGACCGCTGCTGGCGCCACTTGCCAACTGTCGGCGTTCAGACAGATCACCCTACCCTCTGCGATCGGTGCGTGCGAGTCGTTAGCGAGTCGAGCATCGGCAAATGAAATATCTGCTCTTTCTTGGACTACCACTGTTTGCCCTGGATCAGTTAACGAAGTGGCTGGTGCGCCAGAATGTCCCCTATGGAGCAGAGATTCCAATCATTCCCGGATTTTTTAGTCTTGTCCACGCTTCAAACACGGGTGCCGCGTTCAGCCTGTTCACCGGTAACAATGTCTTTTTTATCGGTCTGGCTGTGGCTGCGCTGGCTGTGATCCTGTTTCTATTGTTTCGTGGTCCGAAAAAGCGAACACCGCAGCAGCCACTTACTAACGCCACGAAAATTTCGTTTGGATTACTCGCCAGCGGTATCCTCGGGAATCTGACCGATCGGGTTCTTCGCGGCGCGGTGACCGACTTTCTGCATTTCTACATCCGCCAGTACGCCTGGCCATCTTTCAACATCGCAGACAGTTGTATCTGCATCGCAGCCGGCTTACTTATTCTCGCATCGTTCCAGAGGCATGACGCGGAACGAAAGCGGTAGGGCACGGAGGCATTCCGGCAGAATCACCACGAGCCGCGGGCTGACACTGTGCTGTTCGATGGCAGGTTGTCCTGTAGGCGAAGCGTCCCGTCGCTTTGCATCGATCTCATGAAGGAGCAAAGCGGGACGCTTCGCCTACATCCCCGCGTTCGCCGATACGCCGACACGCCGACACGCCGATACCTCATCGTACCCTAATACTTGGCTCAGCGTCCTGTTATGGCAGAATCTTAGATTCAGGAACCAAATAGATGCTTATCAAGTGGATTGTCGCTGAGGTGTCCAAAGAAAAGTGCGAATCCTTCTCCAAAGCACAGCCAAGCCAGTCCCAGTTGGGCGTTCAAAAAGGCTTCGTCTGCCAGGTGGGAGGATGGGTACAACAATCTTCCGGATGTGCGGTCATTTTGGCATGCTGGCGGGACACGTCATCCTATGATGCGTTTGCGCGGAGTCAACGTGATGCGCTGGCGTCGAACGAAAGCGACGGGTATCAGGCGGCCGAAATGTTGCTCGGCACCGTGATAACGACAATCAATGAACGTGATCCGAGAGCGATATTAGCCCAGGCCACCTTTCTTAGAGTTTCCGACGTCACGCTGCGGCCCGATTGCTCCCCAATCTTCATGGCTGCGCAAATGCAGATCTGGACCCCCGCTTTTGCCTCATCTCCGGGGATGATCGGGGCCTTGTTGTCCAGGATTACCGGCCACAAAGAGCGATTCCTGCTGGCGACTTTTTGGAAAGACGCTGCTTCCTGCGACGTTTTCAGGCACGAGATTTATCCGGCGCTTTATGAGCGGGCTAAACCGGGCGATTATATTCAGCAACGGACAATTTACCTTGTCGCCATCGAATCGGACTGGACTGTCGTCGGCGAATGAATCAGGGGTTGCCGCGTTTCTGCACACGCCTGTGCCACTCAAAGTCCGCTGTCAGTTCCTGTCCGAACAAATCCCGCGCGACCGCCCTGAATTCCAGTTCGCCGGTGTTGGGAACTTCATCCCAGGTGGGAAAGACTCTGTACGGCGGCGAATCTGCAGTGCCAAGAAACTGGTAACTCGTCTCCCCTTTCGCTCGCACGCCAAATGCCACGGAAATAACCCTTTCTGAAGTGGGCTCGGCTTTGATCTCCCACCGCTCCTCGATTTCGCTGTTTCGATTCGCCTCCAAATGCAACTCTCCAAGTTTTTCTGTACCAGCCTCTATCGGTTGCGGGTTGCGCAATACCAGGGTCGACCAACGGGCCATTTCAATGGAAAGCTCATTGTCGGGGCCCGGCCCGAAACTGCTCCCCTTGGCACTCGAATCAAAGACGCGTTCCCAGTTGCCTGCCGGTGAAAAGACTTTGATATTCGCCTTGCGCGTTTCTGCGGAGTTATTAAAGACGACCAGCATTTCTTCTCGGCGCTCTCGATCGATTCGGGAGACGGCAAAGATGCCCGGCTTGGCTTCCGCGTACCGAACAATCTGAATCCCGTCTTGCAAGACCGGGTTCTGCTTCCGCACCGAGATCATTGCGCGAATTGCGCGAAACAAGGGATGGTCCTCATTGAAAGCAGGCTTCGATCCATCTCCCCCACCGATTCGCTTTTCCTGAACGAAATCGTTCACTTTTGATCCGAACATATCCTCTCGGGACGCGGCATCCCCTCCCTTGCCTGTGAACCCCTGCTCGTCGCCGTAGTAGATCGCCGGAATGCCGCGGCTAAAGAGCAAAACCGCATGAGCCAGGATATCCCGGGCCAGAATTTCTTCGTCCGGCGCACCAAAGTCATCGTTGTATAAAAAATAACCGATTCGTCCGATGTCATGATTGCCGAGAAATGTCACCAGCCGATAGGCATTCACTGACTGGGTTGTGTAATAGCTATCTTTGGCGAAAAATTCGGCCAGTTTCGCAGGCGCATCAGCGCCCGCGGCGAATCCCCGCGCCGATCGCTGGAAGCCGAAATCCAGCACTGACGGCATAGCCGCGCGATGAACGAATTCTGAAAGAAAGGCGGGGTCAGGATCGTAAACCTCCCCGAAGAGAAAGAAATCTTTGCGGCCCGAGTTCCGCGCAGCTTCCTCAATCGCGGGGATGAACCGCTGCCAGAACTCATTGTTTACGTGTTTCACCGTATCCAAACGAAATCCGGAGAGGCCAAATTCCCTGATCCACCGCGTGTAGATATCGATCATGCCCTGGACAACACGAAGTTGTTCGGTAAACAGATCGTCAAGGCCCGAGATATCTCCATATAGAGCACTCTCGCCGCCCGTCGAGGCTTCGCCCCGGTTGTGATAAACGGTCGGATCATTTAACCAATCCGGTGATTTGATCGTGCGATCCTTTTCGCTCGCGAATGTTGGCGGTACAGGAAAGCTCACGTCAGGGTCGAGTGCTGGAAAATCCGCCCGGTTGATGTAATCACGATCGTCAAATGGTTTCCCGTTCGCATCGAGGTAAGGTTTAGAGAACTTATATTGGTACGCGTGAACTCCATTCTTCGGCTGAATGACATCCGCCGTATGGTTGACGATGATGTCTAGGAGGATTCCAATTCCGCGCTGTTTTGCGTCCGCAATCAGCCGCTGAAGGTCCCCCTTTTTTCCAAAGTGCGGATCGACATCGGTGAAGTCCAGAATCCAGTAACCATGGTAACCTGCTTTAGGCCGCACACCTTCGCCATACTTTTGCACCGCGCGATTTCGAAAGATCGGCGTCATCCAGATCGAAGTCGCGCCCAGGTCCCGTAGGTAATCGAGCTTTCCGGTGATCCCCTGCAAATCGCCGCCATGAAAAAAATCCGGGTTAGCGGGATTGAATCCAGTCTCCTCCGGGTCGCCAGACTCCAACCCTCCGGTGTTATTGGATGGATCCCCGTCATTGAATCGGTCAGGCAAAAGAAAGTAGATGATCTCACCTCGACGCGGAGATCGGGCGCTGGGTTGAAAAAAGCTGTCGCCTCCGTAGGCGATCGGGAAGAGTGTCAGTGTCAGTGCCGTCGCCACTGCGCGTGAGAGAAAAACCCCCGGAGTGAATGCGAGCGGCAACCGTCGGACTGCGCACGGTGAGACGTTCATCGAAAGGCGTTCCACCGTTCACCGTTCCCAATCGTTCCCGGCCTATTCCGCGCACTTTTCACTGACACTGACACTTCCGCTGGCACTGATACTCCTCCCCAGCGCCGGCTCCAACGATTTAAGCCGTTCAAATGCCTCGGCACGCGTCGTAATTTCGCCCTCCAATTGGGCGGTCTGGATTGCCTCCAGCAGTTCTCCGATGCGCGGCCCTGGTTTCAAGCCAAGCGCAAGCAAATCATTTCCTCGTATCAAAGGGGGCGGAATAAGCGGTTCCCGCGCAAATTCTGCCGCTTTGTTAACCAGGAACCGATAATTCCCCAGGTCTCGGTGGCTGCCCGCGCAATCGACGCGATGCAATTCGAGTTCGATCCCAAAGTTCGGACGAGCCATGAAACGCCTCAGTTTAGCAGGACGCATCTGTCGAACGTCTTTAAACACCATATGATTGCGCACCGCCTCGGCCACCAAATCAATGTCATGCCGTGAAAAACGAAGCCGCGTCATCACCTGCTCGGCCATCTCTGCGCCCACCCTGTCGTGTCCGTTGAATCGAACCCGTCGATCCGTGGGGTCAAAGGATCTTGTCGGCGGCTTTCCAATGTCGTGCAGCAGCACCGCAAGCGCCTGCGGTCCGCTCGCTTCCGGCCCCAGCAAGCCTAACATGATTCGCGTATGGACAAACACATCTCCCTCCGGGTGGAATTGCTCCGGCTGTTCGCACCCTTTCAGAGCTTCGACTTCCGGCAGGATCACAGCTAACAACCCGCTCCGGTCAAGCAGATCGAATCCCCGGAGGCGATGCGCATCTACCAGAATCTTGACGATTTCATCCCGGATTCGTTCCGGACTCACGACTAGAATCTCTTTGGCACCCACCCGTATCGCGGCCCAGGTACCGGACTCTATGTCGAACCCGAGCGTCGAAGCAAACCGGACCGCGCGAAGCATCCGTAAGCGGTCTTCCGCGAAACGCTCTGATGCTAATCCGATCGCCCGAATCAGCCTTCGAGCCAGGTCCTCCTGACCTCCTACAAAATCGATGACCTTGTCTTCTAGCGGGTCGTAAAACATCCCGTTGACTGTGAAGTCTCTCCGGGCCGCATCTTTCTCCGGCGTCGAAAACTGAATAGATTGAGGGTGTCTTCCATCCAGATAGTTTCCGTCGGAACGGAAGGAAGCCACTTCAAGTTCAAAATCGGCTTCCAAGACGCGCACGACCCCGAATTGGACTCCAACAGGTATGGTCCGGCGAAAGAGTGCCTGCACCTGATCGGGTCTCGCGCTTGTCGCGATATCGATATCTTTTGGTGCGATGCCCTGGAGAGCATCCCGGATGGATCCACCGGCAAAATAAGCGACAAAACCGTTCTCCCGCAGCGTTCTCACAATCGAAGCTGCAGTAGCATACGGCTTTGACTCTTGAAGGACCGGCAGGGTCATCAAGCAGCTTCCGCGACCAGCTCCAAACCGTCAAGCTGGAGCAGATCCGCTTCTGCTGCATCTATGGCCGATTGGAGCGACAGATGGAACTCGAGATAGGTGTGCGCTAAAGCCACAAATCTCTCTTCCCTGCTCAGTGTTTGGTCTTCATTTAGCGTTGTCATGATCTTCCTAATTTGGATCGCTGACTCGATCGGTTCTGGACATGAAAAAACCCACCGCCGATCGATCAGCGGTGGGTTTTCTCTAAAGTCCTAAGATTTTTGCCGATTAACTGCTCGTAACCTCGCCCGCTGACCATTGTCCGCCTAGGAACATGGCGGAAACTGCACACCAGAGTTTAGGCGGTGTGCAGATATGATCAGTAATGGCGTTGGTTACGAACATTGTTTCGCAGATAGTCCCAAAACTTTACCACTTAATCAAGCAAGAATTTTTCGGAATTGACAACCGTCATGCAAATGTAACAACTGCTTAATTCGCAAAAATGCGACTGGATGGTACCTCAGATCGACTGGGCTCGAACAGAACTGCAGTCATTCGCGTCTAACGCTGAACACTGTGGTGCCGGGTACGCGAATCGGTCCAGGGGCATTGCGCTTGTCAGGGATGGCATTGCGCTTGTCAGGGATGGCATTGCCTTTTGATGCATGTGCAACCGTTAAAGCTGCGCTACTGAAATCTCCAATATGAATACTGAACCAGGGTTGACCCAGAATACGCACGGCAAACGCACCACCAGCGTGCGCCTCGAGCATCTGGATACATTAGAACGAATCGTTCGCGATTTTGGGTTCAAGGATCGAAGCCATTTTTTCCAGCTTTGCACGGATGCTTTATTGCAGGCCCATCGCGACGGTCGTCGACTGGATTGGCCGCCGCGATTCGTCGTCAGAGACTGAATTCCAAAAGTGTCCTGCCAGATCTGTCGGTCGCAGGACACCATTTGCGCGCCGAATCCTCGCCCGCGCTCTGCGCGTCGGAATCTTTCGCCTTCCCGGTTCGTAGCTTGTCGGCCAAAAAGCAGCCGCTACCTTTGCCTTGCACTTCTTTTGGCTCCAGGCCTCGCGGCCTGTTGCTTGCACTTCGGCTACGGTTACCTCCACCAGTTCCGATGACCTCCTTTCATATCATTAGTTCAGACCCATGCCGGGATCCCTTGAGGCGATTATTCCCAACCGGAGCCAACAGGCAGAATCGTTAAAGGTCTGAGGGCATTATCCGCGGTTATTTGACCTCGATTGACCCGGAAGCCGTCAAACAGACGCTGCTGGCGT
>JAFAMB010000023.1 GCA_019233825.1 Verrucomicrobiota bacterium | reverse complement strand
CGCGTAACTTTACATGTTCCACGCCGGCCTTATGCCAAGGCGCTGCCGGGCATTCCCACGATCAGGCCTTTCGAGGCCCTAGCCTGCGGAATACCTTTGATCAGTTCGTTTTGGGACGACGTGGAAGGCCTTTTCAGACCGGGAAAGGACTATCTTGTGGCACGCGATAGTCAGGAAATGAAGGAGCATCTTCGCGCGATTTTGAGCAATGAGAGTCTGGCTGCCGACCTGGCTGCACACGGATTGGAAACCGTTCGCTCACGCCATACCTGCGCTCATCGAGTGGATGAACTGCTGGAAATCTACGATCAGATCTAAAGTCACTCTAGAGAATCCTGATGCCAAAACATCCAAACTCTGGCGGCAGACGGGGATCCGCTGGATGTGCTGGTTCTGGCTTCCTCGCCCGTGGTTCCGCTGACGCTGGTCGTCGCTCGCGCTTACTGATTTCCCGATGGGGGGTTCAGGGGGTCGCCTGACATGCGCTTCTACTTACCCTCACGAACTTGTTCGTTCGCCACTGATTTTGAGGTTCTTACTTCGGATTACCAACATTTCCTATGTTCAGCAGGATTTTGATTACAGGTGGTGCCGGGTTCATTGGATCCCACTTGTCCGACGAACTATTAGCCCGGGGTTATAAGGTCCGGGTGATTGATTCGCTCCTTCCGCAGGTGCATGGCGCGAGCCAGCAACGCCCGGAATATCTTTGTGATGATGTGGAGTTAATCGTTGGCGATGTCCGTGACGAGGAGCTAATGGCCAAGGCCTTGGACGGAGTTGACGCTGTTTTTCACTTAGCTGCCGCGGTGGGCGTAGGCCAGAGTATGTATCAGATCGCGAATTACTCAGACGCGAACTGCCTGGGCACAGCGACGCTGGTCGAACTTCTGGCGAAGCGATCGGTAGCTAAACTTGTAGTGGCGTCTAGCATGAGTGTCTATGGCGAGGGACTCTATCGGAGCAGTTCCGGAGAAATCCACCAGGGGGTGGAGCGTAAGCTCGACCAGCTAAAGCGCCGAGAATGGGAAGTTTGCGGCCAAGACGGCGAACGTTTGCAGCCCATACCAACACCAGAATCCAAGACTCCCTCGGTAGCTTCGGTCTACGCGCTTTCCAAGTATTATCAGGAGCGGCTTTGCCTTGCGACCGGTCCAGCCTACGGCATCCCGACGATCGCCTTGCGTTTCTTCAACGTCTACGGGGCTCGGCAAGCGCTGTCGAATCCCTACACCGGAGTCATGGCGATCTTTTCTTCCCGCATCCTTAACGATCGGGCGCCTCTAGTGAACGAGGATGGTCAGCAACACCGCGATTTTATATATGTCAAAGACGTCGCGCTCGCTTGCCGGCTCGCACTGGAGAGTGAAGATTCGAGCGGCTGTGTCTTCAACGTTGGCACCGGCACGTGCTGCACGATCGAAAAGCTGGCCCGCGACCTGGCACGCTATCTTGACCACGAAGACCTTGAACCCGAGATTACCGGTCGCTATCGGATCGGCGATATTCGTCATTGTTTTGCGGACATTTCGCGGGCCAGAGGAATTCTTGGGTTCCGGCCCCGTTATTCGCTGGAGGCTGGATTAACGGAGATGCTCGATTGGTTGGCCGAACAAACGGCTGAGGACCTCGCCCACGCTGCTTCTCACGAACTAATGAAACGAGGCCTTTCCGGATAAGAATGGTCGGTTTAGCTAGCCTTATCGGAATGCCTGAGTTGAATTCATGAAGATCTCGATTTTTGGTTCCAGCATTCTTTCCGCGTATTGGAACGGAGCAGCGACCTACTATCGCGGAATGGTCAGGGCTCTTCACGAAAAAGGTCACGACATTACCTTCTATGAGCCGGCCGCCTATGATCGACAGGCCCATGCGGACCTCGAATCGCCGGCCTGGGTGAAGGTCGTCGTCTACGCGCCGAGCCCAAATGAAGTGGACCGCTTACTGGAGGAGGCCAGTGTCAGTGATTTGCTGATCAAGACGAGCGGGGTGGGCGTTCTTGACGACTATCTGGAATTCGCGATTGTTCAGGCAAAACGTAGTTCCAATATAGTTGCGTTTTGGGATGTAGACGCTCCTTCGACATTGGATCGACTGCGAGCCAAGCAGCAGGACCCTTTTCGGGATCTCATCCCCCATTTTGATCTCGTATTAACCTATGGCGGCGGACATCCAGTTGTAGCGGGTTACGAAGCTTTCGGTGCCCAGGCTTGTTTTCCAATTTATAACGGTGTAGATCCAGCGACACATTTTCCTGTAAAGGCGGAGTCGGCGTACGCGAGCGATTTGAATTTTCTCGGCAATCGATTGCCCGACCGGGAAAAGCGAGCCGAGGAATTCTTCTTCAAACCAGCTCAGGAATTGGGTGATCGCCGGTTTGTGCTGGCGGGCAATGGATGGGATGGTAAGGTGATGCCGGAAAACGTCAGATATTTCGGGCATCTCCCTACATGCGATCATAACCGCTTTTATTGCAGCGGGCTGGCGGTGCTGAACGTCTGCCGCAACAGCATGGCCGCCTATGGCTTTTCTCCTGCCACCCGGGTATTCGAGGCGACCGGCACTGGGGCTTGCCTGATCACAGATGCCTGGGAAGGCGTCGCCGAGTTCTTTGAACCGGACCGGGAGATTCTAGTCGCTGAGAACGGCGAGAGGATAGTGGAGCTATTGAATGATCTAACGCCGCTGCGTTCCCGGGAAATCGGTGCGGCGGCTCGGAAACGTTGTCTTCGGGAGCACACCTACGAAAGACGAGCTCAGCAGTTCGAATCGATCTTTTCTGTTGTCGTCGGCCAATGAAGGTAATTATTTGCGGACTATCGATTACTTCCTCGTGGGGCAACGGTCACACCGTGACGTTTCGCGCGCTCGCCCGTGCGCTCACTGGCCGAGGTCACGATCTGCTGTTTCTGGAACGAGATACACCCTGGTACGGCTCGTTTCGTGATGACCTCCATCAAAAGGAACTTGGCTCGATCAAGCTTTACAAAAATTTGGCTGAGCTGCGGCGAAGCTATACTGACGCCCTGCGAACAGCCGACTGCGTAGTCCTGGGATCGTTTGTTCCCGAAGGCGTGCGTGTAGCACGCTGGCTTCTGGCAAACGCGAAACAGGCGGTGCGAATTTTTTACGACCTCGATGCCCCGGTGACCCTGAAGAAACTCAAGGCGGGCGATGATGAATATATCTCAGCCCGTATCTTGCCGCGGTTCGACTACTATTTCTCTTTCGCGGGAGGCGCTGCCCTCGACGAAATGGCCCAGCATTACCGAGTGCAGAATCCGACTACGTTTTGGTGTTCTGTTGATCCGCAGGTGCATTTTCCTTGTCCGAGCCCCCTTCTTTGGGAGCTCGGCTATCTTGGCACCTATTGCGCGGATCGGCAGCGCAAGCTGGAACCTTTCTTGATCCAGAACGCGCGCAAGATGCCCACCAGAAAGTTCGTAGTGGCGGGTCCGCTCTACCCCGAAACGATTCGCTGGCCACAAAACATTGCGCGGGCGGAGCACGTTGCGCCGAAAGATCACCCTGTTTTCTACGGCCGGCAGCGGTTCGCGCTTAACCTGACCAGGGATGCAATGACAGCCAATGGCTATTCGCCGAGTACGCGCCTCTTTGAAGCGGCGGCTTGTGGAACGGCGACCATCTCTGATTCGTGGGAAGGTTTGAGCGAGTTTTTTGAACCAGGAAAAGAAATCCTGGTCGCTCATACGGGAAGAGAGGTTCGGGAGATTCTAGAGGATTACCCGGAGTCTGATCGGGTGGCACTCGGGGTTCGGGCCCGTCGTCGAGTTCTGAGTTCCCATACTGCCGATCGCCGGGTGCAGATGCTGGAGCGCCTGGTGGGCAAAAGCGCCCCTACAACCCAATCTCAAGCTGGATGGAGTTCTCCATGAGCAATAAGATTCGAACGGCCATATTCGGAGTGGGCAATTGCGCCTCGGCGCTTGTTCAGGGCATCGCGTACTATCGAAAAGTAAACCGTGGTGACTCGGTTGCCGGTCTGATGCGTTCCGATATAAGTGGCTATCTACCGCGAGACATCGAATTCAGTGCGGCTTTCGACGTGGACAGTCGAAAAGTCGGTCTGGACCTCAACGAAGCGATTTTTGCGGCGCCGAATAATACTCGGCGCTTTGCGGAAGTAACAGCAACGGGTGTTATGGTGCATCGAGGTAATTTGCTGGACGGGGTAGGCCGTTTCACAAAACCGATGATTCCGATTGCCTCGAAGCCTCCTGCAGATGTGGCCGAGGTCCTTCGGCGAAGCGGGACAGAAGTTGCCTTGTGTTATCTACCCGTGGGTTCGGAGGAAGCGGTTCGCTGGTATGCTGAGCAATGCCTGCAAGCCGGCTGTGCGCTGATTAACTGCATGCCGGTTTTTCTCGCTTCGACCCACGAGTGGCAACGTCGTTTTCTTAGGAAGGGGCTGCCGATAATTGGTGATGATATAAAATCCCAGGTTGGCGCAACGATTGTTCACCGAATCTTAGTCGACCTGTTTCGGCGACGCGGGGTCCGCCTAGACCGGACGTACCAGCTAAACTTCGGCGGCAATACTGATTTTTTGAACATGCTCGAACGGGAGCGGTTGGTTTCTAAGAAAATATCTAAGACCAATGCCGTAACGAGTCAGATTGGCCGCGAAATTTCCGAAGCGTCAGTTCACGTGGGGCCGAGCGACTATGTGGAATGGCTGGAGGATCGCAAGGTTTGCCACATCCGTTTGGAGGGCTGCGGGTTTGGTGATTCCCCGGTCTCTTGTGAGATTAAGTTGGAAGTCTGGGATTCGCCTAATTCGGCTGGAGTAGTGATTGACGCGATTCGCTGCGTCAAGCTAGCTCTAGACCGAAAGATCGGAGGAGCCTTGATCGGGCCTTCAGGTTACTACATGAAATCTCCTCCGATGCAATTTACGGATGAAGAAGCAAGGCGTTTAACTGAGGAATTCATCGATAACCACAACATGGAACAAATGGCTCAGGTTAACGGTACAAAAGAAATGGCTGCTGTCTTCGGTCACTCAACGCAAGCAAATGACTAATCATAGGCCCCCTTTCAGCCGTCCTTCTAATGCGTCATCAGCAAACAATCGAGTGGCAAGTGCAATCTCTGGGTGAGTGGTTCCAGAATTTCGAGATAGGAGATATAAAAACCGCTCCTAACCATCCGCTGGGCGATTATCCAAGAGTAAAATGGGATCGATTCCGCTGGGCGATTCCAGAGAATCTGAAAGGAAAGTGTGTTCTGGAGGTTGGCTGCAACGCCGGCTTTTATGCGTTCGAGATGAAAAAGCGTGGGGCGGACCGCGTTCTGGGGATCGATACGGATCCACATTACCTGCGACAGGCCGAGTTCATGCGGAGTCTCTTGAAACTGGATGTGGAGTTCCGCCGATTGTCAGTTTACGAGGTCAAAGAATTACATGAGGAATTTGATCTTGTTCTCTTTCTTGGAGTGCTTTATCACCTCCGCTACCCGTTGCTGGCACTCGATCTACTGCGTCGCCACGCCACGCGCGATCTGTTTATAGTGCAATCCATGATTCGTGGTGGCACCGGAGTTGAACCGGTTGAAGAGGATTATTCATTCTGGGAAACGGAAATCTTTTCGCGGCCGGAGTTTCCCAGGTTGCATTTCGTTGAGGCCAGATACGCGGCGGATCCGACTAATTGGTGGATTCCCAACCGGGCGTGTTTGGAAGCGATGATTCGTGCGGCCGGCTTTCGAATTTTGTTACATCCGGAACAGGAAGTTTACGTTTGCCAAGTAACCGACATGGAGGCGCGCGGAGATGATCGAAGCAGTCACCTTTTGGAATGAACCGAACAATAAGTCGCATTGGGACTTCGAAGTTGACCCTGAGTGGGGCCGGTTCGCAGAGATGGTGAAACGAGCTTCGCACGCAGTTCGTAAAAAGAACCCAGGGCTGATTCAGGTTTTGGGAGGTACCTCGCCGATCGACGCAGGTTTTGCATATCGCCTCGAAAAACTAGGCGTGCTGCAGTGTCTGGATGCTTTTGGAGTGCATGGTTTTCCGCTCGATTGGAATCATTGGCAGATTAACGAGTGGCCCGAACGCCTGAACTCGATCCAGTCAGCCATCTTGCTTCCCGTGTGGATTACGGAAGTGGGAGTCTCCACGTTCGGGGCGGACGAGGTTCAATTGTTTGGGCTGCAGCGGAGCGCCGAGTTGCTAAAAGGACTCGTACCCCGCATTCATTGGTATAGTCTGTATGACTTACCCAAGGCTTGGCCTGCCACGACCCGCCACCGGGAGTCGGAGGGTTCTTCCTACTATCGCCATTTTTATATGGGGCTGGTCCGAGAGGATGGAACCGAAAAACTTTCGTACCGCGAATTTGCGCGGCACACTCCTGAATTTGGAATTTGTCAGTGGTTCCATTTCAACGATCATAGGCTGGAAGACGCGGTCATACGTTTGCAAGATCTCGGGGTGCGTTATCTCCGCACCGGTCTCAGCTGGGCGGATAGTTTTCGGCCTGGCGCTCTCGACTGGTTTGACCGCCAAATCGATGCCCTCAGCCAGTTTAATCTAACAATAACCTTTTGTTTTACCCCGGAACATCTTGGAATCGTTCCGCATCACTCGAGCGCACCGCGAGATTTGGACAGTTATGCTGAGTTCTGTGCCGAGATGGTGAGCCGATATGCAGCACCGCCGGTGGGAAGCGGTCTGCCGAGCCTACCGGCTTTTCCTGAAGTGGCGAGGGAGGTTGGCAAAGTCGCGCGACACTCAGGATTGTTGGCCTCATCGGAACAACTCTTGGGAGACAAGCTCTTCAAGGCCCGACTCTAATCTTCGCCAAGCTAGGTAAAGACCTTCAACGCTGCCCACGTCCAGGTAGGAAGTACCGGCCTTGATCCCCAGGACGTTGCGGCCTTCAGCAATCCATGCGTTGATCAGCGTGCCAAGATATTCGTCCTGCTTACCTCGGCGATCCCACAGGGCCCTCAACTCTCTGAATTCGCTTCCCGGCAGTTTCATGCCTCCCCAGATCCAGTTTGTCTTGGCTTGCCTGGTCTTCACCTGGACTCCCTTGACGTTAGACTGATCGTCTAACAAAACGGCATCGAATCGTTCCGGCTGAGTGACGGGAAAAAGGAGCAGAGAGAACTTCTTGCGGGGCAGCTTATCGAAACCGTCAAGCGGGAACCAAACAGTATCAGGCAACCCGATCAAAACCTCTTCGCCAGATCGAACCACCGGTTCCGACCGGAACACAGCGTCACACAAGCCGAGTGCCCGCGGTTGAACTGTATAGAAGATAGAAACTTTTTCGGTCCCGCTACTGTGGTAGCGGAGAATGTCGTGTTTCCAAGGCGAAATGACGAAGCATAACTTCGAGGCCCCCGCCAGAACCATTCGTTCCACGATAAAATCGCTGACCGCTCTGGGCCGGCGAGAATGGTCAATCTCGCACACTCCGACTGGCAGGAGTTCCTTGGAAAAGGCGAGCGGCTGAATCCTCTTTCCTTCACCGGCGGCTGGAATGATTCCCCACATATGTCAAAGCTCGTTGTCTCAGATGACGTGCAAATAGGATTCCAGCTCGGCCGCGCGCCGATCGGAAGTATGCTGGCTTAAGAACCGCCTGTAGGCGGCGTCGCCGATTAGATTGATACTCTCACGTGGAGATGTGATCGCTCGGATAACATCCGCGGCGCTTTCAGCAACAATGATCTCCTTGCCAGGTTCGAAAAATTCTTCCAAGCCCGTCCAACGGTCAGTGATCACGGGTGTACCACAGGCGGCGGCCTCGAAAATGCGTCCGGAGGGACAAAAGCCCGCGGCGATCATTGAACTTCGGGTAAGATTCAAGGTGCATTTTGACGAGCTGAAGAAAGCCCCGTGTTCCGAGGGAGGCAAGTGCCGGAGAAAGTATATATTAGATTCCCAGGGAAATTCTTGCGGGTAGAGCGCGCCAGCTAACACGAAACGCCACGCTGGTAGTCGCTGGGCAGGTTTGACGAAGAACTCTTCCAGAGCCGGTTGTCGATCGCGGGCAAACGTCCCGAGATAAGAAAGCGTCGCTTCGCGCTCTGTGCTCGTTACGCGCCGATAGTGCAGGTCAGGATCGGCATGCCCATACAGCACCTCAACGCGCCTGGCTCCGAGGCGCTCTTTTAAAGTGGTGAGGACGATTCCACCAGTGAAGCTGAGGACGAGGTCAAAGTCCCGCAATCCGTTTGATGGCAAATACGGGACGAAACCATGCGTCTCCAGGCGATGGAGGGTGACGGGTGTGTCCATGTCATAGAAGATTTTCACAATCCTTTCTCCAAATTCGGCAAGGAGTTTGCCCGCAGACAAGGCGTCAGGGCAGTAGGAGGAAATCAGAGCGACGTCGGCGTTTGCGAGACGGTCACGGGCCACAGCGGAAGCGAGATCCCAGCAGTCATACAGAATGAGTTCTCCGTCCGTCCAGGTAGTGAGATCGCGTGTTTCGGCGTAATAGGGAAGCTGTCTTTCGAAAAAGGTTAAGTGGTGTCCTCGCTGGGCGAGACTGCGGCTCAGAGCTCGCCAGAGAGTAGCATGCCCATTGCCCCACGAAGAAGTGATGGTGAGTCCGAAGATGACGAGACGCATGGAGAGCACCTGATATTGTAAGGATCGTGCCTGCTTCAGGGTCTGAAGGTCAGGGAAAACACTGACCATACGATCAGGGAGGTAGAAAATGGCAGGACCGGCCTCCGAATCGGATACGAACACTTCCGCATCGAGATGAACCGACAAACCGCACACGTGGAACTCGAGATACCATCTTCACCGGACGGAACACACCAACTCGAAACGCTCGAAACTGAAGTTGCCCGGTGCTGGTGGGCGGCTGCTAGCGCAGGAGATCTCGAGAAAGCCTGGCGCCAAAGCGACCGTTTGACCAATCTCGGTAAACTGAGGGTTGATCTGCCTCGTTTTTTCCGGCCCCTTTGGGATGGCACACCGGTCGACAATCGCCCAGTCCTGGTCCGCTGCTGGCGAGGGTTGGGCGACGCCATCCACTATGCTCGTTATATTCCACTTCTGGCCGAGCGGGCCAAGACTGTTTGTCTGGAAGCACCTGAGCAGTTGGTCCCGATTTTCGCCGGCCTGCAGCCGGATCAGATTGTTCCCCTCGATTCTCCTCTGAAGCTTCCGGCGGAAACTGTAGAAATTGAGTCGACAGAACTGCCCTACGTTTTTCGGACCACGCTCGAAACCATTCCGCGAGAGGTCCCGTTTCTGACCATTCCGTTCCCATCGTCCAGACTTGTCCCACCTGACAAACCTAACATCGGACTCTGCTGGGCGGGTGGGAGCTTCGACCCAAGGAGAGCACTGCCGCTCGAGAGTCTATCTGTGCTCGCAAAAGTACCGGGCCTAAATTGGTTTCATCTGCAACCCGAGTATAGAACAGCCGGCGGTTTTCCGTTCCTAAATTCCGCCGTAAAATTCACAGACCTATTGGCGCTCGCCGCCCTGATTCGGCAACTTGATTTGATCATTACGGTCGATACCATGGTGGCGCATCTTGCAGGAGCGCTTGCCAGACCTGTTTGGACTTTACTCCATTTCGATGCTGACTGGCGTTGGTTCCGGGATCGTCCTGACTCGCCATGGTACCCTACCATGCGACTTTTTCGCCAGCGGAGACCTGGGGTCTGGGATGACCCTATCGAAAAGGTGATGCTCGAACTAGGAAACCGTTAGTGGGATTGCTATCCAATATCAGCTGGCAATAACTCTGTGAAACCACGGTTGGGATTTTTGGGTCTCGGCTGGATCGGCCTGCAACGGATGGCGGCCATTGTCTCTTCTGGAGAGGCAGAAATCGTTGCACTGGCCGATCCAGTCAAAGATTTAGTTAATAAAGCGGCCGAGTTGGCTCCCAAGGCAGCGCGGATGCGAACACTTGAAGAATTGCTGAAACATGAGATTGACGGGGTCGTAATCGCCACGCCCAGTGCACTGCATGCCTCCCAGACAGTGAATGTACTCGACCGAGGCGCGGCGGCTTTTTGTCAGAAGCCGCTTGGCCGGAGCCTGGTAGAGGTGAGATCTGCGATCGACGCGGCGAAAGCCG